>JANPKU010000059.1:0-24200 GCA_031426215.1 Actinomycetes bacterium
CACGAGAGCCGGCTGTTGCCGGGACGTCCGAGCCCGCAACACCCGTGTCGACGCCCGAGCCGGCGGCGCCGGTCGACGCTGTCGACGTGACCGAGGATGTGGCGCCGGTCGAGACCGTCGCCCCAGTCGAAACCGCCGACACAGCCGAAACCGCCGACACAGCCGAAACCGCCGACACAGCCGAAACCGCCGACACAGCCGACACCGCCGACAGCAGCGAGACCGCCGAAGCCTGACGGTTGGCTCGTCGACGTACGCGAGTCGTACGATCGACGACCATGTCCGAGATCGTCACCTACGAAACCCGCGACCGTGTCGCGCTCATCACCCTCAACCGACCCGACGCGCGTAACGCCGTCAACGGCGACGTCGCCGAGGCCATGGAGGCCGCCATCGACATGATGGAGAACGACGACGACGTCTGGGTCGGCATCATCCAGGCGAACACCGAGGGCCAGTCCAACCCGGTGTTCTGTGCTGGAGCCGACCTGAAGGCGATCAACTCCGGCCAGGGAGCCAGCCTGAACACCGAACGAGGTGGATTCGCCGGCTTCACCTACCGAGAACGCAAGAAGCCGGTCATCGTCGCCGTCGACGGCCTCGCCACTGCCGGAGGATGTGAAATCGTGCTCGCGTGCGATCTGGTGATCGCCACGACCCGGTCGTCCTTCGGCCTCGCCGAGGCAAAACGCAACTTGGTCGCCGGCGCCGGCGGCCTGTTCCGTCTGCCGCGGGCGATCGGTCGCAACGCCGCCATGGAGTTGATCCTCACGGGTGAACCACTCTCGGCTCAGCGAGCCCACGAACTCGGACTGGTCAATCGCCTCGTCGAGCCGGGCCAAGCGACCGAGCAGGCATTCGCCCTCGCTGCTCAGATCACTGCGGCGGCGCCGCTCGCCGTGTGGGAGAGCCGCAAGGTCGTGCTGGCTTCGGCCACCGAAGATGACGACACGCTCAAGAAGATGACCGACACTGCCATGGGAGTCATGATGCGTTCCGAGGATCTCGGTGAAGGTCTCACCGCATTCATCGAGAAGCGTGCGCCGCAATGGAAGGGCCGCTGATCGCCGAACGCCGACGGCCCGTCAGAGCCGACGGTACGTGGTGATCAGTCGCGCGACGATCCCGGCGCGTTCGTACAAGTTCTTGGTCTGCCGATCCCCCGGCAGTGCTTGGCCTTCAACAGCGATTGCGCCGCGTCGGCGAGCGGCGCCAATCGCCGTAGCGAGGAGTTCGTCGCCGAAGCCGAGTTCGCGGGCCTCGGGCGTCACCCACACCTGATCGATGCGAACAATGGCGTCGTCTCCGAGCTCAGCGATGAGGTAGGCGATCACGACGTCGTCGATCGAGCCGACGTACACGTCGACGTCGGTGCACCGTTTGGGCCAACCATCGCCGATCTCAGGATGCTCGTCGAGCCATCGATCCCCTCCGCGCTGGCCGACGAGGGACTCTCGGGCCTCGTGCTCGAGCTCGCGCAATTGGTCGTGATCGTCGGCAGTAGCAGGACGAACCAGCGGGTCGATCACGATCCGGTCTCGTTGTGGTCGTGTGCATCGAGTTGATCGAGCTTGCCGAGAATGGTTCGTCGATGCCTGCCCGCGAGCTCGTACTGCTGGATCGCCTTTCGTTCGATTGCGTCCAGACCGGCGAGCTTCGCCACGATCTGGGCCGAGGACAGGTGGTCGTAGTCGACGAGCGCCAACGAGTCGGGGTCCGGTGCCTCCAACCGGACCGTGGTGTCGGCCAGCGGCTCCTCAGCCGCTGCGGAAGGTGCGGCAGGTGCGGCAGCCGACGGCACCGCCGGGCCAGGATCGCCCTGGGACTGCTCGAGGCGCGAACGCAGCTCGCGAACGCCTTGATCGACGGCGAGCTTGCCCAGGAACCGTGCGAGCACGATCTCACGTCGAACCCGGCCGACAGCGGCCGGGACCTTGTCGACCACGAACGGCACGGCGTCGACGATCCGGCCGCTCACCTCGACGGGTACGACCACAGCGAGCTCGACGAGCCGAGCCCAGGGCGGCTTCGGCAGATCAGGAGGAGAAGATCGGGCAGTCGTCATCGCCGACGGGACAGTTCGGCGCGCTGCTCTTCACCAGGAGGAAGCACGATGAGCAGAGTTGTTCGTCCTGCTGCTTGGGCTGCAGTCGCTCGTTACCCTCACCACGCGCCTCGGGCTCGTCGTCCTCGTCCTCTTCCTCATCGTCGTCGGCGGCGACCATGCGGTCCTTCAGGATCTTGTCGAGGTCCTCCTCGACGTCGTCGTCGGCGAGCAGTTCGTCGTCGTCGTCATCGTCCTCGTCCTCAGCAGCACGCTTCTTGCGCTTGGTCCGTGGAGTTTCGGCTTCCGCCTCGTCGTCCTCGTCGTCGTCGGCAACGACATCGTCGTCATCGACGTCGGCCACGACGTCATCTTCGAGGTCGAGATCGTCGTCGTCGAGATCAGGCTCGACGTCCACTTCTTCGTCGTCGATCTCCTCATCCACGGTGTCGTCGTCTGGTTCAGTGATCTCGTCGTCAGCCATCTCGTCGTTTCGATCTCGTCATGCGTGCGGGGGGTTGCGGCGGGAGCATAGGCGTGGCCGCCCGCTCGACCGGAAGACCACGCATGTGACAGGCGTCACATACACGAATGCGATCGGGTCTCCGAGCGTCAAGCGTCGCCGCGGCGGGCCTCGGCGCGGCGCTCGGATTCGAGCCGTTCGAGTTCGGGCGCTTCGGTGGTCATGTGGTTCATGGCCGCTGCAATCGCATGATGTCCGGCCCGCTCGGCGATCAGCCGGTGCATCTCCAGCGCCACTCGGCGATAGGACGGGTGACCCTGCGGGGACGAACGCAGCTCGAGCATGTGAATGGCCTCGCGGGCGTTGAACTGCATCACGTAACGCATCCGGTAGGCCATCGAGACGGCGTACGACGCCTGCTGCGGGAAGTCACCGTTCAATGCGTCGTAGAGACCTGCCGAGCGCTCCATCGCTTCGTCGAACTCACCGCCGAGACCGGCTTCGGTGACCAGCTCCGGACGCGTGTAGCCATGATTCGGGGTCAGACGTTGCCACTCGATGGTGAGCATGCGGTGACGCTGCATGTCGCGGAATGCGCCGTAGTCGCTCAGCACATCAAACCGGTAGAACGACCGCTCGAAGGCTCGGCCGGGCTTGTGGCGCCGGTTCTCCCGCTCCCCCACGTACGCCCGTATCAGCGAGACCCGTTCGTCGATGCCGAGTTTCCCGACACGTTCGAGCAGCTGGTGTTCCGGCAACGTCGAATGCGAGTAGCAGATCGCCGCGAGCAACTTGTCCTCGGCCTCGGGATCGAAGTCGACCAGCTCGACCTCAGCTGCCGGTTCGACCGGCGCCGCCCCGAACAACTCGCTCACCAGTGCAGCGGTGTCGTCACGTGTCGTTGCGAGATACTCACTCCAACGACCGCCACGCTCGGGCAGATCGACGCGGCGCAGGAAGCTGGGTATGACCTTGCGGAGCTCGTGCAACATCAGGTCGGCGTACTCGCGAGACTCGGGCAGCGGGTTCGAGCGCATCCGCAACAGCAGTGCCTCGAACGCCTGGCCGGTGCCGTAGATGCCCACGTTCGACGTGGCCGCGGCCGGCAGGATCCCTCGCACCGCATCGAGCGCCTTGGCTCTCGTGGCCGTCCGGTACACGAACTCACTGTCGTCCGGACCGCGCTCGATGATGGTCCGCACGTGTTCGGTGACCAAGTCGACACTGCGGCTGTAGGCGTCGAAGATCCGGTCGAGATCGCCGACGTAGCGAGTGCCGAGCGGGCTCGAGAGCACTGCCGGATCGCGGTAGTAGCGGTAACGGCCGCCGAGTCGGTTGTCGTAGGCGATGTACCGGGTGCTCTGCTCGAGATAGCTCATCAGGCGTCCCCATTCGAGGATTTTGGTGAGCAGATTCGATGCTTGCTCGCAGGCGAGGTGGACTCCGCCGAGCTGCGCGACCGAATCGTCGCCGTAATCGAAGAACACTCGGGCGTAGAGCTCTTCAGCCCGATCGAGGCCAATGGTGGCATCGACGGAGTGGTCGCCGCTCACGTCGAGATCGCCGACGAACTCGTCGAGGAACAGCCGTCGCAGCGACTTGTGACTTCGGCTGTACCTTGCGAACAGGGCGCCCTTCACCACTTCGGGGAGATTGACCAGTGCGAACACGGGTCCATCGAGATTGGTGAAGTACCGGCGCAGCACATCGGCTTCGTCCGCGGTGAAGGACTCGGGGACGTACACAGCCACGGTGGACCACTCTACGGCGGTGCGCCCCTGCGACTCGGGATCTCACGTGTGCGCTGAGCAGGGACTTCTCAGGCGTACACGATCGCCGCGTCGGGTTGCACCGTGATCGCCAGCGATGTCGTGCGACCGACGTGCTCGCCGTCGACGAACACCTCGAGCGGCCGAGGAAAGTCCCAGGCCGCGGTACGGACCGAGCGGTTGATGATCCGCGGATGTGGTACGTGGGTTCCGGTCGCCAGCCGCCGGGAAGCATCGAACCGCTCGCGCATCGACATCGACGCGTCGACTTCGAACACCTCGGCACGTCCATCGTTCGGGTGACCTCGGGGGGCGACGTCCCAGTCGCCGACGAACTCGGCATTCATCACCGCCAGGATCGGGCCCCGCCACCAGTGACCCCGATGCCAGGGAGAACGGGCGATCACGTGCGCACAGGCCACGAGCAGTTCGCCCGACTGCTCGGGCTGTCCACCGAGCTGCAGCTCGAGCAGGTCGATCGGGAACTCGTTCATGGTGCTGCGACCATCGTCGCCTCTGACGCCGAGGGTGCGGGCGAGGTCACCGCCCCCGGCCGCAACGGGTGGTCCGGGCTGCTCGGCGAGCAACCTGGCGATGTCACGGTCGCTCGCGGCGACGACGAGATCGTCGGGTCGGCGGACCTGGCGCCCCCATGGCATTCCCGGCCGGATGGTCATGCCGTGGTGGGCGTCGGCGCTGCGCTGTCGGCGACGACCCCGCGGAACGCCGCCTCGGCTGCCGAACCGGCTGCGCTCCTCGTGGCCGGGTCCGGCGCCACGATTGCGAGCTGACGGAGCAAATCGATCAATTGCTTGATGGTGCGCACGAAATCACCACCGGTGAGATCGTCGTCGCCGACCACCTCGGCGAACCCCTCCCCCGCCACCCAGGCGTAGGCAATTGCAGCGAAGGTCGGGTCGGGTGCCCGGTGTTCGGCGAGTCCGACCGACCGCTCGTTCGCACGCAGGTCCTCGCTGATCGCCGCCACGCGCCGCCATCGCGTACGCACCTCGTCCGACGAGAACCACGGCGCAGGAGGAGCATCCGAACTGCGGTGCTCGTAGACGACGGTCGACACCAACGCCGCCAGGTCCGCTGGGCCGAGACCCTCCAGAACCCGGGAGCGGACGATCTCGGCGACCAACAGATCCGACTCGTGAAAGGTTCGCGCCAGCATGTCACCGGCTTCGGTGAGCGTCCAGGTCGAGCGGTCGAGGTATCCGTACATGGTCAGGACGTCGAGGACGCGGTCGAATTCGTGAGCCAGCGAGGTGTTCTTGCCGTTGACGCGTCGTTCGAGATCGGCGATCTCGCGCTCGATCCGGTCGGCTTGGGTGGCCGCGTTGAGCTTCGTGCGCAGGTCCGGATCGCGTGCCACCGGATGGATCTCAGCGAGCGCTTCGGCGCGATTTCGGCGCTGTTTCGTGGTGGGTGACGGCACGGACTTCATGCTGCGAAGTCGCCGGGCGACATCGTTGCGATACTCCTTGCGGTTCGGTGCGTAGATCTTCGGCATCGTGATCTCGCCGATGCTGCGAGGGGGTTCGTCGAAATCCTCGGCGCTGAGATGCAGGACCTTTGCCGCCTTGGTGAACAGCGTCAGGCGAAGACCCGTCTTGCGATTGGCGCTGGCGGCCACGGCAGCCGGGCCCTTGTAGGTGCCTTTGGCCACGTAAATGACTGCGCCCGGACGCAGTGACGCGAGCGCATCATCGACTGCCTCGAGCCGTGCGGCTCGACCCGCTGCACGATCGTCTCGTTCGTGGTCACGCAACCGGCGGTATTCGTCGATGTCGCCGAGTTCGCTGTGCGCAGCCGAGCGCAGGTCACCGACCGCCGCCCGTCGCCGCTCGAGGCGCGCTTCGAGTCGAACGACGTCACGGTCAGCCTGGTACTGCGCGAACGACAGGTTCAACAGGTGGTGCGCCTGGTCACTGGTATAGGTGCGAACGAGATTGGCAGCCATGTTGTACGTCGGGCGGAAGGCCGAGCGGAGATGGAACGACGAACTCCCGGCAAGTTCGGCGACCTCGTCGAACCGCACCCAGGGCGACCACAGCACCACGGCGGTCCCGAGATCGTCGATGCCTCGGCGCCCGGCGCGCCCGGTGAGCTGGGTGTATTCACCTGGCGTCAGACGTTCGTGGTGTTCGCCGGTGAACTTGGTGAGCTTCTCGATCACCACCGTGCGCGCCGGCATGTTGATGCCGACCGCCAACGTTTCTGTTGCGAAGACCACCTTGACGAGCCCCTCGACGAAGCAGGCCTCGACGACCTCTTTCATCGGCGGGACCATGCCGGCATGGTGAGCCGCCACTCCCCGCTCGAGTTGGGCGACGAATTGCGAGAAGCCCAGCACGTCGAGATCGGCCTGGTCGATTCCACCCAACCGAGCATCGATGATCGTGCGGATCGCCGTACGTTCGCTCGCATCGACAAGATCGAGGCCGGCGTCGACGCAGGACTTGGCTGCTGCGTCGCACTGGGCGCGACTGAAGATGAACACGATCGCGGGCAGGAGTCGGCGACGCTCGAGCAGCTCCACGGTTTCCACCCGGCCGGGTGGAGCGAGAACCTTGCGGCCCGAGCCGGCGCTGTGGTTCGAATCGCGGTCGGAACGACGCCGACCCACACCGGGTCGTCCGCGCACGGCCGACTCGTCGAGCGTCACGGCGTCACGGTTGACGTGGCCGTCGACGAACACCGGCAGCATGCGCAGACGGTCGTTGGTGCGATCGGCAACCAGATACTCGTTGTCGAGTCGGACAGGACGACGCCGTTCCACGATCGAGGCAGTCGGGCCGCGCACGGTGCTGATCCAGTCGGCGAGTTCGTCGACATTGCTGACCGTTGCCGACAGACACACGAGTCGAACGTGCTGTGGAAGGTGGATCATCACCTCCTCCCACACCGGACCCCGATACGAGTCCTGGAGGAAGTGGACTTCGTCGAGCACGACGAGGCCGAGGTCGTGCAACAACCGAGAGCGCCCGTAGATCATGTTGCGCAGGACCTCGGTGGTCATCACCACGATCGGGGCGTCGCCGTTGATCGAGTTGTCGCCGGTGAGCAGGCCGACGTCGTTGTCGCCGTGCAGAGCAACGAGGTCGCGATACTTCTGGTTCGACAATGCCTTCACCGGAGCGGTGTAGAAGGCACGCTTGCCGGCGGCTCGGGCGGCGACGATCCCGTATTCGGCCACCACGGTCTTGCCACTTCCGGTGGGTACCGCCACCACGACGTGCTCACCTCGATCGAGCGCATCGAACGACTCGGTCTGGAAGCGGTCGATCGGAAACGAGTAGCCGGCAACGAACTGGTCTCGCAGCGACATGCGCTCGGCTTCGCCGGTCACGGACAACTCACGCGTCGACCGGCCGGCGTCGCACGACGAGCCACCCGATCAAGATTGCGAGGAAGTACAGCACGATCATCGGGACACCGAGCAGCGCCATCGTCACCGGGTCGCCCGACGGTGTGATCACCGCAGCGATCACCGCGATGCTGACGAGTGCCAGGCGCCAACTCGCGAGGAGACGTTTGGGTGTCACCACGCCGAGCGCCTGGAGGCCGAACACGAAAACGGGCAGCATGAACCCGAGCCCGAACGCGAAGATCATCAGACCGATCAACGAGACATAGCTCTGGACGGAGTACACCTGACTGACATCGGAGCCGGACCAGCCGATCAGGAAGTCGAGTGCCTGACCGGTGGTGAGGTACGCGAGGCCTCCGCCGGCGAGGAAGAGCACGACGGACACTCCAACGACCGGCACCGCCCACTTCTTCTCCTTCGTGTTCAGCGCCGGAACGATGAAGCGCCAGACCTGCCACATGATGACCGGGAGGGCGGCCACGATGCCGCCGTACAGGCCGACACGGACGCGGGTGGCCAGGCCTTCGGTAGGGCTGAACACGAACAAGTCGGGATCGCAGAAATCTTCGGGCTTGCGAGTACAGAGGTCGACGTAGGGTCGCAGCAGGAAGTCGAGCACCTGGTCGTAGAACGCGATGATCAGAACCATCCCGACTGCGATGGCGAGCGCCGCACGGATGATGCGCACCCGCAGCTCGGCGAGATGCTCCGTGAGCGTCATCGTGTCGATGGGATCGCCGGCGTCGGCGTCGGCGGACACGTCCTGCTCGGCGGTCATGTCGCCGAACCCGCCTGTCGTGGTGGATCACCGGGCGTCGCCACCTGGTCGTAACCAGGATCGGCGAGCGGCTGGAGGGGACGGTCGCCGTTCCGGGTCGGGTCGGCGGTGCCGGCAGTCGGAGCGGCCCAGTCGGCGGCCGGGGATGGGTCTTCGACCCCTTCACCCACACGTTCGGCCGCCTGTGCGATGTCGAGCACCCGTTGCTCGGCTTCGGCTTCGGCCATGAGCTTCTTCGGGTCGGCGGCGTTGCGCACCAGGTTCGCGGTTTCTCGCATCTCCCGCATCGGTTCGTCGAGCGCCGATTTCAGCTCGGATTGGAAGCCGGTGCTCATCTTCTTCAGCTCGGAATAGGTCTTGGTGAACTTGCGAACGGCGTCGGGAAGTTTCTCCGGGCCGAGCACCACGAGCGCGAGCAGCAAGATGACGACGATCTCGCTGCCTTGCAGATTGAACACGGCCGCAGTCTACGGGCCTGCCATCATGAGTCGGAGTGCAGCAGAGTCTTCCTTCCCTCCTGGATCCGCCGATCACCTTCGCTCACCGTGGTGCGCGAGCGCACGCACCCGAGAACACGCTCGAAGCATTCGAGTTGGGCCTGCGGTTGGGCGCATCGGGCCTCGAGAGCGACGTGTGGATGACCGCCGACGGGATCGCCGTCCTCGATCACGACGGTGTGGTCAAGAAGGGGATGCGCAAGCGCCCGATCTCCGAGTTCCACCGGGCCGACCTACCCGGGCACATCCCGACACTGCACGAGCTCCTGCAGACATGCGGTACCGGCTACTCGCTGTCACTGGACCTGAAGGATCCCGACTCTGCGGCAGCGATCGTCGAGGTGATCAGCGAGGTCGACATGTCGCTCTTGGAGAGAACCTGGCTGTGTGAACCGAGCCTCAACCGGGTGATCGAGCTTCGTGAGCACTTCGGTGACTCACCGATCCGGCTGTTGCAGACCACACGGCTCGACCGCATCAAGGGAACGCCGGAGCGACGTGCCGAGTACCTGGCCCGCCACCACATCGACGGCATCAACTTGCATCGAACGGACTGGACCGGTGGACTGGTCGCGCTGTTCCACCGCTTCGGTCAGATCACCTTCGGGTGGGACATGCAACACGAGCACGAGCTCCGTGAAGGCTTGCGGATGGGCCTCGACGCCGTCTACAGCGATCACGTCGACAGGATGAGCGACGCATTCCGTGCGGAGATCGGCAATCCCTGACGGTTACAGCCACTGCCAGTGGTTCTGCGGCCAGAACACCACGAACGCCCGTCCCACCAGGTCGTCGTCGGTGATCGTGCCGATCACGCGCGAATCCTGCGAACCGCCGCGGTTGTCACCCATCACGAACACGTGGTTGTCGGGAACCACGCCGTCGAGCACGTAGTCGCCGCCACAGTCGGTCGGCGTCACCACTTCAGGATCGAGGTAGGGCTCGTTCAGGACCCGACCATCGATGAGCACCGTGCAGTTGCGCACCTCGACGGATTCGCCCGGGAGGCCGATCACCCGCTTGATCAGATCGCGTTCTGACGCCCCGGTGATCTGGTGCAAGACGACTACGTCGCCGCGGTTCGGATCGTGCAACCGGTACGACAACTTGTTGACGAAGACACGGTCTCCCGTGTCGAGCGTGGAGAACATCGACTCGCCCTCGACCACGAAGTGGGCGATCACGAAGGTGCGTACGACGAACGCCACCAGCAACGCAACCGCAATGACGACCAACCAGTCGAAGAACGCTCGGGCACCCGAAGGGAGCTTCGGCTTTCCCGCGCCGTCGCCGGGCGGATCGTCAGGTGGCGTCTCGGGCGGGCCAGCAGGGGGTGGGGTGATGGTCTCGGACGTCACGAAGCTCCAACGGTAACGCGCTCAGAGCGATTCGATGAGGCGCTCGACGCGTTCATCGCGGCTCTTGAACGGGTCCTTGCACAAGACGGTGCGTTGCGCCTGGTCGTTGAGCTTCAGGTGCACCCAGTCGACGGTGTAGTCGCGCTTGCGTTCCTTGGCTCGCTTGACGAAGTCGCCACGCAGGCGAGCCCGCGTGGTCTGTGGGGGGACATCGATGGCCTGGTCGATGTCGGCGTCGGTACAGATCCGCTCGATCATGCCGCGGTCCTGCAGTTTGTAGAACGGGCTGCGAGCCCGCGACACATCGTGATACTGCAGATCGAGCAGCTGCACGCGAGCGTGCCCGAACGGCAGGTCGTGGCGTTCGCGGAACGCCTCCAGGAGCTTGTACTTGATCACCCAGTCGACCTCACGGTCGAGCAACAGCGGATCGTCCTCGATCGTGGTGATGCAGTGCTCCCACATCTCGAGCGCCTTCATCTCCAGCGGCGGAAAGCCTTGCGAGTCCGCATAGCGCAATGCTCGGTCGAGGTACTCACGCTGGATGTCGAGCGCCGACAACTCGCGGCCGTTCGCGAGGCGCACCGTTCGACGACACGTGATGTCGTGGCTGATCTCGCGGATCGCACGGATCGGGTTCTCGAGGGTCATGTCGCGCAGCACCACGTTGGGATCTTCGAGCATGCGGAGCATGCAGGCGGCCGCGCCGACCTTGACGAAGTTGGTGTACTCGCTCATGTTGGAGTCGCCGACGATGACATGCAGGCGTCGGTACTTCTCGGCGTCAGCGTGAGGTTCGTCGCGAGTGTTGATGATCGGGCGGCTGCGGGTGGTCGCCGACGACACACCCTCCCAGATGTGCTCGGCGCGCTGAGCGATCGAGTACGTGGCTCCCCTGGCAGTCTGCAGCACCTTGCCGGCGCCGGCATAGATCTGACGTGAGACGAAGAACGGGATGAGCACTTCTGCGTAGTGGCCGAGATCGTCCTCCCGACGGGTCAGATAGTTCTCGTGACACCCGTAGGAGTTGCCGGCCGAATCGGTGTTGTTCTTGAACAGGTAGATCGTGCCCCTGATCGACTCCTCCGCAAGGCGCTGCTCGGCCGACTCGACGAGCTGTTCGAGGATCCGCTCGCCAGCTTTGTCGTGAACCACCAGTTCGTACAGCGAGTCGCACTCCGGCGTGGCGTACTCGGGATGCGAGCCGACGTCGAGGTACAACCGGGCCCCGTTCTGGAGAAACACATTGGAACTGCGTCCCCACGACACCACTCGGCGAAAGAGGTAACGGGCGACCTCGTCGGGGCTGAGACGGCGTTGGCCTCGAAGGGTGCAGGTGACGCCGTACTCGTTCTCGAGTCCGTAGATACGTCGCTCCATCAACCGCAACCTATCGACACCCGCGGGGCCCTGCCCGGTCAGGCTCGCCGGAACCGGATCGCCGCGCCAGGTCGGGTCTGTACGAGATCGAACAGGTCGTCGGGCTCGACGACGGCGATCACCGGATAGCCACCGGTGGTCGGGTGGTTGGCCAGCATCACGATCGGTTCGCCGGACGGAGTGATCTGGATCGCTCCCGGTACGAGACCGATACTCGACATCTGCAGTTCGGATCGTGTGGTCCTGGCGAATTCTCCGGTCTCGAGCCGCACACCGACGCGGCTCAGTTCGTTCGTGACCCGCCACGGCCTCGACACCAGAGCCTGGCGTCCCCCGATGAACCAGTCGTGCTGCGGTCCGTCCCAGATCCGCACGGTCACGTCGTCGCGGCGTCGGTCAGGTGCGAGGTCGGCGACGAGGTCGGAACCGGGATCGACACCGGCGTCCAGCAGGTCGTCGGTGCGCAGCAGCGCGGGGCCGAGATGACCGAGCGTGTCGGTGCTGCGTGACCCGAGCACCGGATCGACATCGACCCCGCCTCGTATCGACAGGTACGCCCACACCGAGTCGGCGGGCGCATCGACACGGAAGCGGTCACCCGTGGCGAGCGTGTGGCGGCTCGCGTCGGTGCTGCGAGCGACGACAATCGGTCGCAGCGCCTCCACGACCAGCGCCCCGAGGGTTTCGATCGTGGCGACGTCGGGCCGATTGCCGACCAGCCGATTCATCAGGTCGTGCGTACGTCGGTCGACCGCGCCGGCCGCGGGCACACCAACGTGAGCGAACCCGCAGCGGCCCTGGTCCTGCACCGTGGTGGCGAAGCCGACCTGGACGATTCGCAGCGCCCCGGTCGATGCCTGCACCATTACGCCTGAACCATCACGAATCGCACGGCTCGACCGGGGCGCAACAGCGCCGGCGGGTCACGCTCGACATCCCAGAGTGCTGTCGCCGTGTGGCCGATCAGGTACCAACCGCCAGGTGATGCAGAGGGATACACACAGGTGTATCCCGCGGCGATCCCCACTGATCCAGCAGGTACCGACGTGCGCGGCGTGTCACGCCTTGGCACATGGAGGCGACGGTCGATGCCGCGCAAGTAGCCGAACCCAGGGCTGAACCCGCAAAATGCCACCTCGTAGATCCCCGTCGCGTGGAGGCGCACGACGTCGTCCACCGAGACCTGTGCCGCGTACGCCAGGTCAGCGATGTCGGGCCCGTCATAGACCACCTCGATCGTGAGTGGAGGCTCGCGCTCCATCCACACCGCTGCCGGCACCACGGTGTCGAGCACCAGCCCGATCGCATCGTGGCGTCGACGCTCGCACCGGACGACGACGGAGGCCTCGGCTGGAACGACCTCCTCGACGCCCTTAACGTCCATCGCCTGCAGCGCGTCGGCCCACGCTGCCGGAGCCGTGATGTCGTCCACCAGCCACGCGGTGGGTCCGTAGGGCCACCGATTCATCGTGGCGTCGTCGGACGGTGTGCGCAGGTCATGAGGTGAATCGGTAGACGCCGACCCCTGCGACATCGAGCGCGGAACGGACGGCGCGAGCGAGATCGACGGCACCGACGGTGTCGCCGTGAACGCAGATCGAACGGGCACGAATGCTCACCACGGTGCCGTCGACTGCGACCACCTCGTTGTCGGTGGCGATCCGGACAGCGCGCTCGGCCACCTCGTCGGGGTCGGTCAGCACACTCCCCGGTTCGCGGCGCGGCACCAGTCCGCCGTCGGGCCGGTACGCACGATCGGCGAACGCCTCGGGAACCGATTCCAGCCCCGCCGCATCGGCCGCAGCAAGTAGCTCGGAGCCGGGAAGACCCAAGATCGCGAGCGACGGGTCGTACTCCGCGGCAGCTGCGACGAGCGCTTCGGCAGCCGACGGGTGTGTCGCTGTCGTGTGGTAGAGCGCCCCGTGCGGTTTGACATAGGCCACTTCTGCGCCGGCCACCTGGGCGAACGCATCGAGGGCGCCCAGTTGGTAGAGCACGGCATCGCGTAGTTCGTTCGGGGCCATGTCGAGATGTCGGCGTCCGAAACCGGGGAGGTCGGGATATGACACCTGCGCCCCGATCGCCACGTCGTTCTGTACGGCAAGCACGCACGTGGCCCGCAGCACCGAGGGATCGCCGGCGTGGAAGCCGCAGGCCACGTTGGCGCTCGTCACGATGCCCAACATCGCCGCGTCGTCACCGAGCGTCCAGACCCCGTACGACTCCCCGAGGTCGCTGTTCACGTCGATCGAGACCATGCGCCGATCGTACGCCAACGCTTGGGCTACGTTCGCCGTCATGACCTCACTCCAGAATCGACCGAACGCGGCGCTGATCGTGATCGACATGCAGCGCGGCGTCATCGCCGACGCCGTCGGCGTCGACGAGGTCGTCGCCAACATCAACACCCTCGTCGACAAAGCTCGTGCTGAAGGTGTGCCGGTGATCTGGGTGCAGCACTCCGACGACGAACTCTCCCAGGGCTCCGACGCGTGGCAGTACGTCGACGAACTCCAGCGCGCCGACGACGAGCCTGTCGTCCACAAGACCTACGGCGACTCGTTCGAGGACACCGATCTCGAGTCGATCCTGTCGGAGCAGTCTGTGGGTCATCTCGTCGTCACCGGAGCGCAGACCGATGCGTGCATCCGCTCGACGCTGCACGGCGCCCTCGCTCGGGGCTACGACGCGACGCTGGTCGCCGACGCCCACACCACTGAAGACATGCGTCAGTGGGGCTCACCCATCAGCGCCGACCAGGCAATCGAGTACACCAACCTCTACTGGAGTTTCTCGAACGCGCCGGACCGGACCGGCACCACGGTCCCCACCGCCGAGGTGAACTTCACGCCGGCCAGCTGACGCTCAGCTCCGCCCCGAACCCCTCACGGAATTGCCCGGGATCGTGACGGTGAGCGTCACGATCCGGGACAATTTTGGGAGATGGCGGAGATCAGGCGCCGAGTTCGGCGTTGGTCAGTCGATGGAAGCAGCGGCGACCATTGGTGCGAGCAAGGTCTGCTACTTCGAGATCATCGTCGGCAATCTCGCGATCCGGTCCGCCGACCGCCGTGCGTCCGAGTGCGATGGCCGACGGCCGGTCGAGCCCGTCGGTCCAGGTCTCGGCGAGACGAGCGTTGATGGCCTCCGCGTCGCCACCGATCGCTGCGTAGTCACGTTCGTCCATCACGGTGCCGTCGTAGAGGATGTGGAACATCTGATCGCCCGCCGGCTCGAGGCCCACCTCGGCGACGAGGATCTCGACTTCCATCGGCTTCATCTCGTGAGTGAAGATCGTTCCGAGCATCTGGGCGTAGCTGTTGGCGAGGCTCCGGGCGTCGACATCGTCACGCGAGTACTGGAAGCCCTTCAGGTCAGCCGCCCTCACCCCGGCGACGCGCAGTTGGTCGAACTCGTTGTACTTGCCAACGCCGGCGAACGCGATGCGGTCGTAGATCTCGCTCACCTTGCGCAGTGTCTCCGAGGCGTTCTCGGCGACGATCACGATGCCGTCGGCGTAGCGGACCGCGGCCAGCGCCCGCCCGCGGGCGATGCCCTTGCGCGCGAAGTCGGCGCGATCCTTCATCATCTGCTCGGGGGCGACGTAGAACGGCATGCTCATCGCGAACGCACCTCCGACACGATCGCCTCGTAGCGGGTGGCGAGATCGTCGTCCGCGAGTCGGGACCAGCCGCTCGCATCGATCGTTGCGATCACGGGATAGATCCCTCGCAACGTGTCGGGTCCACCGGTGGCCGAGTCGGCGTCGGCCGCCTCCCACAACGCTCTCGCAGCGAGGTTGACCGCTTCGTCACGACTCATGTCGCTGCGGAAGCCGACCTTGATCACGGTGCCTGCGTGCAAGCTGCCCGAGCCGGTGGTCACGTAGTCGCGTTCCTCGTAGCGGCCGCCGGTGGCGTCGTAGTCCCACAGCCGACCGCATTCACGGCGCAGGTCGTATCCGCCGAAGATCGGTACCACCACCATGCCCATCATCGCCGCCTGCAGGTTGCCACGGACCATCATCGACAGCTGGTTGGCCTTGCCCTCCAGGCTCAACGGTGTCCCTTCGACCTTCTCGTAGTGCTCGAGCTGCAGTTGGAACAGCTTGATCATCTCGAGCGCAGTGCCCGCAGCTCCGGCGATCGCGACGCCGCTGTGGCGATCGGCTTCGACCACCTTCTCCATCGTCCGGTGCGAGATCAGGTTGCCGGATGTCGCCCGCCGGTCGCCCGCCATCACCACACCCTCCGCATACGTCAAGGCCACGCAGGTGGTTGCGTGTGGCAGTGACAGCTCGCGCATGAGGTCGGTCGAGGCGCCGACCACCGGTTGTGGTCCCAGACCGACCCGACGCAACAGCTCCGGGAAACTCGACCCTGGGTCGTCCGAGGTCGAGAACAGTGGCATCGTCACGGGTTACTGTCCGCCCTTTTGCACGTACGACTTCACGAAGTCCTCGGCATTGGTCTCCAACACTTCGTCGATCTCGTCGAGGAGGTCGTCGAGTTCTGCCTTGAGCTTCTCGCCTGTCGCGGTGACGGCAGGGGCCGCCTCGGCGGTGGTGTCGGCGTCGCGGCTCGTGGTGCCCTTCGACTTCTGGGTGCGTTCTGCCATCAGCGTGTGCTTCCCTTCGGTGAGTCGGATGAATGCGTTGCGGTCATTGTCCGAGGCGGTCGAGAAGTTCTCGTGCCGTCTCGCTCTGGTCGATCAAGGTACCAACGTGTTCGGCGGTCCCACGCAACGGTTCCATCATCGGAACCCGACGCAGCGGGTCACGACCGATGTCGAACACGAGCGAGTCCCAGTTCGCAGCCACCACGTCGTCGGGGAATTTCTGCAGGCAGCGGCCCCGGAAATACGCGCGGGTGGTGGTCGGCGGTTCGGTCATCGCGCTGGCGACCTCGTCCGGCGTGACCATCGTGTCGAGACCGGCGCGAAGCGCCAGGCATCGGTCGATGCGCAGATCGTGGTACTGGAGATCGATCGCCTTCAACTTGGCCGAACCTGCCTCGATGTCGTGGCGGGCCGCATAGCCGTCGACGAGACGCCGCTTGGCAACCCAGTCGACCCAGTTCGCCACGGACGCAGGGTCGGATTCGAGGCCGCTCAGTACTGCTTCCCACTTCGCGAGGACATCGGTGCCGATGCCCTCGCCGACACACTCGAGTCCATACGACTGCTCGTACTTGCGGGCACGTTCGAGGAGTCCCCACTGCACTTCCAACGCCGTCGCGCGATTGCCGTCGCGCAACCTGATCGTCTGCTGCAAGCTCGGGTCGTGGCTCACCTTGCGGATCGCCTCCACCGGGCTGGCGAGCAGCCACTCGTCGCCGAGTTCGTCGTCCTCGATCATCGCCAGCACGATGGCGGTCGTACCGACCTTGAGATACGTGGCGACCTCGCTCATGTTCGCGTCACCGACGATCACGTGGAGCCGGCGGTACTTCTGTGCGTCGGCGTGTGGCTCGTCGCGGGTGTTCACGATGGGCCGTTTCAGCGTGGTTTCCAGGCCGATCTCCTCTTCGAAGAAGTCAGCGCGCTGGCTCAATTGGTACGCAACGTGGTCGGCGGGTCGTCCCGGCAGCTCGCAACCGACCTTGCCGGCGCCGCAGAACACCTGACGGGTCACGAAGTGGGGTGTGATCTGACCGGCCATCCGGCCGAACGGAGTCTCGCGGGCGATCAGATAGTTCTCGTGGCATCCGTAGCTGTTGCCCTTGCCGTCGGAATTGTTCTTGTGCACGATGATCTCGGCACCGTCGGGCAACAGCGAGCGCACATGCTCCATCGAGGCCCGCACGATCTCTTCTGCAGCCCGGTCCCACACCAGTGCCTCGCGCGCAGTGGTGACCTCGGGCGTGGAGATCTCGGGGTGAGCATGATCGACGTAGTAGCGGGCGCCGTTGGTGAGCACCGCGTTGACGAGCATCGTCTCGACTTCGGGTGCCAGCGAGGTGTCGATGTCGAAGCCGCGAGCATCGTTGGTCGGATGCTCGTCCTCGAAGTCCCAGCCGGTGCGGCGGCGATCCCGATTCGTCGCAGCGACGTAGGCGTTGATCAACATCGACGACGCTGACACCGGGTTGTTGTCGCCCCCGCGCACCACGATCCCGTACTCGGTCTCGATCCCGCAGACCTTCGGCAGCGCCATGCAACGAACCTAGCGGAGCCGCCAGCTCCGGCGACGTTCAGCTCGGATTACGTCAGGGGTCAGACCTGCGATGTAAACGGCCGCTCAGATGACGTCGAAGCGGACTCCTGCGTGCGCTTCGAGGCGTTCGACCAGTGCGTCGCCGAACGCGCTGGCCGGCGTCCAGAATCCACCGCCGACATCATCTGCCGTGAGATCGAGGAACGCCACCGCCGACTCGCCGAGCATCTTGGCCGTCGAGCCGTAGCCGGGATCGGCGTCGCCGGTCACTTTCGTGCGGATCTCGTGGCCGCCGGCCGTACGACCGATGAATCGCAGATCGAAGAACCCGGCCGCCTGCTTGGCCTCGCTCGGTCCGCTGCCCGGCTTCGGGATCACTCTGCCCAACAACTTCCGGGTCGGTGCGAAGCTGGCAGCGCCGGCGAATGCAGCGAGACCTGCAGTCATGCCCCACGCCGCCACTCCCCCGGCCAAACCGTCGCCGGTCATCATCGTCTCGCCATAGGTGAAGTCACGACCCCACGGCTGGCCCAGCAGGGCATGGCTGCGCAACACCACCGCAGCGTTCGTGGGTGCCATCACGAACGGAGCGACCCAGCTCTCGAAGCGAGCGTCACGGGTCGGTCGTCGCATTCCCGGCTGCTTCGGACCGTGGCGCATGTCGAGCGGGGCGAGCACGTAGGCGTCGCCGACCACCTTGCGAAGCTCGGGGTCATCGGCCATCTCTTCGAACATCTGCATTCCACTGGCAGCGGTCCCGCCACTCACGCCGCCCTTGGCGCCCTTGACCGACATTCGCACTTCCGTACACGGCTCTCCGAACTGTTCGAGTGCCCGCTGCTGAATGAACCAGGTGCCGAGATCGGACGGGATCGAGTCGAACCCACACGTGTGCACGATCCGGGCACCGGTCACTTCGGCTCGGGCCTGATGCTCGTCGATCATCCGGCGCATCCACTGCACCTCGCCGGTGAGGTCGCAGTAGTCGCCCCCGGCCTCGACCACCGCGGCGACGAGTGCCGATCCGTGGAGCGAATAGGGACCGACCGTCGATGCGACCACCTTCGTCGAGGCAGCCATCTCGTCGAGGGCGACACGATCGGCCGCGTCAGCGACGATTCGCGGAACGTTTGCGCCGGTCGAGAGGGCGACCTGTTCGAGCTTCGATGCGCTGCGCCCCGCGATCGCCCACCGCAGGCCACCATCGGTGCCATGGCGCCCGACGAGGTACTTGCACAGGATCTGGCCGACGAAGCTCGTCGCTCCGTACACGACGACGTCGTACTGGCGATCGCTGTTCACAGGTACTGTCCGGTGGCGACCCGTTCGATGGCTCGGCCGCCGGCGACATCGGCCTCCGTCTCCTTCGACACGAGCGTTCGGATGAACACGATCCGCTCGCCCTTCTTGCCCGAGATCTTCGCCCAGTCGTCAGGGTTGGTGGTGTTCGGCAGGTCTTCGTGTTCCTTGTACTCCTGCTTGATCGAATCGATCAGGTCCTGGGTGCTGACACCCTTGGTTCCGCCGCTGATCACTCGCTTGATTGCCAGCTTCTTGGCACGGCGCACCACGTTCTCGATCATGGCGCCCGACGAGAAGTCCTTGTAGTACAAGATCTCCTTGTCGCCGTTCTGGTAGGTGACCTCGAGGAATCGGTTCGCCTCGTCATCGCGGTACATCTCGTCGACGGTCGCGGCGATCATGTCCGGGATCGACTCGTCGGGAGCGATGGGGATCTCGTTGGTGAGATACCTGGCGAAGATCGCTGCGGCGGCTGCAGCATTGGGGCGCTCGATCTTGATCTTCACGTCGAGACGCCCAGGGCGCAGGATTGCCGGGTCGATCAGGTCCTCTCGGTTCGTCGCCCCGATCACGATCACGTTCTTCAAGCCCTCGACGCCATCGATCTCGGCCAGCAACTGTGGCACGATCGTCGACTCCATGTCGGAGCTGATCCCCGTCCCACGGGTGCGGAACATCGAATCCATTTCGTCGAAGAACACGATCACCGGCCAGCCTTCGTCGCTCTTTTCACGGGCACGCTGGAATACGAGACGAATTTGGCGTTCGGTCTCGCCCACGTACTTGTTGAGCAGTTCGGGTCCCTTGATGTTGATGAAGTAGCTGCGACCCTTGCCTTCACCGATCGTGTCGGCAACCTTCTTGGCCAAGCTGTTGGCGACCGCCTTGGCGATCAGAGTCTTGCCGCACCCCGGGGGCCCGTAGAGCAGGATCCCCTTTGGCGCCGGCAACTGGTGCTCGGCGAACAGGTCCTGATGGAGGAACGGCAACTCGACGGCGTCGGCGATCTGCTCGATCTGGTCGTCGAGGCCACCGATGTCGGTGTAGGAGATGTCCGGCACCTCTTCGAGCAGCAGATGCTCGACCTCTGGCCGCGGCAACTTCTCGAGGAGCAGATTCGAGCGCACGTCGAGACGGAGATGGTCGCCGGCACGGATGTGCATGCCGCGGATGGTGTCGGCCATCTCGCACACCCGCTCCTCATCGGCACGACCGACCACCACGATGCGAACGCCGTCCTCCATCACTTCTTTCACGGTGACGACCTCGCCGGTGATCTCCGGCGCCCGAGCCATCACGACGTTGAAGCTCTCGTTCAGCACGACTTCTGCACCGCGATCGAGCATTTCGTGGTCGATGTCCGGATGCAGCGCCACGCGCATCTTGCGGCCACTGGTGAGGATGTCGACGGTGTCGTCGTCGTTCTTGCCGACCACGATGCCGTACGCCGATGGCGGCTGAGACAGCTTGTCGACCTCGTCTCGCAAGGTGGCGATGTGCTCTCGCGCCTCGCGCAGCGTGTACGAGAGCTTCTCGTTCTGGCCGACTGCGGCAGCGAGTTGGCCCTTGGTCTCGAGGAGCCGCTCCTCGAGGGAATGCACACGTTTCGGGCCGTCGGCCAGTCGCGCCCGAAGGTGCGCGATCTCTTCGTGCAGGGCGGCCAACTGTTCGATGTCGTCGGCGCCGGCTTCGTTGGTCGACCCGGGATCGTCCGCAGAGGTTGCCATGAATCGAATGTACACGCGGCAACACAGATCGTGTTTGCACGTGCTTGGCCGTGTAAACTTCGGAATCTAGGACACTGACCACTGAACGAGGAGCCCACTGACATGAAGGTCTGGATCGACCAGGATCTGTGCACCGGCGACGGCCTGTGCGAGGAGATCGCCCCCGACGTCTTCACCCTGCTCGACGACGGGCTCGCATATGTCGTCGAAAGTGGCAAGATCTTTGCCGAGGCCAAGGGAAACGCCCAGGGCGCCGAAGGCCTCGCCGAGATCCCCGACGGTCAACTCGAAGCGGTCATCGAATCCGCCGAGGAATGCCCCGGCGAGTGCATCTACATCGAACCCTGATCGCCCACTGAACGAATTCGACGAACGACCCCGGGTCTCAGCACCCGGGGTCGTTTCGCGCTTGCGATGAGCGAAACGCCGGTATCCGGGCGGTTCGCTCATCGCCCGGTGTTGCCGGTCGGCGTCAGGTCGGGTTTCGGCCGAGGAATCGGGCGACACTCAAGAACGCCGTGTGCGCAACCATTCGGTGATCGGGACGAACCGCCATGCCCTCGATGTGCCAGCCGCGATGCAACACCTCGATCGTTCGGGCATCGATCCACTTGCCCTTGAGCGCCTCACGCACCTGCACCGCCTGGGTGATCGACGGGGTGTAGGCCAGCAGCAATCCGCCCGGCTGCAGCACTGCTTCGGCGTTGTCCACCACGTTCCACGGCTCGGGCAGGTCGAGCACGATCCGGTCGAACATCCCCAATGCCGGGTCGATCGCTTCGTAGCTGTCGGCGATGTGTACGTCGTACCGTTCGAGCACTGCCGAGCCGAGGAAGCTCTCGACGTTCTTTCTCGCACGGTTCGCGAAGTCCTCGCGGATCTCGTAACCGACGATGTCGGCGCCGTAGCGCAACATCGTCATCGACAGGGCGCCCGATCCGATTCCGGTCTCGAACACCCGAACGCCCGGCCCGATGTCGGCGAGCATGCAGATCGGTGCCAGATCCTTCGGATAGATCACCTGGGCGCCGCGCGGCATCTCGACCACGAAGTCCTCGAGCGTCGGTCGGAGAACTGTGTACTCGGAGCCTTTCGTCGAACGCACGACGACTCCCTCGCGCTGACCGATCATCTCGGCGTGCGTCACGAAACCGTTGTGGCTGTGGAACTCGCCCTCGGCAGTGAGGTCGATCAGATAGCGCCGCTTCTTGGAATCGAGCAGCAGCGCCTTCTCCCCCGCCGTGAACAGACCGGTCATCGTCGCCTCACCTTCCCACCACGTGTCAACAGCATCTCGACCGGCACGGGCTCGTGCTCGCTCGACTTCTCCACCAGTCGACAGAATGCACAGATCTCGGTGGTCGTCGGCGAGCCGCATCGCTCGCAGTCGTTCAGCTCCCCGGCTGCAGCGGCCGACCGCCCTGCGAGCAGCGGCGCCATCCGTTCGAGGAAGCCGAGGTAGAACGAGGCTTTCGCTCCCGGTGATGTCGCCTCCACTGCGTTGAGCGACTCCTTGTACGACAGGTGACGATTGCCCGCCGCGATCGGGCATTCCTCGACCACGTAGTCGATGCCTCGAACCAGACACCAGGCCGCCATCTCGCGCTCGGTGAGTCGGATCAACGGCTTCACTTTCTTGGGAAAGCCGTTGCCGGCAGGCAGCACCGGCATCTGTCGTGCGAGGTAGTCGATGTCCCATCGCAACGTGTTGCCGAACAGCACTGCTGCCTCGTCGTCGAGGTTGTGGCCGGTGACCACGACGTCGTAGTCGCCATCGAGGGCAGCCTTGTCGAAGAGCCGCCGCTTCGAGAGACCACACGCCGAGCAGGGCACCCGACCCGTCGCTTTCGACGCCGTCGGCACGTCGTAGCCGTACTCGTTGCGCAGGTCGATCGTCTGCAGGTGCAGTCCTCGCTCGTCGGCGAATCGTTGCACGTAGCCACCGCTGTCGGTCGAGTACTCGCCGATACCGAGCCCGATGTACAGCCCGTCTGCGTGATAACCCGCCTCGATCAGCATGTCCCAGACGGCGAGCGAGTCCTTGCCGCCGCTGACGGCCACCAGGATCCGGTCGTCGATCGACAACATGTCGAAGTCCTCGATCGCCTTGGCCATCTGGCGTCGACACAGCTGCTGGAGGTGTTCGGCGCAGAACTTGGCGTTGTGGCGCGGCAGGTCGATGACAGCAGGCCCCTTGCACACGCGGCACTTGCTTGCGACAGCGGTCATCGATCGCCCGACATCAACAGGCGCCGCCGGAGATCACGGGGCGCACTTCGATGGTGTCGCCGTCGTCCAGACGGGCATCACCGGGCACCAGGGTCCCGTTCCGGATGACCAGATGGGCTTCGCGGCTCAGACCGAGGTCGTCGAGGAGTCGGTCGACACTCCGACCGCCTTCGACGTCGATCTCCCGCCGCGGATTTCGCAGCAGGACCTTCACGACGCCCGCTGCACTGCCTCGAGTTCGACGGCTGCATCGGCGGCGAGCGACTTCTTGGTCACGCCGCGGCGCTTGGCCTGTCGACGTGACAGCGGCGCGACAGTCGCAACGGTGAGCACACTCCCGACTCCGATCGTGCGACTGCCCAGCGATTCGGACTGCTTTCCGAACACCTTCTTGAGGGTGCTGCGGCCGAACACGATTGCCGCAACCACCTTCCACAGCGTGCTCGGTCCGAGCAGCCCCTTGCCGATCGCATTGCGCCGGATGATGAGCGACGGGCGGAGCAGGAGCGGGAGCCGCGCCATCAGATGCGACGGATCTCGACGACAGCGCTGCGTTTCGTACCCGAGCGCTTACCGAGCAGGAACACGAGCAGCAGCAGGATGAAACCGCCGCCTGCGGCCACGGTCGCGATCGTGGACTTCTTGTCGTCGACCTTGCCCTTCACGTCACCCTGCAACGCCTTGAGCTTGTTCTCGAGATCCTGCGGTGTGATCTTGGTGTCAGCTGTGTTCTTCGCCATGACGCAGGCTCCTTACTTCGGTTCTTTGTGGAGGGTCGACTTCTTGATGCGTGAGAGCGTCAGCGCGAGCAGTGCCACTGCCACCACCAGGACGACCAGGTAGGCCAGCCACGACAGATTGCCCGTCGCCGCCCGATCCCATTCGGACTGCACGAGGCGCAGCAACCCCACGAGCACGAGCACGAGGCCGAGGCCGAGCGCCGTGGCTGCGGCGAAGCCGTAGCCGAGCCAGCTGCCCGCACCCTTGAGCGGGCCGAGTGTCTCCTGCTTGGCGTAGGCCTTGACGTAGTCGATGACCTCGCCGATCGAGGCATCATCGGCCTGCTTCGCCTTCTCGGCCTGGCGGGCGAGACGCTGTTCGAGATCGCTGGTGTCTGACACGG
>JANPKU010000060.1:0-66663 GCA_031426215.1 Actinomycetes bacterium
TGGTGCTCGCCGCCCTTGCCGACGGCCTCACCGCCGAGGAGATCGCACGCCAGCACTTCGTGGCGTTGACCACGGTCCGCTCTCAGATCCATGCCGTGCTGCATAAGCTTGGCGTGCGATCGCAGTTGGCGGCAGTTGCACTCGCCGACACGCATCGCGAACTGCTGCCGTACGGGTCGAGCGCTGCTCGTGACCGTCGCCGGGTCACTCCGGTCGGTGGCATTCCCGGCCCAGCCTTCGCCGTTCGCACAGCCTGATCGCTGGCGGTGCCCGCCGATCAGGCGGCAAACAGAACGACGGCCAAGGTGCCCGCGATCAGTGGCGGCCCGAACGAATAGCGAAGATGCAGTCCACGCGCCCGGATGCACGTGACAACGGCGATCGCCAGTGCGAGCAGATGCCCGGCGATGGCGCCGTACAGCACGTACGGCAGGCCGTACCAACCGAGTAGTAGGCCGAGCAAGGCCGCAAGGCGGACGTCGCCGAAGCCCAGCATCATCATCCCGGTGTACTTGGTCGTCACGATCCAGATGAGTGCGAACGCATTCGTGAACAGAACTGCACCCACGACGGCAGTGCCGAGGGGAACCCAGTCGCGCTCGACGATCGCCGCGAAGACGAGCCCGCTGGCGACAGCCGCCAGCGTCAGGTACACGATGCGTGTCGGGAGTCGCTGGATCCTCCAGTCGATCACTGCGAGCAGCACGCCGCCGAAGATGAACGCGAGTACCGCAGGGAGCTCCGGGCTCAGCCCCAGCCGCCAAAAGGCGACGAGAAAGAGCAATGCAGTGAGCGCATTGAGCCAATGCTTCTGGACGACAGGGTGCAATGTCATGGCCCGACTGTACGAAAACAGGGTGTCGGTCGAATTCATCAATCTTGGGGATTTAACTCCTCGGGCGCGTCTTTAACGTCTGCTCCGACCCACCTCGATCGGCGGGGCTCGGGACTTACCAAGGAGCAAAGAGAACATGTTGAACATCGTGGAGAAGTACTCGGCTGAGACCGCTGTCGAGTCCGAAGACGGCGTCGTCGCCATCGAGTACGTCGTTGTTGCCGGCGCACTCGTTGTGGCCCTTGCTGCGCTGTGGACGGCATTCGGCGCGACGCTGTCGGCCGAGCTGCAGACAATCGTCAACGGCATCAAGTGATCCGACTCGGGGGGAGGGCGACCTCCCCCCGGCCGGGACCCTTCCCATGAACCATTCGCTGCGATCCCGACGTGACGACCGAGGCGTCGTCGCGCTCGAGGTCGTCCTCGTCATGCCGATCCTGTTGATGCTGATCATCGGGACCGTCGTGCTCGGCAACTTCCTGAACTTGAAGACGCAGACGAGCGGGCTCGCCCGCGACGGGGCGCGAGCAGCGGCATTGAGCCGGAGCCTGCCCACGAACACAGCGGTGGTCGGTACGCCATGCAGCAGCCCGTCCGACCCGACCAAGTTCGTCACCGTGGAGGCCACGAGGACCGTGTCGCTGCGTAGCATCCCATTCCTCCCCGACCTGCTCCCGGACACCATCACGGAAACGGTGACCATGCGATGCGGCGGTTGAGCGACGTCGAACGTGACGACCGCGGGGTCGCCACAATTTTCGTGATCCTCGCGATGGCGGCCGTCGTGGTCGGCGCCGCGCTCGCCATCGACGTCGGTGGGTACGTCGCAGCGGCACGTTCGGCCCAGAACAGCGCTGACGCCACCGTGCTCGCGGTCGCCACCGATTGTGCGCTCACCGGCGCCCCGATCGCCGACTACTCGCCGTACCGAAAGACCGGTCAAACCATCTCTGCCCCTGCCTGCGGCGCCGGCGAAGCCACGATCACCGTGACCAAGGGAGTCGAGGGATTGCTGTTGGCCCAGAGTGCAGGGGACGTCGACCGCAGCGCCACTGCGCGATGGGGAACCCTCGGAGTGGGCAACACGGTCCCCATCGTCATCGCCGACTGCGAGTTCCGTTCTCCCGACGTCGGTGAGGTCGTCACGTTGTACCTCGACGACCCGAAACCCCAGACCGGGTGTTCGTCCCTCCCGGGCGGCTTCAGTCAGCTCGACAAAGCCGACTGCTCCGTCCCGATCACTGCCGGCGGCTACGTGGCGGGCGTCACGGGCGTCGGCGGCTTGCAAAACAAGGTCGCTTGTCTGACGAATCCGCCGCCGGCTGCTGCACTGCCCCGCACGGTCCTCATTCCCATCTACAACGCTTCCGACTGCCAAACGACGGGCTGTAAAGGGAAGGGCCCGTATCTCATCAAAGGATTCGCAGCCCTCGAGATCACCGGTTACTCGTTCAACGGCAACGTCTACGACGGATCGCTCGGCAAGAAGTGCCCGGACGAGAAGGACCGCGGCAAGTACTGCCTGCAGGGCATCTTCAGAGAATTCACGACATCCCAGGGCACCCCCGGTCCCAGCACCGACTACGGCGTCTCTCAGGTCTACCTCTACAGCTAATACCAACTCACGAATGAGAAGGACAACTCCACCATGAAGAACAAACGGCGGATCATCGGGATCGTTGCAGCAACGGTCCTTGCACTCATCGGCACCGTGGCGCTCGTCACCTACGTGCGCTCGGCGACCGACGACGCAGTGGCCGACGAGGCCCTCGTCGACGTCTACGTCGTCGACGAGTTCGTCCCCAAGGGGGCAGAACCCGACACGATCAGGTCGGCGGTCTCCGTCGAACAGGTGCCAGCGCGGTTGAAGCAGACCGGTGCGCTCACCGACCTCGAACAGGTCGGCGACCAGGTCGCGGCGAGCGACCTCCAACCAGGAGATCAGCTGTTGGCGGCCCGCTTGGCAGCCAAGGAGCTCGTGACGGAGGAGGTCACCGACAAGGTGCAGGTCTCTGCGCTGCTCGAAGCCGAGCGCGCCGTTGGCGGTGCCTTGAAGAAGGGCGACCTCGTCGGCGTGTACCTCTCGTTCGATCCCTTCGACGTCGACGTGTCCGGACAGGACCCGGCACCTCAGGTTGACACGGCCAACGACGCCCCGACGGACGCTTCGGCTCTGCTCACGCCGCCTGCCGACACGCCGTCCGACGGTTCCACGCCCGACGCCGACCAGGCCGACACCACCCCGAAGAAGACCCCGAACGTGAGCCGGCTCGAGTTCCGTAATGTCCTCGTCACGAACGTGCAGACGACCAGCGCCCCGGTGACTCCCGCTGACGCCGACGACGACGATACGAACGCCGACGAGCCGACGGTGGCTCAGGTGACTGGCACACAGTACGTCGTCACGATCGCGCTGTCGCCCGAGCAGTCCGAACGCTTCGTGTTCGCCAAGGAGTTCGGCAAGGTCTGGCTGTCGCTCGACCCGGCTACTGTCGCCGACGACGGCACTCGACCCGTCACCCTCGCCAACGTGTACTCGGTGGTGGAGTGATGGAGCTGACTCCGACCGTGGTCGTCGGCCACGACATGTCACCCGAGTTGTTCGTCGACGTGGCAGCCACGCTGAGCAGTATGGGTGTGGTCGTGAAGACAGACGGCTTCCCTCCCAGTCAGCGCACGTCGAAGGTGATCGTGGTGGTGTCGCCGAAGGGTGGTGCCGGCAAGACCGCTGTCTCGTCGAACCTGTCCGTCGCTCTCGCCCAACGGCACCCTGGGCGCGTCGTCGCCGTCGATCTCGACGTGCAGTTCGGCGACCTCGGCATGGCATTGTCGTTGACGCCAGAGCACACGCTGGCGCAACTCGCACGTGCAAGTCAGATCGACGCCACCACGTTGAAGCTGCACCTGACACCCGCACCGAACGGCCTGTTCGTGCTCGCCGGCGCGGCCGACCCGGTCGACGCCGACTCGATCAGCCACGCCCACGTGTCAGAGGTCCTGCCGATGCTCGCTCAGAACTTCGACTTCGTCGTCGTTGACACGCCGGCGGGCCTCGACGAACTCACCCTCGCAGCATTGGAGTGCGCCACAGATCTGCTGCTCGTGTCGAGCCTCGACGTCACCAGCATCCGCAGCCTGCGCAAGGCACTCGACGCATTCGACCACCTCGGCATCTCGGCGGAGCGAAGGTTGCTGCTGAATCGGGCCGACTCGAAGGTCGGCCTCAACCCCTCCGACGCGGAGGACGTCATGGGCATGACGATCGCCTGCTCGATCCCCTCGAGCCGTGAGATCCCGCTCTCGCTCAACCTCGGCACGCCAGTCGTGATCAGCGAACCGAAGTCGGCGGTCGCAAGGCAACTGCAACAGCTGGCGCTGCTCTTCGCATCCAGCGACGCCGAGCCCGTCCGCAAGGGGTGGCGGCGATGAGCGTCAGCGAACGCATCAGCCAGGCCCAGGAGGCGGCGCGACTGCGTGGCGAAATCACGAACACCTGGCGCGACGCAACCACCCCGTCCCAGCAGGTCGACGGCCTCGGCGACTTCAAGTCCAAGGTGCACGACTCGCTGTTCGAGCGCCTCGGTTCGCGGCTCTTCGAGGCAACGAGTGAAGCCGAGATGCAATCGCTCGTGATGGCCGAGATCTCTGCGCTCATGGACACCAGGGAATCGGCGTTGTCCGCGGAGGAGCGGCAGTTGCTCGTCCAGGACATCGCTCGCGACGTGATGGGCCTCGGCCCCCTCGAGCAGTTCCTCAACGACCCGACGATCAGCGAGGTGATGGTCAACGGCAGCGAGAACATCTACGTCGAGCGCGCCGGTCTCCTCGAGCGGACGAACGTGCACTTCATCTCCGAGGAGCACCTTCGGCGAGTGATCGAACGGATCGTGTCGTCGGTCGGCCGCCGGGTCGACGAGTCGTCACCGATGGTCGATGCCCGCCTCGCCGACGGCTCGCGCGTGAATGTCATCGTTCCGCCGCTGTCGCTCGACGGTTCGATCCTCACGATCCGCAAGTTCGCCAAGGACCCGTTCACGGTGAGCGATCTGATCGCCATGGGGACGATGACCGATTCCGTCGCCTCTCTGCTGTCCGCGACGGTCGCCGGCGGGATGAACCTGCTCGTTTCCGGCGGCACCGGCACCGGAAAGACGACGTTGCTCAATGTGCTGTCGAGCTTCGTGCCTCACGAGGACCGCATCGTCACGATCGAGGACGCCGTCGAACTGCAGTTGCACCAGGACCACGTGGTCCGCCTCGAGGCTCGTCCTGCCAACACCGAGGGCAACGGACAGGTGACCATCCGCGACCTGGTCCGCAACGCACTGCGAATGCGGCCCGACCGGATCATCATCGGTGAGGTTCGCGGTGCCGAGGCGCTCGACATGCTGCAGGCGATGAACACCGGCCACGACGGGTCACTCACCACCGTGCACGCCAACGCACCGCGCGACGCACTCGCCAGGTTGGAAACGATGGTGCTCATGGCCGGCTATGACCTGCCGACTCGTGCGATCCGCGAGCAGATTGCGTCAGCGCTGAATCTCATCGTGCAGATCGAGCGCTCGCGAGATGGCTCCCGCCACATCAGCCACCTCACGGAGGTCGTGGGTATGGAGGGTGACATCATCACGCTGCAGGACATCTATCGATTCGACTACTCGACCAAGAGGCTGGTGCCCACGGGCGTGCGTCCCGAGTTCGTCGACAAGTTGGCGCAGCACGACATCACGCTCCCGAGCGAGCTCTTCGCCGGACCCGGTGTGTGGTCCCGATGACGCGGGCAACGCGCATCGTGGTCGCGCTCGCCCTCACTGTGATGACCGTGCCATCGGGCAGCGCCCGGGCACAGGAGCCGACCGACAGCTTGGAGGTGATCCTGGCAATCGACACGTCCGGGAGCATGCGCCCGGCCATCGAGGCGGCCAAGATCGCCGCCATCGAATTCGTCGCTGCGATGCCACCGGAAGTGCGCATCGGTCTGGAAACCTTCGCCGACGAGGTGACCGTGCTGGCACCGCCGACCACCGATCGAGCGTTGCTCACCGGACAGATCGGTTCGATCGTCGCCGACGGCGACACGGCGCTGTACGACGTCGTCGTCGGGGCCGGCGGCCGCTTCACGCCCACCGTCGACAACAAGGTGCTCGTCCTGTTGTCGGACGGCAAGGACGAGGGAAGTGCCGCCACCCTGGACGAGGCGATTGCCGCAGCGTCGGCCATCAGCGTCGAGACCATCAGCCTGACGACGGCAGAGACCGATCTCGCCAGCCTCACGGCGCTGGGGCCGGTCACCTCCGCCGACGATCCGACGGCAATGTCGAGCGCATTCGCTCGCGTCGCCAGCCTGCTTACCGAGGTGATCGAGGACGCGCCGACCTCGATCGCGCCGTCCACCACCGTTGCGGCGCCCACCACCACGGTCGCCGCCGCTGTCGCAGCTCCACCGGCCGCGCCAGCGGCCGTGCCGGCTGTGCCGGACGAGTCGCCATCGTCCGTCTGGCTGATCGTGGGGAGCATCGGCCTCTTCTCAGGTCTGTTCCTGCTCGCCCTGCTGCTGTTCCCCCGTGAGCGCGTGAGTAAGGCGCGTCTGGGTATCGACAAGCCGCGCAGCGTGTCCGACATGGGAACGCGATCGGTGTCGGCGATCGAGGAAGCCCTCGAGCGCTACGGAAAGCGCGCCGATCTCGGCAACGCGCTGGCAGTCGCCGACATCTCGATGAAGCCGGCCGAGTTCGTCGCGATGGTCGGCCTGATCGCCGTGGTCGCCGGACTCGTCGGGCTGATGCTGGCGGGACCGCTCGTCGGCCTGATCGTCACCATCGTCATCTGCCTGGCCGCCAGGTTCTACGTCCGCCGAGCCGAATCGAAGCGTCAGGCGGCCTTCGCCGACCAGCTGCCGGAAGTATTGCAGCTGGTCACCACGTCGCTGCGCAGCGGGTTCGGCCTCACCCAGGCCCTGGAGTCGGTCGCGGAGGATGCCGAGGAACCTGCTCGCAGCGAGTTCGCCCACGTCCTCGCCGAGGTCAGATTGGGTCGCGACCTGTCGGATTCGATGACAGCGCTCGCACGAAGGATGGGCAGCAAGGACCTCGAGTGGGTGGTCTCGGCAATCGACATCAACCGCGACACCGGCGGCAACCTGTCGGAGATCCTCGACCGTGTGAGCGCCACCATTCGCGAGCGCGGGCGGATCGCTCGGCAGGTCCGCACGCTCACCGCCGAGGGACGCCTGTCGGCGCGGATACTCATCGTCCTTCCGTTCCTGATGCTGGCATGGCAGTGGCGTGCCAACCCGGAGAACTTCGAACTGCTCACGTACGGGGCCGGACTCGTCGCACTCGTGTTCGCAGGCATTCTCATGGTCATCGGTGCGGTGTGGGTCAACCGCATCGTCAACTCGGTCGCTCTCTGATCGAAGGAGTGGAACACATGGAACTTGCACTCATCCTCGGATCGTTCGCACTGGTCGCCGCGGTCGGCATGCTCTGGTGGGGTGTGACCGCCCGGCCGTCGGCGGCACGGAGCAACCTCTTCGCAGGACTCCCCGACGCGGCACCGGAGCCATCTCCGCTCGTCGCCGGCATGCGGCAGCTCGGCGCGTCCACACGGCGAATGCTCCCCAACGCGTTGGTCGACGGCCTCGAGGTGAACCTCGTCCAGGCCGGGCACCCTCACGGGCTCGACCTCCCACGCCTACTGGGTCTCAAGATCGCGCTCGCAGCCATGGCTGCGTTGACGATGCTCGTGTACGGCCAGGTACTCCTGGCACTCGTCGCCGCTGTGGCGTTGTTCTTCCTGCCCGACTACTGGGTTCTCAGCGTTCGCGACGACCGTCAGAACCGGATCCAGGCAGATGCCGCGGACATGATCGACCAGATGACGATCTGTGTCGAAGCCGGCCTCGGGCTCGACGCGGCGATTGCCCGGGTCGCAACGACGACTGAAGGTCCGCTGGCAGATGAACTCCGACGGACGATGAACGACATCCGCGCCGGCGTGCCGCGCTCGCGGGCGCTTCGGGCGCTGGCCGATCGCGCTCAGATCCCGGAGATCCGCCAGCTGGTGACCGCACTGCTCCAGGCCCAGAAGCATGGCGTCCCGATGGCCGAGACCCTGCGCATCCAGTCGGTTCAGATGCGGCTCAAGCGCACCCAGCGCACTGAAGAAAAAGCCGCCAAACTCACTGTCAAGATGCTCTTTCCGATCATCTTCTGCTTCTTGCCCGTCTTCATGATCATCATCATGGTGCCGTCGGTGCTCACCATCTTCAAGGCGCTGTAGCGCCCTGATCGTGGCCGATCTGCAGCGCCTCGCAGCAGGTCCGCCGAGAGCTCGGCGCTCCCGCGAGCAACGGGGGTCGTGGAGTCCCCCGTCAACGCGGGAGCGCCGTCGCAACGATGCCGCTCTCGAACTCGTGAAGGCTCACGAATTCGATCTCGTCGTCGACGAGACCTGCGGAACGGAACATCGCTATCGCCCGATCGGTGGGCGACAGCGGCGCTGCCACCGGGACCGTCACCAGATCGATCGGGCCGTCGTCGTTCGCAAGCAGATGGGTGACGATGCAGTCGGCGCACGCCGTCGTGCCCGTCGCAACGCAGGTACCGCACTCGATCGAGATGTCGAAATTCTCCATGTCGCCCATCATGACGAGGGGGTACCACGGAGTTCCTCCGAGGCCAAGCAGCGATGAGCCAACCGCCCGAATACCGGCCTCTCGCTCATCACTTCGGCGGGAATGTCGGCGGCGATGAGCGAACCGCCCGAATACCGGCTTTTCGCTCATCGCTCGCGGCTCACGGGGTCAGAGGACGGCGATGAGGGCGTTGCTCGGCACGACGTTGGCGCCGAGCGCTTTGACGTCGGCGACGATCTCGGCGTCGTTGGTGACCACGACGACGGCACGGGTGGTCGGAAGCCGGCGGACCTCGTCGCGGATCACATCGTCAGCGATCACACCCTCGGGCGACCAGACCACCCGGACAAGCCGACGTCGGGTCGCGTGCGCCCCGACCACCGATGCGCCGTCGAACACGATCGTGATGTCGGAGGTGAACCGGCGAGCCACGTTCTCGAGCGCGTCGAGCAGTTGCGTTCGTTGGGCGTCGAGCGATCGACTCGGCCATGCGAGCTTGGCGACGTTGTAGCCGTCGACCAGCACCGCCGCGTCCGACCTCAACAAGAACTCAGCGGCCTCACGCGACGACGCGATCACCCCGCCGGGAAGTCGGAGTGGTTGCCGAGCGCCGGATCGGACGGCCATCTCGGGTGTCTCGGACGGAAGCAGCGCCTCGAGTCTCCCGGCGAGCTCTCGCGCCGCCCGAGCCACGTCCGACACCGCCGCCGGGTCGACGCCCCGGACCTCCGACGACAGATCCTGCTCGTCTGCCGTACGGTCCTGAGCACGGCCGCCGGACACGACCGGGGCCTCCAGCGCCGCCGTGAGCTTGGCCTTCGCTGCCGCCTCACGGTCGCGGGCGTGGCGGGCCTCGATGCGAAGGTCGACGAGTTCGGCACGCAGTGCTGCCGCCTCGTCCTCGGCCTTGACGACATCGGCGCGCAACGTGTCGACGTCGTGCTGGTGTGCCCCGATCACGGCGTCGCGCTCGACGAGGTCGGCGCGAAGTCGAACCGCAACCTGCTCGGCCGCTCGACGTCGCTTCTCCTCTCGCCGAAATGCCGTGCGCAGATCAGCATCGGCTTCCTCGGCCACCATGCCGGCCACCAGGCGTTCGATCTGGTTCTGCCAGCCGTCTGGTCGCTGGAGCCACAGGATTCCGATCGGGTCGACGAGTTCGGGGAGCGCACCGACGGCAATCGCCGCTCGGAATCGTTCATCTGCCTCGATCGCACGACGCAGCAGTCCGAGTGAACCGGTGGGAATCCTCGCCTTACCCGACATCGCACGCAGCTCACGCGGAACGGAGATCGCTGCTTTGCGTTTGGCCATCTCGACTCCCATCGCGACCGCAAACTCCAGCGCGCTGCGCAGGTAGCGGTGCTCGATCGGGGCCGGATCGGACATGAACGAACGATACCTGATCGCCTCCCGACGCAGAACGAGTGTTCTTGACAACGTACGGGTGTTCGTGATGACATGCAAACGATGTCAACGCGTTCGATCGCCGAACTCCCCCATCAGCGATCGTTCGACGATCTCGGGACGCCATTGCACGACGTCACGTTCTGCGTGATCGACCTCGAGACCACCGGCGGAAACCGCAACCTCGACATGATCACCGAGATCGGCGCAGTGAAGGTCCGTGGCGGCGAGTTCCTCGGCACGTTCCAGACCCTCGTGAACCCCGGCCGGGCGATCCCGCCGCAGATCACCGTCCTCACCGGCTTGTCCGACATCCTGGTGTCAAACGCTCCGCGCATCGAATCGGTCCTCGGCTCACTGATCGACTTCGTCGGCAACTCGGTGATCGTCGGGCACAACGTGGGTTTCGACATCGGCTTCTTGCGGGCTGCCTGTCAGCGCGCCGAGCGCCAACCGCTTGCGGGCACCGTGGTCGACACTGTGACGCTCGCCCGGCGGCTGGTGCGCGACGAGGTGCCCGACTGCAAGCTCGGCACCTTGGCGTCACGGTTCCGACTCGACCATCGCCCGAGCCATCGGGCGCTCGACGATGCCCTCGCCACCGCCGACCTGCTCCACCTCCTGATCGAGCGAGCGGCAGGTCTCGGCGTCGTCGGCCTCGACGACCTCCTGGTGCTGTCGAAGCTCGCCGGCCATCCTCAGGCCGGCAAGCTGAAGATGACCGCCGACCTCCCGCGATCACCCGGCGTCTACATGTTCCGCGGACACCGCGACGAGATCCTGTACGTGGGGAAGGCGACGAACCTTCGCCAACGCGTGCGGTCGTACTTCGGGAGTGACGACCGGCGCAAGATCGGCCCGATGCTGCGAGAAACGCAGTCGGTCGCACATCTCGATCTGCCCGACGCGCTCACCGCCGAGGTGATCGAGAGCCGCCTGATCAGCCGGCTGCTCCCCCGCTACAACCGCGCCGGCACCCGCGCCGACAAGTACTGCTACGTCAAGCTTGACCTCGACAGCGCGTGGCCCCGCCTTTCGGTGGTGAAGAACCCGTCAGCGAAGGGGCTGCACCTCGGCCCGCTGCCCTCGAGGACCATGGCGAACCTGGTGGTCGAAGCGATCCAGACAGCCGTGCCGCTTCGGCGCTGCACGGTGCGAATGGGGCGCGGCTACACCCCACCTGAGGGTGCCTCCGTGTGCAGCGCCGCTCAACTCGGCGTGGCCCTGTGCCCGTGCTCCGGTACTGCCGACCCATCGGCATACGCAGTTGCCGTCGATGCCGCTGCGAGCGCTCTGTCGGGTGATCCCCGCGTGGTCGTCGATCGACTGCGTGACCGGATGCTCGACCTGGCGGGTGCTCAGCGATTCGAGGAGGCAGCGGCTACCCGCGACCGGTTGAGCGCCCTGCTCGGTGCGGTGCGTCGGCATCTGTTGGTCGAGGCGCTGCGTGCAGCCGGGCGCGCCGACGTCAGCTACGGAGACTCGACCTGGATCATCGACCGTGGCCGTCTGCTCGACGCCACGCTGTGCGGTGCGACGGGGCGGGCGCTGCCGATCCCCCCACCCGAGGCATGCGACAGCGGCATGCTGTCACGCGAGCAGATCGACGAGGCGCTCTGCCTTGCCCGATTCTGCGACAAACGCTCGGACCGATTGATCGTGCGCTGTTCGGGCACGTGGACATTCCCGATCGGCGACCGGGTTCCCGACCTCGCCGCGTTGGTCATCCGCGCCGCCTGACCAACATGTCCCCTTCCGGTGAGTCTCGGCGCGACCCGTGCGCGACGAAACTCACCGCAACTCGACGGTCGCGTCGCTCACTCTACGAACGCCTGCGACACCCTCACGAGCTCGTCGAGAGCACCCTGGGCCCGACCGTCGTCGATCGCCGCACCAGCGACCTCGAGGCCGGTGGGCATGTCGGCGACTGCTCCTCCGACGACGAGACCTGCCGCCGCGTTGAGCACCACGATGTCGCGATGAGGACCGTGTTCGCCCGCGAGCACGCGCCGCACCACGCCGACGTTCTCGTCCGGGTCGCCGCCACGAAGATCTGCAGCGGTTGCCGGGCGGAGACCGAGGTCGGCAGGGTCGATGACGAACTCGGTGATCGAACCATCGGAAAGGGCCAGCACCGTCGACGGTCCGGTCGTGGTCAACTCGTCGAGCCCGTCACCGTGGACGACCCAAGCGTGCGACAGGCCCTGGCGTTGCAGGGTGTGCGCCATCGGTTCGACGAAGCGCGGGTCGGCCACACCGATCAGCTGGCGTCGAACACGACCCGGATTGGCCATCGGACCGAGCAGGTTGAACACAGTCGGAACCCCGATCTCACGTCGCGGCGGACCAGCGAACCGGAACGCCGGATGGAAGACGGGCGCGAAGCAGAATCCGATGCCGGCTTCACGTACGCATGCCGCCACTCCGTCGGCCCCCAATTCGATCACCACGCCCAGCAACTCCAGCAAGTCAGCGCTGCCGCACTTCGATGACGCCGAGCGATTGCCGTGCTTGCACACCGGCACTCCGGCGCCGGCGATCACGAAGGCTGCCATCGTCGACACGTTGATGGAGTGTGATCCGTCTCCACCGGTTCCGACGATGTCGACGCATCGTGACTGCTCGTCCTGCGTCAGCGGCACGAGCATCGCCTCGTGGAGCGCACCATCCAGCAGGCCGGTCAGCTCGTCGACGTGTTCGCCCTTGGCTCGCAATGCCACCAGGAACCCAGCGATCTGCGCCGCCGTGGCGTCACCCCGCAGGATCGTGACCATCGCCTCACGAGCGGTGGCCGCATCGAGATTTCGGCCGGCGAGCAGTTCCGACAGGACCGTCGGCCAGGAGAAGTCGGTACTCGACATCGCCCCGATGGTAGGTGCGACCACGAACGACCACGCACCCGTTTCGAATTCTGTCGGCCGACCGGCGTCAGCTGGGTCGGCGACGCTGGCGGATCATGCGACGCCGGTCGCGCTCGGTGGCCCCGCCCCAGACGCCTGCCTTCTCACGCACCGAGAGTGCGTAGTCCAGACAGGCGACTCGTACCGAGCACTCGGCGCACACGGCCTTGGCGACGTCGTTGCCCTCGTCATCTTCTGGATAGAAGACAGAGGCATCGAGCCCCCGACATGCTCCCAGATCCCACCATTTCAGCTCTTGTACCGACACGTGCGGTCTGACTCCCCGTCGATTGCCCCTCGAAGAGGTCGAATCTAGAACCGCCGAGGCCCGTGCGCCAGTGGCAATTTCAGGAACTGCCCATTTGCTGACCATTTCTTGCTCAGTCGCTGATCGTTGCCAGCCGTGCAGCGATGGCTGTTCGAGATGTGCCTGGGGACTCGGCGTAGCGGGTCCCGAGCACATCTCGAACACCGGGTGCGCCGAGTCAGGGTTCTGCGGCGATGCCGTAGGCGCGGGCCAGTACTTGCAGCGGATGCTGCGGGGTGAGGCCGGTCTGTTCGATGATCGCCGTGTTCGCGGAATGGCAGTCGCCGGCCACGACGTCGCCGCCGGCTTCGGTGATCCGTTCGCCGAGGTGCTCGGCGAACGGCACGGAAATGTCCTCGTTCCCGGCCCGAAGGCCCCACCTTCCGCCGAGGCCCGAACAGTGCTGGACGAGCTCGACCTCGGCACCGGTGAGTTCCATCAGGTCGCGGCTCGTGAAACCGATGTCCTGGGCCCGGAGGTGACACGGCACGTGGTACGTGATCGAAGCAATGGTGTCACCGGGGAAGTCGGTGTCCAGCGAGGTGTTGGTGCCGTTGTGGATCCGCATCAGGTACTCGCCAGCGTCGTAGGTGTGCTCCGCGACGAGTTGGGCGTCGGGGCCACCCACGTAATCGAGGTAGTCCTTCTTGATGATGTAGCCACACGTCGGCTGCGGCACGACGATGTCGGTGCCCGATCGAATCTCGGCGGCGAGCGTCTTGATGTTCTTCCGGGCGACCTCGATGAACTCCTCGACGTTGCCCGAGTGCAGCCACGGGGCACCGCAACAGCCGGCAGCGGTGTTGTTGCATTCGATGCCGTTGCGTTCGTAGATCCTCACGAGGTCTTTGCCGATCGAGGTGTCCTGATATTCGACGAGGCACGTGGGGAACACGGTGACGTGTCCTTGACGCTCGACGATGTCGATCTTCTGACGCTTGGCGAACCACGTGGAGAAGCGCTGCTTGGCGTAGGGCGCGAGCAGTCGGACCGACGACACGCCGGTCACCTTGGCAATCACCTTGCGGATGCGGGACCCCGGCTCGGAGTTGACGATCCTGTTGGCGAGCGGTCCCGTGCTCGTAGCCAGCGTGCCGATGAGGTCGGTGCGTCCCAACAGCCGGGTCGTGGCCTTGGAACGAGTCGACTTGATGCCGTTGACATGCTGCATCGCATCGGCTCGCAACATCAGGCGGGGGAAGTCGATGTTCAAATGGTGGAGCTCGGGTGTGTACGGGCAGTTGAGGTGGCACAGCTTGCACTGGAAGCATTCGTCGACGACCTGATCCTGTTCGGCCGGGGTCAGGCTGCCGGCGTCCTGGTCGACGTGCTGGGCGATCATCTGGAACAACGTCGGGAACGACGTGCACAGCTCGACGCAACGACGACAGCCGTGGCACACGTCGTAGACCCGGGTGAGTTCGTCCCGAACGTCCGCCTCCTCGAAATAGACGGGATGCTTGGGGTCAGACGTCGTGGTCATGCAACGACTCGAGCCCTCGGTTGAGGCGGTCGGCGTGGCTCTTCTCGGCGCGTGCGACGGTTTCGAACCAGTCGGCGATCTCGTTGAATCCTTCATCGCGAGCCGTTGCGGCGAAGCCCGGGTACATGTGGGTGTATTCGTACGTCTCGGTGGCAATCGACGCCCTGAAGTTGTCGTCGGTGTCGCCGATGGGCTCGCCGGAGGCGGGGTCGCCGACGTCGGCAAGGTACTCGAGGTGGCCATGGGCATGGCCGGTTTGGCCTTCGGCGACCGAGCGGAAGAGCGCAGCAGATTCTGGATACCCCTCGATGTCGGCCTGCTGGGCGAACCACAGGTAGCGGCGGTTGGCCTGGCTCTCGACGGCGAACGCCTCCTTCAGGTTCTCGTAGGTCCTGGTGCCGTCGAGTTCAGCCATGCCGGCGATCCTTGTAGATCGGCCACATGGTTGTCACATCTCGTGTGGCCCGCAGCATCCACCGTGGCACCCGAGAAGGTTTCCACATGAAGTTTCTCGTACGATCCGAGGCGATGTCGGGAACGAAACTGCCGTTCGAGCGTGGAGCGATGCTCGACGCTCTGCGCGCCGGTACCGACGCCGAACCGTTCGATGTCCTGGTGATCGGCGGAGGCATCACCGGGGTCGGCGTGGCCCTCGATGCCGCAGCACGGGGTCTGCGCACTGCGCTCGTAGAGCGCCACGACTTCGCGAGCGGCACGTCGTCGAAGAGTTCGAAGTTGGTCCACGGCGGCCTGCGGTATCTCCAGAACGGTGACGTCCGACTCGTCTACGAGGCGCTGCGCGAGCGCCGTCGCCTCATGAAGAACGCTCCGCACCTGGTGGAGATCCTGCCGTTCATGATCCCGATCCTCACCAAGGACGGTGTCGTGTCGAAGAAGGTCGCCAAGGCACTCGGCTCGGCGATGTGGATGTACGACCTGACCGGCGGCTGGCGCATCGGCAAGCTCCACAAGCGAGTCTCCGCATCGCAGGCCGCAACGCACTTCCCCACCACGTATCTCGACACGCTCAGTGCCGGATACCTGTACTTCGACGCCGCCGCCGACGACGCTCGTCTGGCGCTCACCGTCGCCCGCACCGCAGCCGAGCATGGTGCCGTCGTCGTGAACCGCTGCTCCGTGGTCGATGTCACGCTCGACCACGACACGGGCCAGGCGAACGGCGTGATCGTCACCGCCGACACCGGCGAGGATGCCGAGCGGATCCACGTCGCTGCGCGATGCATCGTCAACGCCGCGGGCGTCTGGGCCGACGAGATCCGTTCCCTCGACGAGAGCACACATCCCAACTCGATCCGCCCTGCGAAGGGTGTGCACATCACCGTGCCGTGGGACAAGATCCGCGTCGACATCGCCGTGATCATCCCGGTGCGGGCCGATCGCCGCAGCCTGTTCCTCGTTCCGTGGGGCCCGCGACCCGATGGCAGCTTCGAGCACGTGTACATCGGCACCACCGACACCGACTACAACGGACCACTCGACGACCCGCAGTGCACCGCCGACGACATCGACTACGTCCTGACTGCGCTCAACCAGGCCCTCGACCCGCAGGTCACCGAGCGTGTCACCAGCGACGACATCACCGGAGTCTGGGCCGGGCTGCGCCCACTGGTGAAGAGCTCCACCGGCGACGACTCGAACGCCAAGACCGCTGACCTGTCCCGACAGCACCAGGTGGCGGTCAGCGACACCGGCGTCGTACGGGTCAACGGTGGCAAGCTCACGACCTATCGCGAGATGGCCGAAGACACCGTCGACGTCGTCGTCGAGCGTCTCGAGGTTCCCCGCCGGACCCGCCGGTCGGCGACTCGACGCCTGAAGCTGATCGGCGCCGGTCGTGCTCGCTCGGCCACACCGGGCACCACCGATCATCACCTTGCGCACCGCTACGGCACGATGGCCGACGAGATCCGAACCCTGATCGCGTTCCGCCCCGACCTCGCCGAACCACTCGTGCCTGGTCAGCCATACCTGCGGGCCGAGGCCGTGTACGCAGTTCGTCACGAGATGGCCACGACGCTCGACGACGTGCTCGCTCGTCGCACGCGAGCCCACCTGTTCGACCGGCCTGCCAGTCTTGCCGCAGCGCCCGACGTCGCCGAACTGATGGCCCAGGAGCTGCACTGGTCGGCCGCCGAGTCCGCCCGCCAACTCGACGCGTACCGACGCCTGTGCGAGAACGAAGAGATCGCAGGAGCCCAACATGCCCACGTCGCCAACACCTCCGATTGAGTTGCTCGGCAGCGACTCCCGACTGACGAGCACGTCCGTCGAGGTTCCCGAAGAGGCGATTGCCGCGCTGGCGTCGATCTGCGAGACCATCGAAGCCGACGGTTCGGACAACGACCCGGTTGCCGAGGCGAGTCGCGACTGGTGGCCACTGGCCTTGCACTGGGCGCTGGCAGGACAGGTTCCGCGCCTCGCCGAAGTCGTCGTGCGTCCCACGTCGACCGACGAGGTCGTCCGAGTGGTCCAGGTGTGCAACAACGCTCGGCTCCCGCTCACCGTCACCGGTGGTCGCAGCGGCGTGTGCGGCGCGGCCGCTCCCGTGTTCGGCGGCGTCGTGCTCGACGCCACCGCACTCGCCGGTGTCGTCGACGTCGATGCGATCTCCGGCATCGTCGAGGTGCTTCCCGGCACGTTCGGCCCCGACCTCGAGGACACACTCCGCAACGTCCACGGACTGACCGTCGGCCACTTCCCCCAGAGCTTCGATCTCGCGACCGTCGGCGGCTGGGTCGCCTCTCGCGGCGCCGGCCAGTACTCGACTCGCTACGGCAAGATCGAAGACATGGTGGTCGGCCTCGAAGCCGTCCTTGCCGACGGCACGGTGATCCGCACCGGCGGAGCGCCAGCCGCTGCCGCCGGACCGGACCTGGCCCAGTTGCTGATCGGCTCGGAGGGCACACTCGCCGTCATCACTCGCGTCTGGCTGCGCACGCACCCCGTGCCGACGCACGAACGGCGAGCCGCCTACTCGTTCGAGTCGTTCGCGGATGGCATCGAGGCATGCCGACGCATCTTGCAAGCAGGCGCAACACCCGCTGTGCTCCGGTTGTACGACGCCGTCGAGTCGCAGCGGGGACAGGGCGGCGACGGCACCCAGTGCATGCTGCTCGTGCTCGACGAGGGCCACGTCGACCTCGTCGACGCAACGATGTCGATCGTGGATCACGCGTGCAACTCGCTCGGTGCGACGCCGCTGGGCTCGGCGTTGGTCGACGCGTGGATGGGTCATCGCAACGACACCACTGCCCTTCAAGGCCTCACCCGCAAGGGCTTCGTCGTCGACACGATGGAGATCGCCGCTCCCTGGTCTCGGCTCGACCAGCTGTTCGACGAGGTCCGCACGGCGATGATGGCAGTGCCACACGCTCGGGCCGCCACCTGCCACTTGTCGCACAGCTACGTCGACGGTGCCTGTCTTTATTTCACTTTTGCCGCAACCCCGCCACCGGAGGAGATCGAATCGATCTACGTCTCGCTGTGGGACGCCGGCCAACGTGCTGTGCTCGCAGCCGGAGGAAACCTCTCGCACCATCACGGCATCGGCCTCAACCGCAGTCGGTTCATGGTGGAAGCGCTCGGTTCGGCACACGACGTGTTGATCGCCGTGAAGGCAGCCCTCGACCCGAACGGCATCTTGAATCCCGGCAAGCTGGGCCTGCCCACACCGTTCGGCGACGTGTCCTGGCCGTGAGCAACATCGCGACCTCGGATCGCTGGGACATCGCTGCGATCCGCGCCGGCATCGGCGTCTGCCTGATCCTCGCGATTCCACTCACGCTCATCGCAGCGTTCGTCGATTCCGACTCGTCGGGACTCAACGCGTTCTTCTTCTTCGGAGCGATGTTCGGCTTCGTGCTCGGCGGCGGATGTGCTGCGTGGGTGCAACGACGCGGGACGCCGATGTCGCACGGCGTCGTCACCACGATGATTGCTTACGTCGGCGCTCAAAGCATCTTCATCCTCATCCGTCTCGTGCGCGGGGAGGGAGTCGATTGGTTCGCCGCATTCTTCACGCTGTCGCTGATCGTCCTGGCCGGACTGTTCGGTGGCATCTTGGGCAGCCAACTCCAGGCGCGAGGCTTCGTACCGTCCAGCCAGCGCTCCGACCGGCAGGGCAGCCAATGAGCACCATCCTCGTCATCGATGTCGGTACCACCGGCCTGCGTGCATCACTGGTCGACGACACGCTCTGCGTGCAGGCGATGGAGTACCGGCCGTGCCCGCCTGCCACGCCCGCTCCGGGGCTGGTGGAGTTCGACGGCACCGAAATGGCGAACAAACTGCTCGACGCTGCGCGCACGGTGCTGGCGACCACCAAGGATCCGGTGGCTGCGGTGGGCATCACCAATCAGCGTGCCAGCACCTTGGTCTGGGATCGCCAGACCGGCGAGCCCGTCGGGCCGGGCCTCGGTTGGCAAGACCTACGAACCATCGGCGATTGCATCATGGCCAAGCTCGAACGTGGCTGGTCGGTGGCGCCGAACCAGTCGTCGACGAAGGCGGGTTGGATCCTGGCCAACACCCCTGGCCTGGAGGGACGCGACCTCTGCGTCGGCACGATCGACAGTTGGATCGCCTGGACGCTGAGTGACGGCGCCCTGCACGTGAGCGACCAGACCAACGCTTCGGCCACCACCAACGGTCTACGTGTCGTCGATGGCACCGCCTGGTCCCACGACCGCTGTGAGGCGTTCGGTGTACCCGAATCGTTCCTGGCCACCGTGGTCGATTCCGTGGGCGTGGTCGGTCACGCGACCGCACTCGAAGGCTCACCGCCGATCGCGGCGATGCTCGGCGATCAACAGGCGTCGCTCATCGGCCAGAGTTGCGTCAGGCCGGGGCGAGCGAAGATCACCTTCGGCACCGGCGGCATGCTCGATCTGTGCACCGACAGCGGCACTCCCAACGGAGCGCACCGTCACCAGGCGGGTACCTATCCGTTGCCGCTCTGGTCGCGTGACGGTGAGATCACCTGGGGTGTCGAGGCGATCATGCTGTCGGCGGGAACCAACATCGAATGGCTTCGCGACGACCTCGGGTTGATCGCCACCAGCGCCGACAGCCACGACGTCGCCTCGATGTGCGACGACAGCGATGGTGTCGTCTACGTGCCGGCGCTGCTGGGTCTGGGAACGCCACGATGGGACTACGGCGCACGCGGGACCCTGCTGGGCATCACCCGCGGCACGTCCCGTGCGCATGTGGTGCGTGCCGTACTCGAAGGTGTCGCCCACCGCGGTGCCGATCTCCTCGACGCCGCTCGATCCGACAGCGGCGTCGACATCCACACGGTGCGCATCGACGGCGGAATGAGTGCCAATCCCACGTTCGCCCAGGCACTCGCCGACGCTGCGAACTGCCCGATCGAGGTGTCCCCCGTTGCCGAGGCGACCACGATCGGGGCGGCGTTCATGGCCGGGCTCGGCGTCGGACTGTTCACTGGCATGGACGACCTCGACGCCCTCTGGAAGCCAGCTCGAGTCGTCGAGCCGAGTGACCCTGAGTCGCATGCACACCGGCGCGAGCGCTGGGCCGACGCCCTCGACCGTTCCGCCGGCTGGCACGCTGATCTGTCGGCGCTCGAGTTCTGAGCGATCACCCGATGGCCGGGCCCCCGACCCTAGAATTGCTCCGATGCCCTCCCAGCGGGAAGGCTGTCGTACGCATGACCCCGAAAGGACCTTCCCCCGTGGATCTCGAATCCGCTGCACCGGCCTCGTCCCGTCGCAGCCTCATCGGCGCACTCGGCGCAGTCGGACTCGCCGGCGCCGCAGCTCTCACCATCGCACGCCCAGCATCTGCGGCTCCCAACAGCCCGACGGAGACAGAGAAGATGCTCCTGCGTCAGGCCATGGAACTCGAACTCACCGCCGAAGCGCTGTACCAGGACGCCATCGCTGCCGGACTGACCGACGACGCGCTCGCATTGGCCGTCGTGTTCGCCGACAACCACGTCACCTACGCCGACAAGATCGCCGGGGCCGCCGGCTTCTCGGCGAAGACCCGCAACGAGGAGGTGTACGAAGCGCTCAAGTCAGCCTTTGCGACCAGCAACGCCGAGGCCTTCGCCGAGGTTGCCGCCACCCTCGAGAACACTGCCGCGGCCACGCACACGGCGCTCCTGGCGGAGTACGTGTCGGTCGACGCCCGAACGCTCACGGCATCGATCGTCGTGGTCGAGGCCCGTATGGCAACCGTGCTCACCGACCTCGGCGGCCTCGCTTCGGACCTCGACAACGTCTTCCAGCCGGACACTGAACCACTCCAGCTCACCGCCGGAGCGGCATCATGACCAACCAGTCGAACAACTTCGGCACCTCGCGCCTGGGTCGCCGCGATGCGCTCAAGCTCGGTGGCCTCACCATCTCGGCAGCTGCACTGGTTGCCGCGTGCGGCAACGACCGATCCGGCGACACCGCCCCCGGCCGGGTCGGGTTCGCTCCGCCGGTCGAGGAGTTGGAGGATTACCCCATCGACGATGCCGTGCTGTTGCGCACCGCCTCCTCACTGGAGCTCACCGCAGTCGCCGTCTACACCGCGGTCCTCGACACCGGCCTGCTCGACGCTGGCCTCACCGCACTCGTCGAACGGTTGATCGCGGACCACCAGATGGTCGCCGACGAAATGGGCCAACTCACCGAGTCGGTCGGCGGTGTGGCCTGGCAATGCACGAACCCGTGGTACATGAACCGCACCGTCGAACCGGTCCTCGCCGCCGTACTCGACAGCGACAACCCGTTGCGCGACATCATCAACACCGCCATCGCTCTCGAGAACATCGCCGCAGCAACCCACCAGAGCCTGACGGTCGAACTGGTCGACCCCGCCGCCGCGGCGGCCACCATGACGGCCGCCACCCTCGAGTCACGTCATTCCGCCGCCATCGTGGTGGCGGCTCGTGGCGCCGACGGCTACGTGAGCCCTGCACTCGACGGTGACGCCGAGGCCACCGTCGACGCCGACGGCGTACCGTTCTCGTTCGCGATTACCAGCCGCTTCGGCTCGACCGGCCAGATCGAACTGGTCGTCGGCAAGCAGAACGAGAACGGTGTGCGTCAGACGTTCGTCCTCCAGACGCCGTCGCTCAACTCGTGGATCTACAACGAACTCGAACCCACCTGCTGAGTCAGCCGCGATCTCGGTCGAGGCCGCCGTCGGGGTTTGGTACTCTTGAGGCACCACTAGGCGCAAGGGGGTTGCCATGGGTACGTCAACAGCTCTGTCGGCACCGGCGGAGACCCTGCTGGGGTCCGACGCCGTTGCCCACGTCTGGACCGAGAACCACGACGGATCGCCACAGGTGTCGGTGGTGTGGGTCATCGTGCAAGGTGACGAGATCGTCTTCGGCTGCGACCGAGCAAGTCAGAAGGCAATCAATCTTCGGCGGAACCCGTCGATCGTGTTGTCGGTCGAAGACGAGGTCCGCAATGCGCACGGCTTCCAACGCCATCTCGTGATTCGCGGGCGCGCGGTGATCGAGGATCGGCCCGATCCCGTGCTGATGGACCGCCTCGCCAGGAAGTACGCGGGACTCGACCGGCACCCGCTGGCGATACGCGATTCGCCTTCAGCGGTCGTCATCAGGGTGTCGATCGACAGAATCAGCGGTGTCGGCCCGTGGGTCGACTGAGTTGGCGACGACGAAGCGCAAGCTCGGTCGTACACTCGGTCCCGCAATGGTGAGGTGGCCAGGTGATCGCGGCGGTGCGTGCTGCACCGTCGAGGAAAGTCGGGACTCCACAGGGCAGGGTGCTGGCGAGAGCCAGGTTGGGGCGACCTGACGGACAAGTGCAACAGAGAGAGACCGCCGATGGGTCGGTTCGCCTCACGGCGAGCTGGTCACAGGTGAGGGTGAAACGGTGCGGTAAGAGCGCACCAGCGACGACGGTGACGTCGTCGGCTCGGTAAACCCCACCCGGAGCAAGGCCGAGCAGAGGACTCGAACGGCCCGTTCGTCCAGGCAACTGGACACCCTCGGGTAGGCCGCACAGATGGATGGTCACCGGGCGTCCGGGCAACCGGTCGCTCACAGAATCCCGCTTACAGGCTGCCTCACCATTGCACCTGCCTCTGAATAGGAAACGCTCCCCTGGGGTCTGCTCGCTGGACAGACCGCTCGGGAACGGGCATGAGGTCGGGGCGCTTCCTCTGTGACGGGATGGGCTGACGGCGACCTCGAGCTCTTTCATCCCGGCCCGCTCATCCGTCGTGATGCCCGGTCGGTCGCCTGCGTCGGTCTCGACACGAACCCAGAAGGAGCAGTCACCGATCCGCGGCGATTCAACATCGAACGGCATATGTCGGTCAGAAAATTTGAAATCAACGTCACCCGCAAAGCGAACCGTTTGCGTCTGTCCTGTTAGCACTTGGCATTCGGCGAAGTGCCTTGACTAATTGAACGGAGAGTCACATGCGGCTCAAGAATTTGTTGATTGCGACAGCGGTTGCGGCGGGTGGGGTGACCTTCTCATCCGGATCGGCGAACGCCGACCACCCCGGACACTATGTGATCACTCCAAATGGGAACTGTCACCAAGTCGCGCTGGGCCAAACGGCGCTCAGCTCGACGAGCGGTGGGTACCATCAGTTCCACACTCATGTGCACGTCGGGGCGACCCAGAGCACCATCGCTCCAGACAACCTCGGCGACGGGCACGCTGTCGTGAAGGTGTACAAGGGCCTTTGCCCCGTGACGTGAGGCGTGAGCTCTCAGGGCGGCCTGACCACGCCAGCTACGGGAATCGGGTTTCACCTCTGTGGCAACGTGGTCAGGTTTCCTCATCCACGCGCTACACCTGATCGCCGCGCGTGGATCCCCACGTGTCCCAGTAGGTCAGATCTGCCGCCGGGAGTCGATGGGCCGGTTTGAAGTCGTCGCCGGTGTAGTAGGCGACGGGGAGCAGCGCCGCTTGGGTCCAGTCGCTCGGGATCCCCAACAGTTCACTCACCTCGTCGTGGAAGAAGAGGTGGATCGTGGTCCACGCCGAACCGAGTCCGCGTGCACGCGCGGCGAGCATGAAGCTCCACGCCGCCGGGAGGATCGAACCGTACGTCGAGGCCTGCGCCACGATCATCGGAACCTGCTCGATGCGTCCCTGCACGCAGGGGATCACGAAGACCGGAACCTCCTCCAGGCATTCGGCGAGGTAGGCCGCCGAGTCCATGACCCGCTCGGTAGCCGGGATTCTAGGATCGCCCTCTGGGAGCGGCGGTGGATAGCCGGAGCCCGTCATCATCTCGCCGGCCCGACGATAGAAGTCGGCGATTGCGGCACGCTTGTCGACGTCGGTCACCACGACGAACGACCAGTTCTGTTGATTCGTACCGGTCGGCGACTGCATCGCGATCTCGATGCACTCCAGGATCAGCTCGGGTTCGACCGGGCGTGTGAGATCGAGCCGCTTACGCACGGAACGAGTGGTCGTCAACAACTTGTCGGCAGCGGCACGATCAATGGTCATCGGGACACCGTAACCAGGCCTGATCCGCCCCGACGACGCGTCCGCGGGCGCTCGGCGTCGTTCGGCTCGACAACGCTGTCGTACCCCGTGAGTATGCTCGGTCGCGCGAGCGCGACCGAATCATCGATTCCTCACCGGAGCGGTAAACCTCAGGTCCGTCGCCGACGCGAGAATTGCGACGATTCGCTGGCGCCTCGGACCGGTTGCGCTCCTTGGCCTCGGGCTGAGCTGACGCGACGGCCTAGCTTCGGACGATGACCGAGACGCCGCGCTTGCTGGACGATGTCACCGCCACCTGGATGGCCGAGGCGCTCGACGTCGTAATCGATTCGATCGATGTCCAGCCGATCGCCGCCGGCGAGGGGTTCATGGGACAGCTCGCTCGAGTCCGGATTCACTCGACCGACGCAGCCGCCCCGTCATCGGTGATCGTGAAGCTGCCGACGTCCGACCCGGGCGGACGAATGATCGGCGAGATGTCGAGGGTCTGGGAACGCGAGCACAACTTTTACCGCGAGTTGGCACCGCTGATGGAGATCCGGGTGCCCGCCGCGCTGGTGAACATCTCCGAGCCGCCGTGCCTCGTGCTCGAAGACCTCTCCCCCGCCGTCGCCGGTGACCACGTCGCGGGCGCCACGCTCGACCAGGCCGAACGTGCAGTCGACACGCTCGCTGAATTCCATGCGGCATGGTTCGAACGACCCCTCCTGCAGGAGCTGTCGTGGATGCCGGGCATCGACGACCCCCAGATCCTCGCCCTCGGTCCGATGTTCGAGATCGGATGGCCGATGTTCCTCGATCGGTTCGGCGAGTCACTTCCAGCGCGTTGTCTGCGGTGGTGTGAGCAGTTCGTCGGGGCAATTCCCGAATGGATCGCAGGACACGTCGATGAGCCGACCACGCTCGTGCACGGCGACTACCGGCTCGACAATCTCTTCTTCGCCGATGACGGAACCGTCGCCGTGATCGACTGGCAGCTCGCTATGCGTGCGCCGGGCCAGACCGACCTCGTCTACTTCTGCGCGAACAACCTCACCGTCGAGATGCGGCGGGAGCACGACCGGGCGCTGGTCGAACGGTACGTGGCCGAGCTTCATCGCCTCGGCGTGCCCAGCGATGCCGTCACCGTGTCGTCGGTGTGGCAGGGCTACCGCGGGGGATTGTTGTTCTACGCCACGTCGTTCGGCGCCAGCCTGCTCACCATCGACCCGTCGAACGAACGTGGTGTGGCCCTTTTCGAGGCGCTCGTGCACCGCACGTTCACCGCCCTCGACGACCTCGACGTGGGACGCGACTTCGGATACGACTCGGCACCCTGACCGACGTCGCCGATCAGGAGAGCGCGGCGGTGTCGAAGTAGTCGGCTGCGTAGGTCACCCAACCGTCGGCAAAGCGCCGAACGCTCGTGCCCCGCAGTGTTCCGTGCACCCACTCCTGCACGGCGGTCGTCCCGTCGAACAGCAACGGCCCGACCGGATCGACGCCTTGACCCCCGAGCCGGGGCGTCTGGCCTGACAGTGCGGCGCGAATCGACGCCTGTCCGCTGAGTTCCCCGAGGAGTGGATCGATGTACAGCGAGTCCGTCGGATGAAACAGCGAGGCTGTGTGCTCCAGGTTCGACGCCGTCGCGGGGTTCGTGAGTACTGCGAGCATCTCGTCGTGAGCGAGTTCACTCGGATGATCGACGACCGAACCCTCGGTGAGCGGTCCGGCACCCGACGCCCAGGCGTTCGCCAGTTCGCTCAACTCGAGGGCGGTGGCTCCGCGGAGGACGGGCCAGTCGACCTGCGGGCAGTCAGGGAGTGGCGGCGCACCCTCGATCGCCATTTCGGGCGGCGGCGGCAGTCGGAAGGCGGCCGTGTCGTAGACGTCACACGCCCACGTGATCCATCCGCCCGAGTGACGCCGCACGCTGACCCCGCGTGAAAGCGGGATCTTGTCGTCGCCCATGTTGGCAACCATCTGCCACTCGTCGAGCGAGGTTCCTCCGTCGCCATCATCGAAGATGACGGACTCGGCCTTCGGCACGAATTCGATGAAATCGATCTCGGCCATCGCCGGCACGAGCCACGCCCGAATCGCTGCCTGACCGTGGTACGCACCGAAGATCGCGTCGAAGTAGATCGATCCCTCCGGCGCCATGAAGTCGGCCATCATCGGGATCCCGAGCCGGTCGAGCCTCGGATCGCTGATCGCCGCGATCATTCCCGCAGCATCGAGTCCTGACGGCTCGAGAACGAGCCGGGAGACGTCCATCGCCGCGCCGGGCGCTGCCGCATCGACCTCCGCCAGATAGGCGTCCACGAACGACTCAGGTGTTTGCTGCACGAGTTCCCCCTCAACGATCCAGGTCGCTCGGCGCGCCATGGTGCAAAAGATTCTGACACGGGACGATCGTCACGCTCCGATCCGGCGACCGTCCAGCTCTCGATCACACCATCTCCGTCTGCAAGAGTTTCGCGATGACCGCTCTCGACAACGACGCCCAAATCGACTCGGACAACACGCCGTTCTTCCTGCAAGGGAACTTCGCGCCGGTCCAGGAGGAGCTCACCGCTCTGGACCTGAAGGTGACGGGCTCGATCCCGCCGTCGCTGTCGGGCCGCTACCTGCGCAACGGATCCAACCCGTCGTCGGGTACAGCCGGGCACTGGTTCTTCGGTGACGGGATGGTTCATGGCGTCCGCCTCGACGGGGCTAAGGCGGAGTGGTATCGCAACCGCTTCGTGCAGACCACGAAGCTGGAGAAGGGACTCGAGGCGACGGACCCCGATGCGATGTTCGACCCCACGGCGAGCGCAGCGAACACCCACGTGCTGGCGCACGCCGGACGAATCTGGGCGCTCGAGGAAGGCCACCTTCCGTACGAACTCAGCCCCGAACTCGACACCCTCGGCCACGACGATTTCGGCGGCAAGCTCGCCACAGCGTTCACTGCGCACCCGAAGCTCTGTCCCGAGACCGGCGAACTGCACTTCTTCGGCTATTCGCCATTGCCGCCATTCTTGACGTATCACGTCCTCGATGCCAGTGGTGCGCTCGTTCACTCGGCGCCGATCGAGGTCCCGCAGGGCACGATGATGCACGACTTCATGATCACCCGCGACCACGCAATTTTCATGGACCTGCCGGTGGTGTTCAACCTGTCGAACCCGGAGGCTCCGCTCGGGTGGGACGACAACTACGGCGCCCGCATCGGGATCGTGCCGCGGATGGGCACCAACGCCGACATTCGTTGGTTCGAGGTCGATCCCTGCTACGTGTTCCACCCCATGAACGCGTACGTCGACGGCGACAAGGTGATCTGCGACGTCGGCCGCCACGAGTCGATGTGGCGGGGCTCAATGGAACAGGGCACGCCCGCCTTCTTGCACCGTTGGACCTTCGACATGGCCTCCGGTGCGGTTGACGAACAGCAGCTCGACGACGTTCCGCACAGTTTTCCGCGCGTCGACGATCGTGTTGTCGGTCTACGAAACCGATACGGCTGGGGCGTCGCACCTCGTGATGGCGAGGGGACGCTGCTCGATTCGGGCGTGGTCGTCAAATGGGATCTCACCACAGGCTCGCAGGCCAGTTATGACCTGGGGCCGGCGGCGTTCCCGGGCGAGTTCGTCTTCGTCCAGGACGACGACGCTGCTGGCGAGGATGAAGGCTGGGCGATCGGATTCTCCTACGACGCCGCAACCGACTCGTCCGACCTCGTGATCCTCGACGCCTCAGCGCCAGGCTCCGATCCGGTTGCACGGGTCCATCTTCCGCAGCGAGTGCCGTTCGGTTTCCACGGCAGCTGGGTCGACGACACCGCCCTGCCCACCTGAACCGCGGAGGGAACAGCCGCACAACGACGGCGTCAACGCCGCACCAACTCTGACACAACGCTGTTGGGCCAGCCGCCGGCGGCCTACTGTCGACATCGTGAAGATCGGTGTCCAGCTCCCCGAAGTCGAATGGGAAGTTCCCTTTCCCGAGTTGATCGCCATGGCGCAGGCAGCCGAGGCGGTCGGGTTCGATTCGGTGTGGCTCGGAGACCATCTTCTCTACGATCTCGACGTCGGCCAGCGCGGGCCGTGGGAGGTGTGGACCTCGCTCGCAGCGATCGCAGCGTCGACGTCATCGATCTCGATCGGGCCGCTCGTTGCATCGACAAGCTTCCATGCTCCAGCCATGCTCGCCAAACAGGCGGCGACGGTCGATGCAATCTCGGGAGGTCGCTTGATCCTCGGTCTGGGCGCCGGCTGGAACCGCCGCGAGTACGACGCGTTCGGCTTCGCGTACGACCATCGAGTCAGTCGGTTCGAGGAAGCGTTCACGATCATTCGCGCCCTCTTGCGAGAGGGGGCAATCGATTTCCACGGCGACTACTACGGCGCCGACCGCTGCGTGCTGCACCCTCGCTCGAGCGAGACCGGGCCGCCGTTGATGATCGGTTCGATCGGTGCCCGCATGCTCGACATCACGCTCCCCCACGTCGACGCCTGGAACATGTGGTGGAGTCAGTATGGCAATTCGGCCGCCGGATTCCAGCGCGAGAAGGAACGGGTCGATTCGCTGATCGTTGCGGCGGGACGATCGACCGCTGACGTCGAGGCCACCGCTGCAGTCCTCGTCCAACTCGACGGCGGCAGCGGTCGACAGATGGGCGACTACACGGAAGGCGACGCCGTCCAACCGCTGCGAGGCGACCCGACCGAGTTGGCCGACCAGCTCCGAGAATTCGAGGCCGCCGGCGCCGACCACATTCAACTGGTCGTCGATCCGATCACCCGAGATTCGATCGAATGGCTCGGTGACGTCCTCGCGATTGACTCAGATCGCTTCGAGCAGCGGAAGTGACTCTGCGCCTCATCGCGGTCCGCCACGGACTGCTCGTCACGCTGGCGGCAGCAGCGTCTGAGGAACATCGCACCCGTTCGGTGGCCCCAACCCGTCCGCGCATCCGCCGACCCGACTAGGTTGCGCTGCGACATGGGGGTGTCTTTCACGGGCCGGGGGGCCGCTCAACTGCAACGTGCCGCCTGGCAGCTGCTCCCTGCCTTCGGGCTCGTCGCCGTCCAGCTGGTCTTCTTCGGAATGCCAGCTGGAGCGTGGGTTCGAGGCGTCGTGCTCGGACTGCTCATCGCCCTGCTCGCAATGGGGATGGCGCTCGTGTATCGAGCCAACCGGGTGATCAACTTCGCTCAGGCCGACCTCGGCTTCGTGCCCACGTCGCTCGCCGTCGGACTGATCGTCTTCTCGGGGCTCCCCTACCTGTTCGGCTTCGGCGTCGGCTTCGTGGCTGCAGTTGCGCTCGGCGCCATCGTCGAACTCGCCTTCGTCCGACGGTTCGCGAAGGCATCGCGACTGGTCCTGACCGTCGCCACGATCGGCATCACCCAACTGTTGGCCGTCCTCGCGTTGCTGGTGCCGCAGATGTGGGACCAGAGTGCAGCGTCGCAGCGCATTCCGCCGCCACTCGACTGGAAGCTCACGATCGGCACCTTCATCCTGTCGGCCAACGACTTGCTCGCGCTGATCATCGCCCCGTTGGCAATGCTCGGAGTTGCCCTGTTCCTCGGGGCCACCCGACTCGGCACGGCCATCCGCGGCGCTGCTGAGCGCAGCGACCGAGCGCTCATGCTCGGGATCCCGGTCGCCTGGCTCTCGACGCTCGTGTGGGCGATCGCTGCCGGCCTGTCGTTCCTCGCCCTCTTCCTTCGCGCGGGAATCCTCGGCGTTCCACTGGGTGCGGCGCTCAGCTTGTCGACACTGGTCCTGGCACTCGCCGCGCTCGTCATCGGGCGGCTGCGACACCTGCCCACGGTGGCCACCGCCGCCGTGGCACTCGGCGTCCTCGAGTACGGCGTGGCGTGGAACGCGAGCAGCCCCCTGCTCGTCACCCCGATCATCGGTGCGGCCGTACTCATCGCGCTCCTCCTCCAACGACGCCAATATGGGCGAGCCGATCGTGACGAGGCAGCAGCTTGGCGACTCGCCGACGAGGTCCGGCCGCTGGAGCAATGGATTGCCCGACTCCCGCTGGTGCGCTTGCTGCGTTGGGGCACCGCGACGGCAATCCTGGTGGGGCTCGTGCTCATCCCGTTGCTGCTGCGCACCGATCAGATCATCAAGGCCACTGCGGTCGCCGTGTTCGCCGTGATCGGATTGTCGCTCGTGGTGCTGTCGGGGTGGGCCGGACAGATCTCCCTCGGCCAGATGGCCTTCGTGGCGATCGGCGCCGCGGTCAGCGGCAAATGCACCATCGCCTGGAATGTCGACATGTCGCTGTCGCTCGTGCTCGGTGGCACCGCCGGTGCCGTGGCCGCACTGATCGTGGGCCTGCCCGCGCTGCGGTTACGAGGGCTGTACCTGGCGGTCACCACGCTCGTGTTCGCGCTCGCGGTGAACTCGTGGTTGCTGAATCGGCAGTTCTTCGATTGGGTGCCCCAGGAGCGGATCGAGCGTCTGCCGCTGTTCGGACGGATCGACGTGTCGACCCCGACTCGCTTCTACATCTACACGCTCTGCGTGCTCGCCCTGGTCTACGTGGCGCTGCGGGGTATCCGCCACAGCCGCAGCGGCCGCGCGATCGTCGCGCTGCGCGAGAACGAACTCGCAGCCCAGGCGTTCTCGGTGTCCCCGGTCCCGGTCAAGCTGACCGCATTCACGATTTCCGGGTTCGTCGCCGGGATCGCCGGCGGGTTGTTCGTGCAGCTCAGCCAGAGCTTCGATCTCACCAGTTACGGCGCCGGCGCCAGCCTCGACGTGTTCACCGCCGCCGTGGTCGGTGGGCTCGGTTCGCTCTTCGGCGGCGTGCTCGGCGCCGTGTTCCTGCGGGGGAGCCAATGGTTCATCACCGCTCCCGAGTGGCGCCTGCTGTCGTCCGCCCTCGGCGTCCTCATCGTTCTGTTGATCATCCCCGGCGGCCTCGCGAGCCTGGTGATCAAGATTCGCGACTGGTATGTCGGTGTCGTCCTGCGGCGGCGATCTCCCGACGACCCCACACTCCTCCCCGATGCCCTGGGCACGGGGGACCACGATCTGACCGAAGTCCCCGGTGACCTGGACACGGGGCATCGCGAACTGGTTGACGACGTGTCGATCGGAGAGCGACGCTCGTGACTGCACCTGATCAATCGGTCCACGTCGCGCGACGCTTCGCGTACGGCGTGCGGCACCCGAAGCATTGGATGACCGGCCTGTGCGGCGGCGAGGCGGCGTTCCCGCTGCTGGTGCTGTTCGGGCTCAACGCCGTCGACGAACTCGACCGGGCGGCGTTCGGAATCCTGCTGCCCGAGATCCGCGAAGAGTTCGGCATCGACATCCAGACCGCGTTGTCGCTGGTGGCGCTGTCAGCAGTCGCCGCGCTGGCGCTCCAGGTGCCCATCGGTCAGTTCGCCGACAAGTCGAGGCGAATCCCCCTCGTCGTCTATGGCGCGCTGGTGTGGGGCTTCTTCTCAGGGATGACCGGCATCGCCACCGGCCTGATCCTTCTCACGATTGCTCGATCAGGATCCGCGCTCGGCAAGGCGGTCATCGATCCGACGCACAATTCCTTGATCGCCGACTACTACCCCGTCGAGACCCGATCGCGCGTTTACAGCTTCCATCGAGCAGCCAACGCCCTCGGCGCGTTCGTCGGCCCACTCAGCGCAGGTCTGTTGGCGTTCTACTTCGGTTGGCGCACACCATTTTTCGTCTTTGTCGTTCCGACGGTGATCTTCGCGGTGTTGGCAATGCGGCTGCGCGAACCGGTCCGAGGACGTTGGGAACGTCAGGCGACCGGCGCCAGCCAGGAGATCATCGACACCGAGGAAGAATCTCCGTCGTTTGCCGAGAGCTGGCGAACTGCCCACAAGGTCAAGTCGCTGCAGCGGCTCTGGTGGGCCCTGCCCTTCCTTGCCACATCGCTCATCGGCTTCCTTACGCTCGCCTCGCTGTTGTACGAGCAGAAGTTCAACCTCGACGAACGCGCCCGCGGCGTCGCTGCAGCGATCTCCGAACCGTTCCAGGTGGTCGGCCTGATCATCGGGTCGCGCATCGCCACTCGACGCTTCATCGGCAACGTCAAAGGCCTGGTCCGATTCCTCGCATCAATCGCGATCCTCACGTCGGTGGCCACGGTCGGGTTCGTCTTCTCGCCGAACATCGTCATTGCCGTCGCATTCAACTGTGTGATCTCGGGCGCCCTGGCGATCATCGGGCCGGGCATGCTCGCTGCGTTGTCGTTGGCGATTCCACCGCGCGCCCGCGCCACCGGCTTTGCGATCGGCTCGCTCTGGGTGATCCCCGGACTCGCCGTCTTGCCGTTGATCGGATGGATCGCCGACAACTGGAGCATCGAGATCGGCATGCTCGTGATGATCCCGATGTTCGTCATCGGCAGCGCGCTGTTGCGCAACGTCGCGAACGTGATCGATGCCGACATCGCCCAAGTGTGGCAGTCGGCCGCGGCTCGATCCGAGGTGCTGTACGACCGCCGCCAGGGCACCACCAATCTCCTCCTGCTCAAGGGCGTCGAGGCCGGCTACGACAATCGCACTGTGTTGCACGGCATCGACCTCCGCCTCGATGAGGGCGAAGTGGTTGCGCTGCTCGGTACGAACGGTGCCGGGAAGTCGACGCTGCTCAAGTCGATCAGCGGCATCGTCGAGGCCGATCGAGGCGCCATCGTTCTCGACGGGCGCGACATCACACACGCTCCGCCCAACGAGATCGCCGCCCTCGGGATCGTCCAGATGCCCGGCGGGCAGGGTGTGTTCGGGTCGCTGACGGTGAAGGAGAATCTCGAACTCGCCGGTTGGACCAACCGCCGAGACCCCTCAGGTGTCGCCGCGGCCACCGCCGAAGTACTCGAGATGTTCCCGGTGCTCGCCGATCGTCTCGACTCACCGGCCGCGAACATGTCGGGCGGTCAGCAGCAGATGCTGGCACTCGCGATGAGCTTCGTGATGCGACCGAAGGTACTCCTGATCGATGAGTTGTCGCTGGGGCTTGCGCCGGTCGTCGTTGGTCAACTCCTGCCGATCGTGCGCCGCATGGCCGACGACGGGGTCACCGTGGTACTCGTCGAGCAGAGCGTCAACGTGGCGCTCACGGTGGCCGAGCGCGCCTATTTCATGGAGCGCGGCAAGATCATGTTCGACGGCCCGACCGCCGAGCTGCTCGAACGTCCTGATCTGCTGCGCTCGGTCTTCCTGTCAGCCGCCCAACCACGTCGCAACCCTGACGACGACAACAACAACGACAACAACAACCACAACAACCACCACGTCGATCTCGTGGAACGCATGGCGATCGACCGTACCGAAGCGCCCGTGCTGTCGGTCAGCCAGCTGTCGGTCACCTTCGGCGGGATCCGCGCCGTCGACAGTGCATCGTTCGACGTGTGGCCTCGCGAGATCGTCGGCGTGATCGGCCCGAACGGCGCCGGCAAGACCACGGTGTTCGATCTCATCTCCGGGTTCACCCCGCTCGACGGTGGCCAGATCGTGCTCAACGGCCGCAACATCACCGAACTGAACTCGGCCGACCGGGCCTCGATGGGACTCGGCCGCTCGTTCCAGGACGCACGCCTGTTCCCGGAACTCACCGTCGCGGAGACCCTGTCGGTCGCCCAAGAGCGGTTCGTGGGCAGTCGCAGCGTGTTGGTTGCCGCGCTTCGCTTGCCGATGGTGGTCGACTCCGAGCAGCAGGTGGCCATGCGTGTCGACGAGTTGGTCGAGTTGATGGGCCTCGGCGACTACCGCCACAAGTTCGTACGGGAGCTGTCCACCGGCACCCGCCGTGTCGTCGACCTGGCATGCCTCGTGGCACACCGGCCGTCGGTGATCCTGCTGGACGAGCCCACCTCGGGGATCGCTCAGCGCGAGGTCGAAGCGTTGGCGCCGGTGATCCGGCGGCTGCGCGACGAGATGGGGGCGAGCCTGGTCATCGTCGAACACGACATCCCGTTCGTGTCCGAAGTATCAGACCGGTTGCTCGCACTCGAACAGGGTCAGGTCATCGTGACCGGGCCACCAGCGGACGTTCTGGCCCATCCAGACGTCATCGAGTCATACCTCGGCACTTCTGGTGCCGCGATCACCCGATCAGGGGGAACGGAGTAGATCATGCAACCAGCACATGCCGAGGGCGGGGACTCCTCGTCGAACAATCTGAAGAAGTGGGGGCCGATCGGAGCGATCGTGCTCGTGGTCGCAGCGGTGATCGGCATCGTCGTCGTCACCGGTGGTGGCGACGACGACGACGGCGGTGACGCAGGCGCCGACACGACCACCGCGGTCACCGAAGCGCCCGACACCACCGATGCCCCGGACGACACCGACGCAGCAGACACGACCGACGCGCCCGACGACACATCGACCGACGGCACCGAACCCGATGGCGGCGGCGGGGAGGTCACCTTCCCGCTGTCGTTCAGCCAGGCCGAAGAGCAGGGCATCGACGTCGAATGGGACGAACGGTGTGACACCGAAACCGGCAACGTCGCGGTCCAGTGGTTCTTCGCACCGGAATGTTTCGCGCCGTTCGAGGGCGACAACGGCGGCGATACGTCACGTGGCGTCACCGGCGACTCGATCAAGGTGGTGTTGTACCAAGGCCCCGACGACGATCCGATCATCAATTACCTCTCCGACGCCGTGGCCGTCGAGGACACCAACGCCCAGGCGGAGCAGACCGCACGCGACATGCTCGGCATGTTCGACGACTTCTACGAACTGTACGGGCGCAGCATCGAACTCGAGGCGTACGTGAGCACCGGCCTCGCCAATGACGAGGTCACCGCCCGCGCCGACGCCGTTCGGATCGCCGAGGACTTCGAACCCTTCGTAGTGCTCGGTGGCCCTGCCCTGACCAGTGCGTTTGCCGACGAGCTCGCCGCACGCGAGGTGATGTGCATCGGATGTACCCCCGGCCAGCCACCGCAGTGGTACGCCGACCGCGACCCGTATGTCTGGGGTCTGGGAATCGGAGCCCGCCAGAGCCGCACGCACGCTCGTGAGTTCATTGCCAAGCAACTGGTCGGCAAGAACGCCGAGCATGCTGGCGACCCCGCGTTCGTCGAGCAGCCGCGAAAGTTCGGGCACGTCTTCATCTCGTCGAGCCCGGAATCGCAGACGATCGCTGACGAGTTCGTCGCCAATCTGACCGAAGATGGCGCGGACGTGGCCGAAGTGCTCCCCTACGTGCTCGATCCGGGAACGATTCAGTCACAGGCCTCGCAGATCATCGCCAAACTCAAGTCGTCGGCCATCACCTCGGTGATCCTCGCCGCCGACGGCATCGCCCCGCGCGACTTCAGCCGAGAGGCGACCGCACAGGAGTACTTCCCCGAATGGATCATCGTGGCGCCCGCATTGTCAGACCTGACGGCGTTCGCTCGCACCTATGACCAAGAGCAATGGGCGAACGCCTTCGGCGTCACGCACGGCGCGGCGCGGATCACACCAGAGGATTCCGGATTCTTTGCGCTGTACAAGTGGTACATGGGCGGCGCCGAACCGCCGGCGAAGGACACGATCGGGCTGCTGATGCCGAACTTCACGCTTTTCGCAGCAACGCTGCAGACCGCAGGGCCGAACCTCACACCGGAATCCTGGCGCGATTCGCTGTTCGCTTCCGCCGGCACGAAGCGGGCGATCAGCCAGCCGCTGCTCACCTATGGTGACAAGGGCTTCTGGCCGGAGGTCGACTACAGCGGCGTCGACGACGCCACCATCATCTGGTGGGATCCCGATGCGACCGGCCCCGACGAGATCCGCAAGGACGGCACCGGAATGTGGACCTTCGTCGATGGTGGTCAACGCTATCTCCCCGGCGAATGGCCGACCGAGGAGAAGCTGTTCGACCCCGATGGTGCAGTGACGTTGTACGACGTCGCCCCCGCCGGGGAGGAGCCACCGCAATACCCCAGCCCGAACGGCTGACTCCCGTTGCTGTGAGCGATGCACGCAGTATCTGCGTGCATCGCTCACAGCACGGATGGTCGGGGGGTTTCGTTGAAGGTCTGGAGGATGGGGCGGTCGCCTCTGATCGCGATACGGCACACAGCAGCGTGGTCGAGATGACAGTTGAACGAAATCCCGATGTCCACACCGAGCGCCCACGCAACCGCCGATTTCATCGGTGACACGTGGCTGACGACCACGACGTTCTCGTCCGTCGCTCGTTCGACGAGATCCACGCAGGCCGAACGCACACGCACGTCGAGCGCCGCCAGCGACTCTCCCCCGATCGGCGTGAAATGCGCATCGTCGCGCCACCGTTGCCACACCTCGGACGGCACCTCGTTGTGCGGCGTTCCTTCGTATTCGCCGTACGACAACTCGAGCCACCGGTCGTCGGTCTCGACCGGCTGTCCGAACTCGGCCGCTGTCTGCTGGGCGCGCCTCAACGGGCTTGCCACCACCGCCTCCACCTCGCACCAGCTGCGCACATACGCTGCCACCGCTGCGGCCTGCTCACGTCCGAGGTCGTCGAGATCCTGATCGAGGCGCCCCTGGAGCAGGCCTGCCGCATTGGCTGGAGTTCGGCCGTGACGTACGAGGATCAGCACCACGGCAGTGTCCCACAGCGCGAGTGCTCAACCCAGACGGTCCGGCACGGCGTCGAGCTGTCCGTCGTGGAGGAAACGAGTGCGACGTTCCGAATCGCCGAGACCGTTACGGCGCCACAACCACACACAGATCGCAACCCCGATCGCCTCCAATACCAAGCTCAGCCAGCCGCGATCCACCTCCGGCAGCGGCGCGTCCTCGAACGACGTGCCGAAGAACGGCCACCAGAACACCTCGGTGTTGTTCCAGGCACCGTCGTACACGAGATGCAGGATCATCCCGATCGGCAATCCGAGCAACATCTTGCGGATCGGCTTACGACCGGCCGTGACGATCATCAACACGGCGAGCAATCCCACGCTGACCGTCACGCTGTGCAGCGCCCTGGCCCCACCGAAGAGACCGTCCGCAATCGGCAACACCGAGCCGACGATCAGCAGGCGGTAGTCGAATCGCGGATCGCGGAAGATCACCCCGATGGTCACGACGACCGTGCCGATGAACCAGAAGAACACGACGGGTCGATTCGACGATCAGACGATCAGGAGCCGACCGCAGTCGGGGCAGTCGGTGACACCGGTGTCGGCAGCTTCACGCTTCACGGTGTCGATCTCGGCAGCCGACAGCTCGAGGTGGCATCCCTGGCACTGCTTGCCGACGAGCGGCGCAACTGCCACACCGAGTGCAGCGCGCTTGCGGTCGTACGTGGTCAGCAGCGCCTCGGGCAGTTGCCCGCGCAGCTCGACTCGGCGGATGGCGAGTTCGGCGAGCTCGCTGTCGATGTCACCGATCTCCACCGCGAGCGCCTCATCGGCGAGCCGTAGCCGTTGCCTGAACTGCTCCTCGCCCTGCAGATGTTCAGTCAGCTGGTCGTCGAGTGACGACTGCGCTTCGAGCGACTCCAGTTCGTGCACGTCGAGTTCGTCGATCTGACCCCCGATCGTGGCCAGTTCGTGCATGAGCGCCTCGGCCTCGCGCGGCGCGATCACCGTTTTCATCTGCCGTTCGAGCCGTTGCCGGTGGGCCAGAAGTGCAGCGCCGCGCTCCTCGGCCTGCTCGATCGATGTCCCCAGTTCATCGATCTGCGTTCGCATCGACGAGCGCTGCTGCTCCCAGGCGCGCATCACCTCGGTGGCGTTGGCGAGGTCGTCTCGCAACGGCGAATGCTGGCGACGGTGACCGAGCTGGTCGGCGAGGGTGTCGACTGCTTGCATCGCCAGGAGGAGTTCGGCGATCGTCGACGGAGGGGCGGGGACTGCGGGCTCGGTGTCACTCATCAATGACCAGTGTGGCACCCGCGCACGATCCGAGGCTGGCCGTTGCCGGAAGCGACGGAAGCGGAGCGAGCGGATCGAGGTTGTCAGGCGGGATCGTGGTGCCGACCTGGACCGATTCGATGATCGGGACCACCACCGGTGCTGGCGCCACGGTCTCCGTCGGCACCTCGCCCTCGACGAGTGTGGTCGGCGGAGCGTTGGGGTCGACGGCTCCCACCACCACCCGTGTGCCCACCACGCGTGACTCGCACTCGTTGCCGGGCAGGACGAGCCGGGCATTCGGCCGCTTCGGTGGCGCCGGACGTTCCCAGTCGACCACCGGCACGAGCGCGTGCGCCGGTTCCATGAACGCCTTCCAGATCACGGCCGGGAAGTGCCCGCCCTGCACATTGTTCCCATAGCCCGCCGCCACGAACTCGGGGATGCCGCGCATCGGTGTGTACGCATCGGGGTTGCCCACCCACACCGCGGTCGACAACTGTTTCGTTCCGCCGACGAACCAGGCATTGGTGTTGTTGTCCTGGGTGCCGGTCTTTCCGAATGCGGGTCGAAGATCGTCGAACGCCGCTCGACGACCCGTGCCACCGCCGTAGATGGGACCCTTCAGGATCTCGACGGTTGCCAACGCAGCGTCACGGGCGAGCGCCTGCGAGCCAGGGTCGAGATGGGTGAAGATGCGTTCGCCATCGGGGCCGTCGATGAAGTCGACGTAGTAGGGGTCGTGATGGAGCCCCTCGTTGGCCAGCGTCTGGATCCCCGACGCCATGTCGATCGGAGACATCTCGTTGGCACCCGTGGCGAGGCTGGCGAACGGCTCGATCGGGAGACGCTCGGATGCGGGCTGATCTCGGTACAGGTAGGACGACTCAGCCATGCGATAGATCGTGTCCACCACGCGGTGGAGACCGACGATCTGTGACAGCCGACCGAACGCACAGTTGATCGACGCCGTGGTGTTCTCCTGCAGGGTCACCACACCGCGATTCACCGCATCGGTGATGATGAACGGCTCGGCCTCGTTGCCGGGATTGGGGAGCTGGCACGGTCGGGTCCCGTCGAGCAGGTCATTGGCCTGGGCGCCGGCCTGCACTGCTGCCGCGAGAATGAACACCTTGACGCTCGAGCCGGTCTGACGAGGGCTCAGCGCCATGTTCACCTGGGTGTCGTCGGTGAATCCTCGTCCGCCGACCATGGCGCGCACACCGCCGGTGGCAGAGTCGAGCGACACGATGGCGGCGTCGAACGGCTGGGCATCGGGCAACCCGTTGCGGGCCTGTTCGGCGAGTGACTGCAGGTTGGCGTCGAGCGTGGTGTGAATTCGCAGGCCACCCCGGAAGAGCTGGTTGTAGCGCTCCTGGTAGGTGTCACCGAGGATGACGGACTTGTTCAGGAGATAGTCGCGGAGCGCTTCGGTGAAGTACGTGCGAGCGAACGACCGCTCGGGCAAGGTCCGCACCCGCGACGGCAGGACGAAATTCTCGGCGAGCTGGGCGGCCTCGATGACGTTGATCTGCTCGTCGTCCACGAGCCGTTCGAGCACCTGGAGCCACCGGGCCCGGCTGCGCTCGGGTTCGTTGATCGGGTCGTAACCCGACGGCGATCGGACGAGGCCGGCGAGAAACGCCGCCTCGACGAAGCTGAGATCCTGTGCGGTCTTGCCGAAGTAGGTCTCGGCAGCGGCCTCGATGCCGTAGGCGTTGTTGCCGAAGAACACCGTATTGAGATAGCGCGCCAGGATGTCGGGCTTCGCCATCTGGTTCTCGAGCATCCGGGCGTAGTGGATCTGCAGCAGCTTGTAGCGGCCGTCGCGCTCGAGCCCGGCCAGGAAGTCGTTCTTCGCGACCTGCATCGTGATGGTGGACGCACCCTGTTGCGGAGAATCGGAGGCGAAGTTCGACAGCGTGGCTCGCACGAGACTGCGCACGTTGATGCCGTTGTGGGTGAAGAACTCCTTGTCTTCGACCACGAGGAACGCGTCGATCACGTCCTGAGGGATGTCCTCGTAGGCGATCGGCTGGGAGTTCTCGAGTTCGAAGAAGGCGATCTCCTCACCATTCACGTCGTACACGTAGCTGCGTTGCGCCAGGGCTTCGAACTCGGGCAACACCACGGGGAGTTCCTCGTGGGCGTTGGCAGTGGACCACACTCTGGGAGCGATGCCGACCACCGTGGCAGCGAGCAGCAGCGCGCCGGCTGCCACGATCAGCAGCAGTCGAGGAATGAATCCGAGCAGGCGCACAGTGTCCACGACCATACCGGCGGTGGCAGCGCCCGTCACGGCAGGGTGGCGACACGTCGCGCTCCGGCGCAGCGATCATGCGCCGCCGACCGCTACCGTCGTCGGCCATGTTCGCTGTCGTCGTCGAACTCGCCGAGGCGTAGGCAGTATGCAGCGGCGACCTGAAGTGGTGCTGTGGGGCGCTGGCATGGTCGCGGGCGTGCACGCTGCGGCGTGCCAGTCACTCGGATGGCGTGTGGCCGCCGTTGCGGCACGAAACGCCGGACGCGCCCGCGACCTCGCGGCGACCGTCGGAGCGATGGCGACGACGTTCGACGAACTGATCGCCCGCCGGCAGGGCGACATCGCCATCGTCGCCACTCCCCCGGCTGCCCACGTCGACGCCGCGCTCGCGCTCCTCGACGCCGGGTACCACGTCGTGGTCGAAGCTCCGATTGCGTGCACGCTGGCCGATGCGGATCGGCTGACCGAAGCAGAGACCCGGGCCGGGAGGCCCGTGCTCTATTCCGAGCATCTCGCTGCCGCGCCGGTCGTCGACGGGCTGATGGCGAGAGTGAGCGGAATCGGCGCCCTCACCCACCTGTCGGCTCGGGCGACCCAGGCCCCGCCGTCGTGGCGGCCGGACGACGGCGTCGACGCCCACTGGGGCGGCGGTGCCCTGTTCGACCTCGGCGTCCACCCGGTCGGCCTCACACTCCGAACCGCTGCCGAGTCCGACGCTGGGCGACCGATGTCGCTGAGCGCCGTCATCGTCGATGCGGCCACCCGGCACGAACACGGCACGATCAGGCTCCGGTTCGAATCCGGGCTCGTCGCCACGATCGTGGCTCGTTGGCAGCCGGAGGCGGCACCCGACTGGGATCTGCAGGTGTCGAGTGCGAGTGCGGTGCTCCGAGCCGAGTTGTATCCCTCTCCGGCCCTCGAGCACAACGGTACGCCGGTCTCGAGCGGCGCTCCGATCAGCGTTGCGGGGTCATCGCTCGTCGACGACTACGGCTACGCACCGCAGCTCAAACGCTTCTGGACGAACATCCGCACCGGCCGTCCGGTACCTGCGACGTCACGTCTCGGTCGTCAGGTACTCGACGTGATCTGCGCCGCTCACTGGTCGGCCGGTCGCAACGCAGTCGAGGTGCCGCTCCCCTTCTCCGGCCCGCGAGACCGAACACCGGCCCAGCTGTTCGATGCATGAACGTTCGAGATGTGCGCCTAACACATCTCGAACAATCAGCCCTTCGAGAGATCGCGGCCCTTCTCGATCACGACTACGCCTTCGTCGCTGATCGTGAAGCGCTCACGGTCGGAATCGAGTTCCAGGCCAATGCGCGACCAATCGGGCACGATCACGTTCTTGTCGACGATGCAACGGTGCAGTCGAACGCCGGCACCGATGCGGACGTCAGGGAAGATGATCGAGTCGGTGACGTGCGCATCGTGGTCGATGAAGGCACCGGGGCCGACGATCGAGCGTTCGACGTGCGAGCCGGCGATGATCGATCCCTGACACAGCAGGCTGCCGTCGACGAATGACGGTTCGCCACCGATTCCACGCGACACCTTGGCCGGCGGGAGAGCTCGACGCGAGGTGTACACCGGCCAGTGCTCGTTGTACAGGTTGAAGATCGGCACCGGCGCGATCAGGTCCATGTTGGCGTGGAAGAACGAGTCGAGCGTGCCGACGTCGCGCCAGTAGCCCTTCTCCCGATCATCCTGGCCCGGCACGATGTTCTTCGAGAAGTCGTACACCCGGGCAACACCTGCCGATGTGAGCGCCGGAATCACGTGGCTGCCGAGGTCGGTGTACTGGTTCTCGCGTGGGGTCACCACGTCGATCAGCGTCTGCGTGTCGAACACGTAGTTACCCATGCTCGCCAGGCACATCTGGTCGTTGCCCGGCATCGTCGGCGGATTCGCCACCTTCTCGTGGAACGCGAGGATCTTGCCCTCGTCGTCGACCTCGATCACGCCGAACTCGGTCGCCTCGTGCTTCGGTACGGGAATGGCCGCCACGGTGACCCCAGCGCCACTCTCACGGTGTTCGTCGACCATCTGACGCGGATCCATCCGGTAGATGTGATCGGCGCCGAACACGGCCACGATGTCGGGCGACTCGTCGGAGATCAGGTTCAGGTTCTGATAGATCGCGTCGGCAGAACCCTGGAACCAGTACGGCCCACGGCGCATCTGCGCGGGTACGGGCGTGACGTAGTTGTCGAGCATCGCCGAGAACCGCCAGGTCTGAGAGATGTGACGGTCGAGGCTGTGGCTCTTGTACTGGGTGAGCACGACGATCTTCAGGTAGCCGGCGTTGGCAAAGTTCGACAATGCGAAGTCGATCAGTCGATACGTGCCGGCGAACGGGACCGCTGGCTTCGCTCGATCGTTGGTCAGCGGTTGGAGACGTTTGCCCTCGCCTCCGGCCAACACGATCACGAGAACTTTCGGTTCGATGGCCATCGCCCTCAAAGGTACACACCTGCGCCCTCAGGGGCGCGACGATTCGGAGCGATTCCGAGGATTCACGGCGAGTTCACCGTAGAGCGCCAGGTACTCACTCGCCGGGGAGTTCCACGACCAGTCGATCGCCATCGCACGTCGCTGGATCGCGACGCGCCGCCGTCGGTCGCGAACGCGGCGCTCGGACCGGAACATCGCCGCCAGCAGGTCTTCACTCGAAACACGTTCGGCGACGAATCCGGTGCCGCTGCGATGCAGATCCGCGTCGGAGACCGTGTCGACGAGGCCACCGACCGCAGTGACGACCGGGATGGCTCCGTAGCGCATCGCCTGCATCTGGGTGAGCCCGCACGGCTCGAACCGACTGGGCATCAGGTACAGATCGGTGCCGGCGAACATCAGGTGCGACAACGACTCGTCGTAGCCGTCGACGAACGCCAACGAGTCGGGGTGCGCTGCGGCCAGGCCGTGCAACTGCGCAGCAAGGCGTGCGTCGCCGGAGCCGAGCACAGCCAGGCGCATCGGAATCTGAGCGAGCAACGGCACCAACGGAACCAGGAGATCGATTCCCTTCTGATGGGTCAGACGGGTGACGACCGTGGCCAGCAACACGTCGTCTTCGGGGAACCCCAACCGTGCGAGCAGCGCGGTTCGGTTCCCGGCGCGAGCGTCGAGCGCTCCGGCGTCGAACGGTGCCGCGATCAGCGGATCGTGCGCCGGGTCCCACACGCCGGTGTCGATGCCGTTGAGAATTCCGATGAGATCGTCGCCCCGGTCCCGCAGCGGCTCGTCGAGCCCGAACCCGCCTTCGGGCGTCACGATCTCGGTGGCATAGTGCGGCGACACCGCCACGATCCGGTCGGCCAACGCCAACGCTCCCGACAGCGGATTGACGCCGCCCCACCACTCGTAGTGCGCGGCGCGGGGCCCGATCCGATCGAGCCAGGATCCATCGGCGATGCCCTGGTAGGCGAGGTTGTGGATCGAAACCACGCTCGGCGGCGGATCGGTGAGCGCAGCCAGCGTGGCTCCGGTGTGCCAGTCGTTGAGATGCACCACGTCGGGCGGATCACGCTCGATGTAGGCGGCGAGCGCACGGGCGAAGCGGAAGAATCGCTCGCTGTTGTCGTGCCAGCCTTCGCCGCTCGCCTGCAGGTACGGATGCGGGCGAGCCATCCCGGGAACCGACACCAGGTGGAGGCGCCCGACCGCAGGATGGAACCCAGTTCGAATCGTCGCCGATCCGACCCAGTCCGGAACGTCGAGCGACATCGTGGTCTCGTCGACGAGCGTGACGTCGCCGTAGTCCGGCATCACCAACTCGAGGTCGACGCCGAGGCGTCGCAGTTCGGCACCGAGCCCGGCCGCCGCCGCAGCGAGTCCACCAACGGTCGCCACTGGCGACAACTCGGCGGTGGCGAACACGACTCGCATGCGCACAGTCTGGCGCACAGCCACCTTGCGGATTCGTGTTTCCTCATGCGGCCGGTTCGGCTTGACTGGGGAGATGTCCGACATCGAGAGCCCCACTGACGTCCCGGTCGGCTCCGCCGAGCAACGCGACGACGCACTGGGTGACGACATCCGTCTGCTCGGACGGCTCCTCGGTGACGCGATCGAGCAGACCGAGGGCCGAGCCGTGTTCGAGCTGGTCGAGCACGTGCGCCGCGTTGCCGTCGATGCACGACGAGCAGGCCGCAGTGCTGTCGACGAGGTCCGCTCGGCGCTGGCCCAGCATCCGCTCGACGAGCAGATCCTGGTCCTGCGTGCGCTCGATTGGTTGTCGCTGTTGGCCAACACCGCCGAGGACGTCCATCTCGAACGGCGTCGACGCCACCACCAACACAGTGGCCAACCTCCGCGTCCTGGCAGCCTGCCTGCAGTGCTCGAACGCGTACGGAGCGCGGGGGTGAGCGCCGACGACGTCGTCGCCGCCGTCGAGACGCTGCAGGTCAGCCCGGTGATCACGGCGCACCCGACGGAGGTACGACGCAAGACGGTGCTCGAAGTCCTCGATCAGCTGAGTGAGCTGCTCGACGATCTCGACGTGCGACGACACGTCGCAGGCGCCGTGACGCAGATCGAGCAGGAGCTCTCGGTCTGCGTGTTGCTGCTGTGGCAGACGGCGTTGCTGCGCTTGTCGAAACTGCGCGTCCGCGACGAGATCAACGAAGCGATCCGCTACTACGACACGAGCCTCTTCGAGGTGATTCCGGCGTTGAGCCACGATCTTGCGACGATCATCGCGTCACCCGGTGACGCACGATCGGTCGACACGTCGAGCGCGATCACCATGGGTTCGTGGATCGGCGGCGACCGTGACGGGAACCCGTTCGTCACCGCCGACGTCGTTCGCTACGCGATCGGCAAACAGAGCGAGACGGCCCTGGCCCACCACCTGTCGGCGCTGTACGTGCTGTCACGCCGCCTGTCGATGACCGACCGGCTGGTCACCCCGAGCGACGACGTTCTGCAACTCGCCGCAGCGTCGGGCGACGACTCACCGTTCCGCGCCGACGAGCCGTACCGGCGAGCGCTGCGCGGGATGCACGCCCGCCTGCACGCATTCGCCCGCGGAGTCCTCGATCCCGACGTCGACGTGCCGGGGCCGGCTCCGATCGACCAGGGGTTGCCCTACGGCGACCTCTCCGAATTGGGTCGCGACCTCGACTGCGTGATCGCGTCGTTGCACGGTCACGGTGCCGGGCCGATCGCCGACGCGCTCGTGGCGCCGGTGCGACGAAGTGTTGCCATTTTCGGCGCCCACCTCTGCGGTCTCGATCTGCGCCAGAACTCGGCGGTGCACGAAGCAGTCCTTGCCGACCTGTTCGCCGAGGCCGGGGTGTGCGCCGACTATCTGGCGCTCGACGAGGTCGAGCGTGTCGCACTGCTCACTGCCGAGTTGCGCACCCCCCGCCCGTTGCGCCATGGCGGTTCGGTGCTGGCAGATCTCACGAGATCCGAGTTGGCCATCCTCGAAGTGGTCGCTGATGCCGTTCGCCGGGTCGGACGCCGAATCGTGCCGCACTACGTGATCTCGATGGCCCATGACGTCAGCGACGTGCTCGAAGTGGCCGTGCTGCTCAAGGAGGTCGGCCTGGCCGACGCCGAGCGTGGAGAGCATCGAGCGAGCTCCCAGCTCGACATCGTGCCGTTGTTCGAAACGATCGACGACCTGCAGCACTGTCCCGACGTGCTCCACGCGATGCTGCGCGACGGCGTGTACGCCGACATCGTCAGATCACGAGGCAACCGTCAAGAAGTGATGGTCGGCTACTCCGATTCGAACAAGGACGGCGGCTATCTGTGCTCGCAGTGGAGCCTGTCGTCGGCGCAGACGAAGTTGGCCGCCGTCGCTCGTCGGGCGGGTGTGCAGCTTCGCTTCTTCCACGGACGCGGCGGCACCGTCGGCCGCGGCGGTGGTCCGGCGTACCAGGCGATCCTGGCACTGCCACCCGGCACCGTCGACGGTTCGATCCGGCTGACCGAGCAGGGTGAGATCGTCGCCGCCAAGTACTCGAACCCGGCGATGGCGCGCCGCAACCTCGAGACGCTGGTGTCGGCCACGCTCGAAGCGACCCTGCTGCACCGGACCGCGCCCGGTGACGAGGTTCTGACCGACGGAACGGACGGCAGCGCCGACCCGGTGTTCTCCGAAGCGATGGATGAGTTGTCGCGGCATGCGTTCGAGGCATACCGGACACTGGTGTACGGCGACGACCGCTTCGTCTCGTTCTTCCGGGCGATCACGCCGACCAATGAGATCGCCACACTCAACGTAGGCAGCCGCCCGGCCTCACGCAGCAGTTCCGGCGCGATCGAAGACCTCCGCGCGATCCCGTGGGTGTTCGGCTGGACCCAGTGTCGACTGATGATTCCTGCCTGGTTCGGTGTCGGCAGCGCGGTCGAGCGGTTCGTCGGAGCCTCCCACAGTGATTCCGACGAACGTCTCGGGCTGCTCGTCGAGATGTACCGCACCTGGAGGTTCTTCCGCTCGGCGATCGACAACATGGGCATGGTGCTGGCCAAGTCCGACCTCGACATCGCTCGCCGGTACGCCGATGTGCTCGTGGAAGACGACGCGATGCGCACCGACATCTTCGGCGCGATCACCGACGAGCACGCCCGCACGCTCGAGTGGCACCAACGGATCACCGGGTCGGCATCGCCGCTGGCCGACAACCCGCTGCTCGAGCGCAGTTTACGCAACCGGTACCCGTACCTCGATCCGCTGCACGTGATGCAGGTCGACCTGCTTCGACGCTTCCGTGACGGAGACGACGACGAGTTGGTGGTGCGCGGCATCCAACTCTCGATCAACGCGATCGCCACCGGCCTGCGCAACTCGGGTTGATCCCCCGCGAGCTTCACGACCCACCCACGTCGCCGAGCGATGAGCGAACGGACCGGATCCCGGCTTCTCGCTCATCGCTCCCGACACGCCAGACCGAGCGATGAGCGAACGGACCGGATCCCGGCTTCTCGCTCATCGCTACTAGCGTGCGCGGCATGACGTTGAGTCGACGAGCCCGGTTCTTCCGTAATCGAATTGCCAAGATGGCCACCGGCGAGGACGTTCCGCTCGAGCAGCGGCGAGCCGCCATGGACAAGGTCGACAAGCTCCCCCGACCGCGCAAGGTCGACTACGTCGAAACCTCGGTCGGCGGCATCCCGGCGATCGTCGCCACGCCGACCGAGGTCCGACCCGACCGTCACATTCTGTACATCCACGGCGGCGCTTACGTCCTGGGCTCACCCAAGAGCCACATTGCGATGTGTGCGCGCCTGGCCAAGCGGGCTGCTGCCACGATCACCGTGATCGACTACCGCCTTGCTCCCGAGCACGTGTACCCCGCCGCAATCGACGACTGCGTGGCCGCGTATCGGGCCATCATCGCCGACGTTGACCCCGCGCTCGTCACGATTGCCGGCGACTCTGCGGGCGGGGGCGCCACCCTCGCCACGATCGGCGCATTGAAAGCTGCGGGCGACCCGCTGCCCAGTGCGGTCTACGTGTTGTCGCCATGGACGGACCTGACGGCTTCGGGTGAATCGGTGGTGACCCGAGCTTCCTTCGACCCCATGTTCGACGGCAACGGACTGCTCGAGGCAGCCACCACCTACGCGGGTGACACCCCGCTCGACGATCCAGGCGTGTCACCGCTCTTCGCCGATCCGACGGGGTACCCGCCGACCCTGATCCAGACCGGCATGGACGAGATTCTCTTGTCGGACTCCATCCGCCTCGCAGATCGCTACGAAGCAGCCGGCGTCGACGTGCGCCTCGACCTGCGCGACGGTCTCTGGCACGTCTACCCGGCGTTTGCCGGCTACATGCCCGAAGCGACCGACGCATTGGTGCGCGCCGCGGTGTTCATCCGCGAGCAGACGCCCGCCCAGCTGCCGGCGTCGGCCCAGGTCGCCACGCCGGCATGACCGAACCGAAGTTCCCCGAACTGGGCTTCTACACGCTTGCCGGCGGCGCACAGAACCCGAGGGATCTCGTCGACGAGTGCCGCCGGGCGGAGGAACTCGGCCTCGGTGCGGTGTTCATCAGCGAGCGCTTCAATGTCAAAGAAGCCGTCACGTTGTCGGGAGCCGCTGCGGTCGCCACGACGAACATGCAGATCATCACCGGCGCGACAAACCACAACACGCGCCATCCCATCGTCACTGCCTCGTACGCCACCACGATGCACCGGCTGACCGGTGGGCGGTTCGTCCTCGGCATCGGCCGCGGGATCGCACCGCTGTTCGATGCATACGGCATCGGCAGGATCACCACTGCGCAGATGGAGGACTTCACCGGCGTGATGCGGCGCCTGTGGCACGGCGACACGATCATCGGCCATGACGGTCCGATCGGGAAGTACCCGGTCCTGCGCCTCGACCCGACGTTCGACGAGGACATCCCGCTCGGGCTCGTCGCGTTCGGTCCGAACTCACTGGAATTGGGTGGTCGAGCCTTCGATCACGTGATCCTGCACACGTTCTTCACCGACGAGACGCTGCAGCGCTGCATACGTACCGTGAAACACGCGGCAGAACAGGCGGGACGCGACCCTGGCTCGGTCACGGTCTGGTCGTGTTTCGCCACCGTCGGCGACCACATCCCGGAGCCGCTCCGGCTCAAGAAGACCGTCGGACGCCTTGCCACCTATCTGCAGGCCTACGGCGAGCTGATGGTCGAGACGAACCGCTGGGATCCCGCCGTGCTCGCTGCGTTCCGCGCCGACGACCTCGTCGCCGGCTTCCGTGGAGCGATCGACGTGAGCGCCACGACCGACGAGCTCGAAGAGATCGCCACGTTGATTCCGAATGAATGGCTGGCACCCTCGGCGACCGGTACGCCCGAGCAGTGTGCGGGCGCAGTGCGCCGCCAGTTCGATCTCGGCGCCGATGCGGTGATCATGCACGGCGCAAGCCCTGACGAACTCGCCCCGATCGTCGCCGCCTACGCGACCGGCTGAAGTAACACGATCTCGAGGCGTTCGGAAGGCCGAGCGCCTCAGCTGGAATTCGATACGACCGTCACCGGCACCGAAACCTTGCGGCCGATGCGGCACGGCAGATCCTGGCGCAGCCAGCGTGACACCTTCGTGGGCAGCGTCGACACGATGACCTCCTCGAAACCATGCGCGTCGACGAGGCGCGAAACCGCCGCCGGGGTGTCAGCGTCCATTGACAACTCCCCCGTCGCCGTGGCTCCGAGTCCACTCAGCCACCCGAGTCCGAACGTCAATTGCTCCTGCGCAGCTCGGCGGTCCTCTTCGATGTCGCGACTGAGGGTTGGCGACATGTCGGGCGCCGACGCCCCGATCGCCACCGCCGACGCAACGGGATTGGGAACGGGCACGACGAGATGCACCTCACACGGTGCAGTCTTCACGCGTTCGCCGACCAGCGTCGCGAGCTGCGAGCCGCCCAACGAGCGGTTTCCGACGATCAGTACCTTGCCCATCTGCCCCCCAGAGTGCGATGCGGTTTTCAGCACTGTACGACACCGGCGCGACATTCGCCCTCCCCGGTGTTCGAGATGTGCCTGGGGACTCGGCGTATGCGGCCCCGAGCACATCTCGAACACGCGGTCAGTTGAACCCGCGGTCGTCCTGTTTCAGTGCGGTGTCGACGCTGACAGCCGCGGCCACCACGAGCGAACGCAACGGTTCGGCGAGCTCGCCGTGGATCTGCACCACGTAGTTGTCGGCCGTGGTGAACGCGGTACGCAGGATGCCCTCGAAGGTCTTCGTGATGCGTCCCACCTCGTGATCGTCGGCGTCCTCGATGCGGAAGTTCCACGCCCTCCAGTTCTCGGCCTTGATCATTCCGACCGTCGTTCCGCCGCTCTCCAACGCGAACCGGATCTTGCCGATCGCTTTGCGTTGCACGATGCGCCCGATCTCGTTGTCGTCGGCGTCGGACACAATCATCGACGACTTGATGATCTTCTTCGGGCGGGTCAGACGCAGGAGCACTGCCCCCGACGGGTCGGCGATCTCCAACTTGTGCGTCATGAACTGATCGAGGCTCGACACGAGCCGGGCCGCCTGCTTCAGCGTCGACTGACCGATCTGGTTGACGGTGGCGATCACGTTGCCGTTCTGGTCGTACACGCTGTACTGGTTGTTCAGTTCGATCAGCTTGGTGGTCTGGTTCACCACGAGCACCGCCTCGTCGAACAGCGATCCGCCGCCACCGCCGGTTCGAGCCTGCACGCCGGTGCCGAAGCGACCGTCGCCATCGACTTGGCCACGAACCCTGTCCTTTGTGGCGTCGCTCTCGGCGTCACCGACGGTGACGGCCGCTTCGAGTCGGGCCAACAGCGACTTCTTCGGCACCACGGGATCCTTCGCCGTCACCCCGGCGTCGGAGACGTGGTCTGTCCATTTCGATCCGTCCCAGTAGCGGAGTTCATGACGGCCCTGCGGGTCGGGATGCCAACCAGCGGGCGCCTCGACGGGTGTGTCACTCATGGCCGAACCCTAGTTCGCCACCCACTTCGCCCGTGACGGCGCCCGCGTGACACAGTGACCGCATGTTGCTGAGCACTCTCGACGTAACCGCCGACGCTTTCGAAGCCGCGACCGGCTGGTCGGCCAAGCCCGAGGGGATGTGCAAGGGCGATGCCTGCGTGCCGGTCCAGAGCGCGGTCGGTCCCGACGGCGTCATCGACGTGGCGGCCGTTGCCGATCGACTCGGCATGGCCCTGCTCGCCGACGACGACGCCGGCGTCTGGGCGGTCGGCCCCGAGAGCGGTGGGCGAGCACTCACCACCGCCGTCGTGCCCGACATCGTGTTGGCCGATGTCGACGGCAACCCGTTCAACCTGTCCGCCATGCACGGGCGAAAGGTCTTGTTGGTCGCTTGGGCGTCGTGGTGAGGGTGTTCCGCTGACCTGCCCGTGTGGCAGGCGCTCCACGAAGAACTCGAACCGCTCGGCCTCAGTGTGGTCACGGTGGCACTCGACCTCGATCCGGAGAAGGCCCGCCCGTGGATCGAGGCGGCGAGCCCGACCCATCCGTCGCTGATCGACAGCCACCACCGAGTCGACGAACTGCTCGGGATCTCGAACGTGCCGATGGCGGTGTGGATCGACGAGTCGGGAACACTGGTTCGTCCGGCCGAGGGGGCGTCCATCCAACCGAGCCCGCTCGCTGCGATGGAGATCACCGACGAGATGCCCCCGCGTCTGCAAGCGGTCCTGCGTGAGTTCAAGCAGATGCCCCAGACCGGCGAGGCATATCGTGCGGCGATCGTCGACTGGGCGAACCTCGGCGCCGACAGCCGTTTCGTGATGTCGCCAGACGAAGTGATCGCTGCGTCGCAGCCACGCTCGGCCGAGCACAGCCGGGCTGCAGCCTGTTTCGAGCTGGGAATCCACGCCGAATCACGCGGCGACCATCCGGCGGCCATCGCTTGGTGGAAGCAGGCACACGCACTGTTTCCCGAGAACTGGACCTACAAGCGCCAGGCGTGGACGCTGGAATCCACAGCCGACGGAGCCGTTTCCGACAAGGCTCAAGAGGTGCAGGACACCTACGGCACCTCGTGGACCGACGAGTTCCTCGCCACCGGCGGAGCGAACTACACGGTGTTTCCGGCACTCTGACGAGTCTCGACATCACCTTCAACCTGATGGCACAACCGGCGTCAGCTGGGTCTATCGTTGTCGGATGCGTTCACGGTCGTTTCTCGCTGTCCTCGCTGCGTTGGGCAGCATCGTCGGAGCAACGCTCGTCACGGCGGTCGTTGCCCCCGTTGCCTCCGTCGATGCGGCAGGACCCACCAGTTCGTATGTCCCCATGGCGACGTCGCTGCGACTCCTCGACACGCGACAGTTGTCACCGGTCGCTGGCGGCGCCACGATTTCCATTCCGATCACCGGCGCAGCTCCGCTGCCGGCAACCGGTTCCGTCACCGCGGCGGTCCTGAACCTCACGGTGACTCCGCCGTCGGCCCCCGGCTTCTGGACGGTCTGGCCACACACGAGTCCGCGACCCGAGGCATCGAACCTGAACGTCGACGAACTGCAGTTCCTCTCCGGCAGCGTCACTCCCAACCTGGTCACCGTGCCGGTGGGGGCTGACGGTGTGGTTGACGTTTACAGCAGCGCCGGCGGCAACGTCATCGTCGACCTGCTCGGCTACTACACCCCCGCCACTTCCGCTACCGCTGGCCGCTTCGAACCATTGCCGGCTCCCACCCGAGTGCTCGACACCCGTGGGGCCGCCACCTTCGCGCCGAACGAAACCCGGGCGTTCACCGTGCCAGGCGCGGCCGGTGCCAGCGCCGTCGCCGTGAACCTCACGGCGGTCACCAACACCCCCGGCTTCTGGCAGGTGTCCGCCCAGGGCAGCCCCGTGCCCGAGACCTCGAACCTCAACTCGCCTGCCGGCCGCTCGGCGGCCATTGCGAACCAGGCGATCGTCAGCGTCGACGCCAACGGGGCGATCTCGATCTATTCACAGAGCGGCGGAGATCTGATCATCGACCTCGTCGGTACGTACACGGGTGCTGGGGCGCCTGAGGCGTCGACCGGATTGTTCGTTCCGATGACCTCGCCGACGCGCATCGTCGACACCCGCATTGCCGGGCTGAACCCACTCGGGGGCACCAAGCGGCCGTCGATCAACAACAGCTTCGAGGTGCCGGTGGCGAGCAACCCGGCGATCGGTCGCGCTGACGTGTCGGCCGTCGTCCTCAATGCAACGACCGTCGATGCGCTCACCATCGGCTTCATCACCGTCAGCACCGCAGGCGCGAGCGATCCGAAGGTGGCCCCCACCACGTCCACCATGAACGTCGTGCGACCGTCGCAGATGCTGGCCAACCACGCCATCGTTCCGGTGTCGGCCCGCGGGTTCTCGATGTTCACCCAAACCGGTGGTCACCTCCTCGCCGACCTCGCCGGTTACTTCGTGGGAAGTCCGTCACCGGCGCCGTTCGCAGCGCGCACCAACCCGACGGTGCCGACGTGTGCCACCCAGACCGTCGGCGAGCCGGTCGCCGCCGTCGGCCCGATCATCAACGGATCATCTCGAGCTGCGGTCGCCAACCTGCAGAACCGACTGCTGGCGCTCGGCTTCTGGAACGCCGGTCCGGACGGCGCATACGGTCTCAGCACCGTCCAGTCGGTGATGGCATTCCAGAAGTGGAAGGGCCTCCCGTCCACCACCGTCGTCGACTTGGCCACCGCCATCGCGTTGAACACCGAGTTCTGCCGACCCGCAGCTGGCCGCACCGGCGACCTGCTCGAGGTCGACAAGACCAAGCAGATTGCCTTCGTGGTGCGCGGCGGCAAGGTACAGCACGTCTTCAACGTCTCGACCGGCAACGGCGAGTCCTACGACGAAGAAGACCAGAAGAGTGCCGGGGGCAGGGCGATCGGTATCGCCCTCACGCCGACTGGCACGTTCAGCACCTACCGCGAACACGACGTCGCCCGGTACGAGGGCACACTCGGAACGCTCTATCGGCCGAAGTTCGTCGTCGGCGGCATCGCCGTGCACGGCGCCCCCCGCGTGCCGAACTATCCGGCTTCCCACGGGTGCATCCGGGTCGCCAACCCGGCGATGGACTTCATCTGGAGCCAAAACCTGCTCCCGTTGCGTTCCACCGTGTGGATCCACGACTGACCGCGGCCGGGTCCCGGCGTAGCCGTCGTCACAACCCGTTGAGCGGGCCTCGCGGGTACACACCAGCCGGCTCGAGGTCGTCGTCCCATCCCGGCGGGCAACGATCGGGCGCGATGTCGGCGAGCGGAACCAGCACGAAACGACGCTCCGCGAACCGGGGATGCGGAATCACCAGCTCGTCGCTGCGGATCTCCACATCGTCGTACAAGACGATGTCGACATCGAGCGTGCGCGGCCCCCAGTGCACCACCCGCTGACGCATCGCTTCGGCCTCCAGACGCTGACATCGCCGCAACAATGCGAACGGATCGAGCAGCGTCTCGATCTCCACCACCATGTTCAAGAACGCACCCTGGCCGTCCGGGCCACCGATCGGGTCGGTCTCGAACACCTGTGACTCGGCAACGACACGAGACAACCCGCGAACTGCCGCACGTAGGTACGACCCGCGATCGCCGAGGTTGGACCCTAAGGCGATGAATGCCCGACGCGACCTCGGCTCTACGACGTCGCGTTCGAGGATCGTCCGGCGGATCCGTACCGCTGTCGACACCACGTCGACCGGCACCGGTGGGCGCAGCTTGGTGATCGACACCTCGACCGTCTCCACCCTCGAGAACCCCAGCACCTCGTCGGCGATGCGCGTCGCCAGACGCTCGAGCAGGATGTCCTTCGACTCGGCGACCAACGCGACCACACGTTCCGCGACCATCCCGTAGTTCACCGTGTCGCCGAGTTCGTCGGACTGGCCAGCATCGTGCAGGTCAGCCTCGATCGCGAGATCGATCCGTAAGGGCTGAGTCGCTTCGCGCTCGTGTGCGAGTGCACCAACGAGCGCCATCACCCGCAGATCCGAGATCACGATCTGGTCGTTCGTCGCCATGTTCCCCCCGTTGCTGGACACCGTCGCCCATCGTACGGAGTCATCCGCGCTGAGCCGAAGCGTGCCCGAGTATCATCGCCCGGGAATACCGAGACATTCGGACATTCACCGACCCATTCACCGACCGAACCCACAGGACGTGCTGATGGGCATTCATATCGGCATCGAGCACCGCACGACGTACCGCTTCGATCGAGCCGTCCAAGTCCACCCGCACGTCGTGAGGCTCCGGCCCGCCCCGCATTGCCGCACGCCGATCCTGGCCTACAGCCTTCGCGTGTCGCCGAGCGATCATTTCCTCAACTGGCAACAGGATCCCTTCGGCAACTTCATGGCCCGTTTGGTGTTTCCCGAACCCGCCAGGGTGCTCGACATCACCGTCGACCTGATTGCCGACCTCACGGTGATCAACCCGTTCGACTTCTTCGTGGAGGAATCGGCCAAGTCGTTTCCGTTCGCCTACGAGCCGCAGTTGGCCAAGGATCTCGAGCCGTATCTGCAACCCGATGGCCCAGTGGGGCCCGGATTGCACACATGGCTGTCCGGCGTCCGGGCACCCGAGGCGGGCACCCCGATCGCCGACTTCCTCGTCGAACTGAACCGGCGCCTCTACAACGACATCGACTATTCCATCCGGATGGATCCCGGTGTGCAGACACCCGAGGACACGCTGGCACGCGGAGTCGGGTCCTGCCGCGACACTGGCTGGCTGCTCGTCGATGCGCTTCGCCGACTCGGGCTCGCCGCACGGTTCGTCTCGGGTTACCTGGTGCAGTTGACGTCCGATCGACCGTCGCTGAGCGGTGCTGACGGACCAGCAGCCGACTTCACCGACCTGCACGCATGGGCGGAAGTCTTCATTCCGGGTGCCGGCTGGATCGGTCTCGACCCGACGTCGGGTCTGTTCGCAGGCGAAGGCCACATTCCGCTTGCCTGCACGCCGCACCCCACGACCGCCGCGCCGATATCCGGTCGCACCGGTTACACCGAGGTCGAGTTCGACTTCTCCAACGTGGTCCACCGTGTCCGTGAGGATCCCAGGGTCACGCTGCCGTACACGCCCCAACAGTGGGCACGCATCGACGAACTCGGCGCGTCGGTCGACCAACGCCTCGCAGCGGGTGACGTGCGCCTCACGATGGGCGGGGAGCCGACCTTCGTGTCGATCGACGACATGGAGGGCGCCGAGTGGAACACCGCGGCTGACGGTGACGCCAAGCGCCTGCTGGCCCACGAATTGGCTGTGCGGATGCACGACCGGTTCGCCAACGGCGGATTGATGCAGCACGGCCAAGGCAAGTGGTATCCGGGCGAGGCGCTCCCCCGCTGGCAGCTCGCCATCGTGTGGCGCAACGATGGCGAGCCGCTGTGGACGAGAAGCGATCTGCTCGCCGAGCCGTCGAGACCCGGCACTGCGGGAATCGACGATGCCCGACGCTTCGCAGACGGGATCGCCACTCGCTTCGGGCTCGCCTCCGACCGCGTCATCGAAGCATTCGAGGATCCGATCGACTTGGTGTGGCGTGAAGCCCGACTCCCCAGCGGAGACCCTCCGGCCGTCGACGTCGACCCTGCCGACGTCGGCCAGATCGACGAACCCGACGCCCGAATCAGACTGGTCGAGCGTCTCCGGGGACCCGTGACCGACCCGACCGGATTCGTCATCCCACTGCATCCGGCGCCCGACGGCAATGGATGGCGAACCACGTCCTGGAACATGCGGCGCGGTCGTCTGTACCTGATCGCCGGCGACTCACCGCTCGGGCATCGACTCCCACTCGACTCGTTGACATGGTCGCCCTTCCCGCTCGACTTCGAACGCTCGCCGTTCGAAACGCGTGACGCGCTCCCTGCGCCGGGCACCATGCCGACACCCGCTGCGATCGTCGATCGCCACGAGGCCGCACCGACCGCGATCGCCGTCGAACTCCGCGACGGCCACGTCAGCGTGTTCCTCCCGCCGCTCGAGATTGCCGACCATGCCGTCGAGCTGTTGAGCGTGGTCGAGTCGGTTGCCGTGGAGCTCGAATGTGCGGTCGTGATCGAGGGGTACGCGCTCCCACGTGACTCGCGGCTCACCACGTTGATCATCACACCAGACCCCGGCGTGATCGAGGTCAACGTGCAACCCAGCGCGTCGTGGCCGGAACTGCGCCACCTCATCGAGACGCTGTACGAAGAGGCCAGACTCACGCGGTTGGGCACCGAGAAGTTCACGCTCGACGGAAGCCACACGGGAACGGGCGGCGGCAACCACGTCACGCTCGGTGGCGCCACCCCGGCCGACAGTCCCATGCTGCGCCGGCCCGACCTGTTGCAGAGCATGGTGACGTTCTGGCAGCACCACCCGGCGATGTCCTACCTGTTCTCGGGCCAGTTCATCGGACCGACCAGCCAGGCGCCTCGCGTCGACGAGGGTCGCATCGACACCGTCTACGAACTCGAGATCGCGTTCAGCGAACTCGAGCGGCAGGGCGACGACACGTCGCCGTGGATGGTCGACCGCCTGTTGCGACATCTCCTCGTCGACCTCACGGGCAACACCCACCGTTCCGAGTTCTGCATCGACAAACTCTTCAGTCCCGACAGCGAACGCGGTCGGTTGGGCATTGTCGAACTCCGTGCGTTCGAGATGCCACCGCACCCACAGATGGCACTCGTGCAGTCACTGCTCGTACGTGCACTCGTCGCCAGGTTCTGGGACGACCCGTACTCGGGACGGCTCGTGCGCTGGGGGACGGATCTCTATGACCGCTACCTCCTGCCGTGGTACGTGCGCTCCGACATCCACGACGTCGTCGCCGACCTCCGTCGTCACGACATCGATTTCGACATCGCCTGGCTCGAACCGTTCCTCGAGTTCCGCTTCCCCCTCATCGGCGAAGTCGGGTTGGACGACGTTCGACTGGAACTGCGAGGCGCGATCGAACCGTGGCACGTGCTCGGCGAAGAGGTCTCCGGCTCGGGGACCGCGCGGTACGTCGACTCCTCGGTCGAACGGCTGCAAGTGCTCGTGGAAGGCTTCAACGAAACCCGTCACATCCTGACCTGCAATGGGGTGCCGGTCCCACTGCACACCACCAGCACGCCCGGCACCGGCGTGGCCGGTGTCCGCTTCAAGGCGTGGGCACCGTGGTCGGCGTTACACCCGACGATCGATGCACACGGTCCACTTGTCTTCGACCTGATCGATCGCTGGAGTTCGAAGTCCATCGGCGGCTGCACCTACGAGGTCTCGCACCCAGGCGGACGCTCGTACGACACGTTCCCGGTGAATGCCGCAGAAGCCGAAGCACGCCGGTGCAGCAGATTCTTCAAACACGGTCACACTCCCGGAGCCGCCGACGTCGCCGAACTCGACCGGCTCGCCGCAACGGTCCAACGCGAGTACGCCCGAACCCTCGACCTTCGCCGCCACACGACGAACCGCTGACCATCTTGTGACCGACTTCCCGACGACCGATCTGATCTCCGACTACGGCCCGCTCGAGGACGGTCACGACGAGATGATGAACGGCGGTGGGGTCATCCGAACCCACTGGTCCGGGCTGATCGACTCGTATCGGACACTCGGTGCAGGTGAGCTGACGCGTCGCCACGGCGAGATACAACGCCTGCTGGAACAAGACGGCGTGACGTACAACGTCGGCGGGAACGACAACGACGATGTTCGCCCGGACCGCCCGTGGACACTCGATCCACTCCCGTTCGTGCTGTCGAACGAAGAATGGAGTGGCATCGAACGAGGAATGATCCAACGCGCCGAGCTGCTCGACCTCGTGCTCACCGACCTCTACGGCGAGCGTCGACTGCTTCGTTCCGGAATCGTCCCACCCGAGATGATCCTGTCCGACCCACAGTTCCTTCGAGCCTGCGACCGCATCGAGGTGCCCGGCGACAAGCAGCTCGTCGTGTTCGGCGTCGACATCGCCCGGGCCGCCGACGGGCGGTGGCTGGCACTGGGGCACCGGGCCGAAGCGCCGTCCGGAGCTGCGTATGCGCTCGAGAACCGACGAGTACTGTCACGCGTGTTCCCGAACATCTTCCGCCAGACCGGCGTCCAGCGGTTGGCGCCGTTCGTGCACGCTTTGAGGGTTGCACTGCTGGCTGCGGCTCCGATCGGAGTCGACGATCCGTCGATCGTGATCTTGTCACCAGGATCACTCTCCGAAACGGCGTTCGAGCACGCATCGATCGCCGCACAGCTCGGCTACCCACTGGTGCAGGGCTCTGACTTCGAGCTCCGACAAGGTCGGGTCGGACTGCGCACCGTTGGCGGATGGGTTCCCGTCCATGTCGTCCTCCGTCGGGTCGACGCCGGGTTCTGCGATCCGCTCGCACTACGTGGAAATTCGACACTCGGCATTCCCGGACTGGTCGATGCCTGCCGAGCCGGCACCGTCAGCGTGGTCAACACACTCGGGTCGGGAATCCTCGAGAATGCGGGGCTTGCGAGCTTGATGCCGGCACTGTGCAAACACCTGCTCGGCAGCGACCTCCTGATGGACTCCGTGGCGTCGTGGTGGTGCGGCGAACCAGTCGGTCGCTCGCACGTGCTCGAGAACCTGGGAACACTCGTGGTTCGTCCGCTCTCACGGGTGTCGCTGCAGTACTCGATCGATACTGCACGGGTCAGCACCGACGAGTTGAACGACCTACGGCGGCGCATCGAAGCGCATCCCCACCAGTGGGTCGGCCAGGAGCGGCTCACTCCCGCGTCGACGCCCGTACTCCAGGCCGGTCGCGTCGAGCCCCGTCCTGCGGTCTTGCGCACGTTCGCTGTCGCGGGCGGCGGTTCCTACGTCGCACTTCGAGGCGGACTCGGCCGAACTGCGTCGGGAGCGAAAGACGCCCCGATCACGAACCGCACCGGGGCGAGCTCGAAGGACATCTGGATTCTCGGCTCCGAATCGCAGAGCCAGTTCGAGTTCTGGCCATCCGATCACGTCGTGCCGACCAACGCACCGACCGACGCCCTGCCCGCGCGGGCTGCAGAGCACCTCTTCTGGCTCGGCCGGTATGCAGAACGCGCCGAAGCAACGGTGCGTCTCATTCGTACCGTCACGGCGCGCTGCGACGAGTTCGTCAACACCCCGACCGGGCCGGGGCCTGCATCGCTCAAGGTGGTACTCGAAGCCTTGACGCGTGTGACCGGCACCTATCCCGGTTTCGTCGGCGACGACGCCGCGGCACTGTTCGATGATCCGACCGGCGAGCTGTACTCGCTCGTCGTCGACGAACGACGACCGGGAACAGTGGCCCACGCCGTGCGTCACATGTTCGATGCGCTCGATGTGGTCCGCGATCAATTGTCGGTCGACACGTGGCTCGTCGTCGGCTCACTGCAACGCGAACTGGAACGCCTCGATCGCCCCGATGATCGCGATGCCGGTGATCCCGATGAAGCCATGACGAGCGTGCTCAGCGAGATGCTCCAGGGGCTGCTCTCGCTCTCGGGCCTCGCGAACGAGTCGATGGTCCGCGACCTCGGATGGCAGTTCATGGAAGCCGGGCGTCGAATCGAGCGTGCGATGCACGTCGCGACCTTGGTGGGAACGACACTTGGCACCCAACGAAGCGCTCCGGTCGAGAGCCTCGTCGTGGAATCGGTCCTGATCGCCGGCGAGAGCATCATCACCTCACGTCGGCGCTACCGGTCGCAGGCCTTTCCCTCGACCACGATCGAGCTCCTGCTCGCCGACGCCGGCAACCCGCGCTCGTTGCAGTTCCAAGTCGCCCGGCTCGCGGAGAGCTTGGCGCTGATCAGCAGCGACCGCCAGGCAACTGAACCGGCGGCATCAGCGACGCTGCTCGGCGAGCTGACTCGGCTCCTGGCATCGACGAACTTCACGCAGCTCGACGATGTCGATGAAGTCGGTCGTCGGCCAGCACTCGAGTCGTTCGTCGGCACCGTACGAGCGAAGCTCGCGGCGATCTCGAACGCGATCGCCGCCGAATCGTTCAACCGGCTGCACTCCCAGCACACGATGGTCGGCCCGATCGATGGTCGACAGTCACTCGGTGCGCCCGAATCCGCTGTGGGGAGCCCGGTGTGATCTACAAGGTGTCGCACACGACCCGGTACGACTACGACGCTCCGGTCGAGGCGAGCTTCGCCGAGATCCGTCAGTTGCCGGACGACGTCGATGGCCAGGTGTGTGTTCGACGCGAGGTCACGACCGACCCGAGTCCCGACTCTCAACGCGAACATCGCGACTACTTCGGCAACCTCGCCGCTACCGCAGTGATCCGAGAACCGCACACGCGCCTGGTCGTCACCAGCTCCAGCGTGATCGACACGTCCGGTCGGCCGACCGAGTTCGGAGCCGACGGTCAGCAGCCGTGGCAGTCCTACACGGCGGCTCGCTCCGATCCTGACGACATGGACGCCGTCGAGTTCTCCCTCGACTCTGCGTTGGTGGCGCGTTCGACGCAGCTCACCGACTACGCAATGCCTTCGTTCACCGACGACGTCACACTCGAAAATGGAGTCCTCTCACTGTGCTCACGAATTCATGTCGACTTCGAGTTCGATGCGAAGGCCACCCAGGTCGACACCCGTCTCGCTGATGTGATGACGATGCGCAAGGGCGTCTGCCAGGATTTCGCCCACGTCATGGTCGGCTCGCTGCGATCGCTCGGGCTCCCTGCGTGCTACGTCAGCGGATATCTCGAAACCGAACCGCCGCCGGGTCGACCACGATTGACCGGTGTCGATCGCACGCACGCCTGGGTCGGCATCTACCTGGGGAGTGGTCGATGGATCGGCGTCGACCCGACCAACAACCAGGTCGCCGGACGCAGGTACGTCACCACTGCACGAGGTCGCGATTACTCTGACGTCCCCCCGCTGAAGGGGCTCATCTTCACCGATGCCGAAGAGAGTCGATTGACCGTGTCGGTCGACGTAGCCGCACAGTAGACCGAACGATTGCCGTTACATTCAGCCCCATGCAGCCGTTCCCGTGCTCGGTCTGTCAGCAGCTGCTGTTCTTCGACAACTCGACCTGCCTGCGGTGCGGTTCTCCACTCGGATACCTCCCCGAGGATGGACAAGTGGTCGCCCTGCGTCCGGTCGACGCCGGGTTCGAACGAGTCGACGGGCGGCCAGGGCACTACCGCCACTGTTCGAATCGGTTGGTCGCCCGCTGCAACTGGATGGTTCCCGTCGATGACGTGGCCGCACGCTGCGCGAGCTGCCGCCTCACCTCGGTTCGTCCCAACGACACCGAAGTCGACTCGATCGAGGCATTCGCCGACGCGGAAGCGGCCAAGCGTCGACTCCTCCACCAACTCATGGGTCTCGGGCTCCCCGTCATCGATCGATCGGTCGACGCTCGACGCGGCGTTGCATTCGAGCTGTTGTCGTCTCGTGGCCGCAGTGTGATGACCGGTCACGACTCGGGTGTGATCACGCTGGATCTCTCCGAGTCCGATGATGCCCATCGCGAGTTCGTACGCCAACAACTCGGTGAGCCGTACCGCACGGTGTTGGGGCACCTACGTCACGAGATCGGTCACTACTACTGGCCGAGTCTCGTCGAGCAGCACGGCCACCTGTCGGAGTTTCGGTCCATGTTCGGCGACGAACGGCTGCCCTACGAGGATGCTCTCGTGCGCCACTATTCGCAGGGCGGCGCCCACTGGTCCGATGCCCACGTGAGCAAGTACGCCACGATGCATCCGTGGGAGGACTGGGCCGAGACATTTGCCCACTACCTCCACATCGATGCCGGGCTGGCAACCGCAGAAGCGATCGGGCTGACCGTCGGCGAACCCGCCCAGTCAGCGGGCCGAACGGCCTGTGTGACTCGCGACGACGTCACCGTCGGCGGGATGGTGCAGTCATGGTTGGGACTCACCTTCGCACTCAACGCGATGGCCCGCTCGATCGGTCAATCCGACCTGTACCCGTTCGTCCTGTCTCCGGAGGTGGTCGACAAGCTCGACTTCGTGCACCGGTGCGTCCGATTGGCAGTGAACTCAGGAGCAACCTCATGAATGACCATCTGCGACCAGCGCCCAATGCTGTTCGGTCCGTCACAGCCCATCTCGAAGTCTTCGTCGCGGAGGAGTCGGACATCGTGCTTGCGATCGCCGCTGACGAGGAGTACAACCGCCGCGACGAGCAATTGTTGGTGAGCGTCGACGGTGTCCCGATCACTGCGACGGCTCACGGCAATCTGACATTTCTCGAGAACGTCGGCCGGGGTCTGTTGCTCGTCGACTACCAGGCAACCGTGCTGGGCGATGCACCGCCGGCGACGGCGATGGCGACCGCCCACGACGTCTTTCAATACATCCGACCCAGCCGTTACTGCGAGTCCGACCGCCTCGGTCCGCTGGCACGCGCCGAGTTCAGCGGCCTCGTGGGTGCTGATCTTCTCGCCGCCGTGTCGAGTTGGGTCGGGGTCAACATCGCCTACGTGACCGGTTCCTCCCGACCGACCGACGGGGCTGTTGCGACGTTGCTCGGTCGAGAAGGGGTGTGCCGCGACTTCGCCCACCTCACCGCAGCGCTGCTGCGAGCGAACAACACTGCAGCAAGAGTGGTGTCGGTGTACGCACCCGGGCTCTATCCCATGGACTTCCACGCGGTCACCGAGGCGTGCCTCGACGGAGTGTGGTACGTCGTCGATCCGACCTGCCTCGCGCCACGCAGTTCGATGGTGCGGATCGCGACGGGCGCAGATGCAACGGACATCGCGTTCCTCACCACACTGCGCGGCGTGATCGAGCTCAACTACATGTCGGTGTCGGCGATCACCGACGGTGACCTCCCGGGTGACGACCTGACTCAGCTCATCCGCCTTCACTGAGACGGCGTTCGCAACTCGTAATGGAGTCGGGAGTGCATCGCCGGTTCGCCAGGTTTCTAATCCATGCTCACCGAGACCCGTTCCGATCACTGCCGCATGTACTCCCGAGGTGATGTGCCGAGTTCGGCCCGGAACGCTGCGACGAAGGCGCTCGGCGAGGAGTAGCCCATGGCGACGGCGACGTTGGTCACTCGTTCGCCGTCGGCGAGGCTCGCAACCGAAGCGAGGACTCGGGCACGTCGCCGCCACTGACCCAGGCTCATCGCTGTTTCGGTGCTGAACCGCCGCTCGATTGTTCGGCGATTTGCGTTGGCCGCGCGCAGTTGGTCGCGCAGCGGGCCTGCCGGATTCGACATGATCGCTACTGCGACGTTCCTGGCGACCGGGTCGTCGGGCAGTGGCAGTCGCAGCGGAGCGCCTGGTTGGAGAGCAAGCAGTTCGGCGAGCAGCGTGATGGTTGAGGCATCGGCCGGCCGGGTGAGGTCCATCGGTGCTGCGGCGACCGCGTACAGCGTGAGTTCGCGGGTCAGCGAAGTGAGATTGACGACGCGAACTGCGTCTCCGAGGACGCTGAGACTGGCATCGAGGTACAGGCACCTCATGCCCGCCCGTCGTGGTGTCTCGATTCGCAGGCGCGTCCCGTCGGGCACGCACAGTGCTCGATGGGTGGGGATCGTCCAGGCCGCCGAGTCGGTGAACGCAGTGAACAGCCCGGTGTGGGCGAAGACCAAGTAGTCCCAGCCCGCCTGGGTCGGCAACGCAACACGACCGGGCGGATGCGTGATCGAGTAGCTCCGCACTTGCGAGGCTGCTTGGCGGGAAATCGACATAAACCGTCAGAATATCGAATGTCAGCAGATGGTGTTGTGGACGACGATGGGTCCATGCAGCCACATTTGACTCATTTCGCGATCAACACCGACGACGTGGACGCCACCCAGGCGTTCTACGCCGCCGTGTTCGGCTGGAGTTTCCGAGACTACGGTCCTCCGGGGTTCGTCCAGATCCTTGACGAATCCGGCAACTCGCCCGTCGGAGCGATTCAACAGCGCCGCCAACTCCTCGCCAACGAGCCCACCCACGGATTCGAGTGCACCTTCGCCGTGGAAGACGTCGACGCAGTCCGAGAGCGTGTCGTCACCGCAGGAGGCCGCATCCTGATGGAGAAGTTCACGATCACCGACGTCGGTCACCTCATCGCCTTCGAGGACCCGGGCGGCAACCCCGCACTCGCGATGGAATACGACACGAACGCTGAGTGACGATCGGTGGGCGCAGAGGGACTCGAGTTCGGCCGCCGATGTACGCTGCCGTTGCCCACTGCGTTGCAGCCATGTGGACGACCGTTCTCTTCTTCGGTCTCCGACCCGGCGAGGCCGCGGCCTGTCGTGGCCGGACGTCGACTTCGAATCAGGCGTAACACACATCTGGAGGGCACGTCGCCGAGACGCCACCGGCCGCTCGGTCATCGCCGATCCGAAGACCGCTCAATCCGTCCGGTTGCTCACCGCCCCCGAACCACGGCGCTCGCTTTGTGCGCCGTCGTCTGCACCTCGTGAGATCAGAATGCCCGAGCGATCGGGTCACGCCGATCTCGGTCGGCGACAATCTACGTGCATCGTCAGTACTGTCAGCGACCTTGTTCACCATTGCCGGCGACGCAAGTCGCGACGTCTCATCGAACGCCACGGCGGCGTCGGTCATCGCTCTGATCGTGCTCCTGGGATTCAGCGCCGTCGCTGGCCGCTGGGTCGCCGAACGTCGTTCGACAACACGGAGTTCCATCTCCTGGTTTGCAGCGTTCGCATCGATCGCGGGGATTCTGGCCCTGACCCTCGCCCGCCATGGCGCGCCGCAGACATTCCGGCTGGGCGACGCCTTCGCGTGGACCGGTTCAGGATGGGACCGTCTCTCCAGCGGCGATCTGCTTGGCAGTAGCCAGTTCCTCCTCAATGTTGCGCTGTTCGTGCTCCCTGGTGCAGCCTGGACGTGGGTGAGCGGTCGCGCCATTCGATCATTCGCCGGCCTCGTCGCTCTCGCCATGGTGATCGAGAGCGTGCAGGGCATTGCTGGTCTCGGCGCGCCCGACATCACCGACGTTGCCGCCAACTCCATCGGCGCGGCGATCGGTGTTACCGCGACGGCGCTGTTGCTCGCCGGACTCCGCCGCACCCGTCACTCGACGGCACCTGACCGCCTGGACACCCGCCACGGTGCGATCGTCGTGGTAGGGCTCGTAATGTTCACGATCGCGGCACTCACCGTCGTGCTCGTCGGCGCCGATCGGCACCAAGCAAGAATCCGCGTCGAGCTCGAACAGGCACTCGGGGACACCACCTACGAGGACGTCGATGCAGTGCTTCGAGGCGACTCCGAACGACTCCAAGCCGGTGCTCGATTCTCCGACAGCGAACAGATCTTCAGTGCGGCGTCGGTCCGAGCCGACGGCTTCAGCTACACCGACGATCGCATCGAGCTGCGCTGGCCAGCGATCTACTTCGGGTTCCGCCGCTGCGTCTACGTCATCTGGCAACCCGGGAGCGTCGAGTTCCGCAACATGTCCGGCTCGGCATGTACCGACTTCATCGGATGACCCAGAGAGTTGCTCGGAAGCGCCGGAACTGCTCGGTCGCCCGTGCCGCCCAGAGTGGCATCTCGCGAGCGTCCAGACGGGCCGAGCGCCCACGCACGTCCAGGGCCGCCACGGGCTTGGACGCTTCGGACGGCCCGGGATCATCTCGCGTGCGGCTTGGCCGAAGTCGCACACCCAGCCCGGCGTGGGACAGGTGAATATGTGCGGGTGTTATGTGGCGAGTTGGCGGAGCCGTTCGGCGACCGTGTCGACGGCCGGCTGGCCGGCGGCGACGCCGATCACGAGGTCGTAGACGTCGTCGTTGGTGGCGCGTGAGATCTCGACGCCGTTGATCTCGAGGAAGACTGCGGTGGCCAACCATCCGAGGCGCTTGTTGCCGTCGACGAGGGCATGGTTCTTGACGATCGAATGCAGCAGTGCGGCCGCTTTGGTCCAGATGTCCGGGTAGGCATCCTCGCCGAACGCGGTCGTCTGCGGGCGGGCGACGGCAGAGCCGAGAAGTCCGATGTCGCGGATCGGCGCAGGATCACCGAGCAGTGCGATCGCGAGGCCGACGACGTCATCGAGGTCGAGGAACTCAACCGGTTCGCTCACTCGCCGAGCCGACGCAAGGCGTCGCTGTGGGTGTCCATGATCAGATCAGCGGCGCGTGCGACTCGGTC
>JANPKU010000061.1:0-21524 GCA_031426215.1 Actinomycetes bacterium
GTTCCGTCACCTCTTCATACCCTATGAACCGGCTTCTCGTGCCCTGACGCTCCACCTTGCTCTTTACCCCGCACCATCGCAGTGGGGTGGTTTTGGAGTTGTGCCAGCCACATCTCCAACACCGAGGACGAAAGCGAGGGCACCGCGGGCAGCGTGGAGGCGGTTGTGTGCCTGCTGGAACACCACTGATTGCGGACCATCGATCACGTCGGTCGCCACCTCGATGCCACGGTACGCGGGCAGGCAGTGCATGAACACTGCGGCCGGATCGGCGAGGGCCATCATGTCGGCGTCGACGGTGTACCCCTCGAACTGCTGCATACGTTGCTGCTTCTCGGTCTCTTGTCCCATCGACACCCACGTGTCGGTGTGGACGGCGTGGGCTCCGGCCACCGCCTCGGCGGGACGGTGAGATTGTTCGACGGACGCAGCACCGAGCAAGCCGAATCTCTCGAGTTCCTCCACGGGCGCTCCGAAGCCGTGTGGACACGCGAAGCGAATGTGCATGCCCAACAGCGCGGAGATCTCGGCCAGCGATCGGGCGACGTTGTTGAAATCACCGACGTACGCCACGGTCTTGCCGGCGAGATCACCGAGACGTTGCTGCATCGTCAACGCATCAGCGAACGCCTGCAGGGGGTGTGAGTGGTCGGAGAGCATGTTGACGACGGGCACATCGACGACCGCAGCCATCCGGGTGACCGTCAGGTGGTCGAACACTCGTGCCGCGATCACGCCGTGGTATCCCTCCATCACCTTGGCGACGTCCTCCACCGGTTCGCGGGTGTCGAAACCGACCTCCTCACCGCGGGTGTAGATCGGGTGTCCGCCGAGCTGACTGACCGCCATCTCCATCGAGTGACGCGTGCGGTTGGACGGCTTCTCGAAGATCAATGCCGCTCCTTGCCCGGCGAGCGGTCGCCCGAGCGACTCGATCGGCATCTCGGCAAGCGACAGGATCTCGCGAATCTCGCCCGCAGCGAAGTCGGTGACGTCGAGCAGGTGGCGGGTCGACCCGGTCATTGCCCCTCGTTCCCCTCGCCGAGAACGCCGGCCAACGACGCTGCGATCATTGCAACGGCTTCGTCGATTTCGTCATCGGACACCGTGATCGGCGGGACGAGCCGCAACGTGGTCGGGGTGACGGCGTTGACGATGAGGCCGAGCCCGAGCAGGTCGGTGTAGATCGCCTTGGCGTCGATTCCCTCGGCCAGTTCCACGCCGAGCATCAGGCCGCGCCCACGGACGTCGACGACACCGGGGGTTGCCAGGAGCGCATCGACGAGGCGCTGACCCTGCCGTTCTGCCACGGCGGGAGCGTCGAGGCGCTGCATCTCGTCGATCACCGCATTGACGGCGGCGGTGGCGATCGCGGTTCCCGAGTAGGTGCTGCCGTGGTCGCCCGGTTGGAACACGGCGGCGACGTCAGCACGAGCCCAGCAGGCGCCGACTGGCATGCCGTTGCCCATGGCCTTCGCAAGGGTGACCACGTCCGGGCTCACACCCGCATGCTCGAATCCGAACCATCGGCCGGTGCGGGCGAACCCGGTCTGGATCTCGTCGACGATCATCAGTGCCCCTGTCTCGTCGCACAACTCCCGGATCCCTTGGAGATACTCGACGGTCGCCGGCTGCACGCCACCCTCCCCCTGGATCGGCTCGATCAACACTGCAGCCACGGTGCCGTCGACCGCCTGGCGCATCGCGTCGAGATCTCCCCACGGCACGTGACGGAAACCTTCGGGCATCGGCGCGAACGGCTCGTGCTTGGCGGGTTGACCGGTCGCGGCAAGGGTGGCGAGCGTCCGACCGTGGAAGCTGCCGAGCGCGCTGACGACGGTATGGCGACCTCGACCGCCGTGTTTGCGGGCCAGTTTGATGGCGCATTCGTTCGATTCGGCGCCGGAGTTCGTGAAGAAGATCTGCCCGCGATGACCTGTTGCTTCCAGCAGGAGTTCGTTGATCTTGACCGCTGCTTCGGTCGCGACTGGATTGGCGAAGAAGTTCGACACGTGCAGCAGCCGTTCGAGCTGATCGCCGACCGCCTCGGCGACCGCTGGATTCGAGTGACCGAGCGACACGACGGCGATGCCGGCAAGGAAGTCGAGGTAGCGCTTGCCGTCGGAATCCCAGAGCTCGGTCCCCTTGCCGCGCTCGAACATGATCGCCGGAGGTCCGAAGACCGGCATGAAGGGACAATTCGCCATCGGGGCGTGATCGAACGCGTGGGACTGGTTGGCCGTCATCGGGAATCGTCCTCTCGGTGGTGCATGACCATGGTGCCGATGCCGGCGTCGGTGAAGATCTCGAGCAGGAGCACGTGGGCGATCCGGCCATCGAGGATATGCGCGCGGTGGACGCCATGACGGACGGCGTGGGTGCAGCTCGCAACCTTGGGGATCATGCCTCCGGCGATGGTGCCGTCGGCAACCAGCTGATCGAGTTCGTCGGCCGTGACCTGGCGAATCAGACTTGCGGCGTCGGTGACATCGCGTCGCAGCCCGTCGATGTCGGTGAGGTACACCAGCTTCTCGGCGCCGATTGCTTCGGCGATCGCACCGGCCACGGTGTCGGCGTTGATGTTGTACGCCTGGCCGGTCTCGTCGCTGCCGATCGTGGCGATCACGGGAATGAACTCGTCGTCGATCAGACCGTGGAGCACCTCCGGGTTGATCTCGGTGACGTCGCCGACGAAGCCCAGCTTCTCGTCGCGAGCCGTGGCACGGATCAGGCCCGCATCGACACCACTGATGCCGACGGCGAATCGGCCGTGCACGTTGATGGCAGCGACGATCTGGGGATTCACCTGACCCTTGAGCACCATGCGGGCGATGTCGACCGTTTCCGCGTCGGTGACTCGCAGACCATCGATGAACTCGGGTTCTTTGCCGAGTCGCTCCATCAGCGCGGAGATCTGTGGACCACCGCCATGCACGATGATCGGGCGCATCCCCACCAGTCGCATCAGCACGATGTCCTCGGCGAACAGCGCCAGAGCGTCGTGCTCGGACGTGCCGGCGAGCGCATTGCCGCCGTACTTCACCACCACGGTCTTGCCGGCGAATCGCCGGATGTACGGAAGCGCCTCGACGAGGACCGAGGCCTTGGTCGACGCTGCCTCGTCGGCGCTGGGCGTCGCTGGCGTCGTCTCGAAGTCGGTCACGGCGCGAGACCGATCGTCGCCAGGCCGGCGGTCTCGTCGAGACCGAGGGCCACGTTGGCGGCCTGCACAGCGCCGCCCGACGCGCCCTTCGTGAGGTTGTCGATGGCACACATGGCGATCACGGTGTTGGTCCGTTCGTCGTAGCAGGCGGAGACGTGAGCGGCGTTCGAGCCGAGCACCGATTTCGTGGCAGGTGGCGAGTCGAGCACCGCCACGAACGGTTCGTCGGCGTAGAACGCGCGCAGTACCTCGGCGACAGCCGCATCGGAACAACCCGCGGCGCCTCGGGCTGCGCAGGTGGCGAGCAGGCCCCGACTCATCGGTACGAGGTGGGGTGTGAAGATCAGGCTGGCGCCGATCTCCTGCTCCATCTCGGGCGTGTGCCGGTGTGACAGCAGCCCGTACGGGATGGCGTTCGAGTCGATGTTCGTGAACACGTTGGTGTCGGTCGGGGCTCGCCCGGCACCCGTGATGCCGGTGAGTGTGTTGACCACGATCCCCGTGGTCTCGACGAGACCGGCGGCGACGAGCGGCCGAAGCGCCAGTGTCGCAGCGGTCACGTGACAGCCGGGCGTCGCAATGAGCGCTGCGCCCTTCAGATCCGACCGGTGCAACTCGGGCAGCCCCAAGACGGCCTGTTCGAGAAGGTCGAGTTGGGTGTGCTCGAATCCGTAGAACGTCGGATAGGCGGCCGGATCCTTCAATCGGAACGCTGCCGACAGGTCGACGACACAGCCGACATTGCCGACGAGCGACGGGGCGAGGTCCATCGAGGCACCGTGTGGGAGTCCGAGGAAGACCAGGTCGAGGCCGTCGACTGCTGCCGGATCGAACTCCGAGAACACGAGGTCGGGATACGCGACCTCCAACGACGGGTAGAGATCGGCGGCTCGGCGACCTGCCATCGAGTCGCCGGTGGCGAGGACGACGTCGAAGTCCGGGTGTTGCGACGCGATTCGCAAAAGTTCTGCGCCCGTGTATCCGGATGCTCCGACGATCCCCACCGTGGTCATTGCATGACCATACACCATCCCGCATGATCATCCAACACTCTCGGATGTGGTGAGTCTCCACGCACGCAGGTCGCGCGCAGACTCATCGCTTCGGTTGCTGGCAGACTGGAGGAGATGATCATCGGGACGCCACCCACCAAGGGACGTCTCCTCGTGGCGACGCCACCGCTGGAGGATGCAAACTTCGACCGCACCGTCATCTTCATGCTCGAACACCACGACGACGGAGCGATCGGCGTCGTGATCAACCGTCCCAGCTACGAAGCGCTCGACGAGCCGCTCGACCGGTGGATCGACCTCCAATCCGTGCCGTCATCGGTGTTCTCCGGCGGTCCGGTGGAGGAGTCCGCCCTCATCGCACTGGCCGAGACCAAGCAGGTGCTGGTCGATCAGGGCGAATATCTCTCTCCCATCGTCGGCACGATCGCCTCCGCCGACCTCACCGCTGATCCGGCCCTCGTGGCTGCACAGGTGCGAGGCGTACGGGTCTTTCGCGGTTACGCCGGCTGGGGCCCCGGTCAGCTGGAGGGCGAGATCGAGGCCGGCGCCTGGCTGGTGCTCGACTCCGAACCAGGCGACGTGTTCTCCGACGACCCCGACGAACTGTGGCGCACCGTGTTGCGGCGCCAACCGGGTCGTCTGGCCTGGCTCGCCGACGCCCCCGACGACCTCAGCTCCAACTGAGTCCGACCCGACGGCGATGAGCGAAAAGCCCGGATCCGGGCCTTTGGCTCATCGCTTGCACGTCACGACCAGAGGTGATGAGCCAGACGCCCGAATGCCGGCGCTTCGCTCATCGCTCCCAGTGGGGAGGCGGCCTCGACATCGTCGTAGCGTGACGGACGTGACCGACGAGACACCAGACTGGGTACGACCACTCGTGCACTGGGAGATCCAGGCGCAGGATCTCGATGCGCAGCGACGGTTCTACGGTGAGCTCTTCAACTGGCCGATCGGCGACGGGCCGATCATGAACATCCCCAGCGGCCTCGGCGGCCCGGAACCGGGCCCCGCCGGCCACATCCGCCAGAGCCATCGCTCCGGATTTGCGCTGTACCTCCAGGTGCGAGACCTCACGGAGTCGCTCAGCCGAGTACCGGATCTCGGCGGCACCGTGATCTCGCAACCGTTCGACGTGCCTGGCGGGCCCACGATCGCCGCGATCGAAGATCCAGAAGGCAACGCGCTCGTCCTCGTTCAGCAGTAGGTCCCTGGCTCAGTCGATACCGGTGAAGTCCTCCCGGTGGACGCTGTGGAGATCGATCAGTGAAGTGAACTCGGCGCCCAACTCGGACGCGTCGAACAACGCTCGGGCGGCGGCGGCTGCCTCATCGGTCGACCACAGCTGTAGCACAAGCCATCGCCCCCGGTCGTTGCGGCCGGTCGTCCGACGAGCGAGGCCAGGTTGCTGGTATGCGAATTCGGTTTGGACTCGGCCGTCCACAGCGATGAATCGCTCGTCGTCGACTCCGGGACGAAGTGTGAACGTGAAGATCTCGATCATTGTCCGACGGACCGTAGCCGTCGCATCGAAACCCGCTCGCCCGATCGCTCCGGGACGCGTACGGTTCACCGATGCACGACTGGTGGATCCCGCCGCTGCGATCGGTGTTCGCAGGCCGGCGGGTGGTCCTCGCCGGTGCCAACGCAGCTGCCTGGACCGAGCACCTGCCCGTGCTTCGAACCGCCGGTGTCGCCGACATGCTCGTCGTCGCCAGTGGGTGGGGTACTGGCGAACGCCCCGACGTCGCCACCGTCGTCGTCGATGAATCGAGTGGTCTGTCGATCATGCAACAAGTACGTGCCGACGATCGGTTCCTGGCCGACCCTCCAGCGGAGGTGATCGCCGCTGTCGACGAATTCGACCCGAACCGCGACGCACTCGTGCTCGGCTCGTTCCTGAACACCAATGCTCACCTGGCCGGTCGGGCCTTCGTGTCGTATCGCCGACCTGAATGGGTCGCGCTCGAGGACAAGGTGGTCGTCGACGAGTTCTGGGATCGTGCAGGGATCACCCGACAGCCATCGGTGGTGGTGCCACTTTCCCACGCAGCGAAGGCGAGCCGATCCGTCGATCTCGGTCACGGCACGGTGTGGGCCGCAGACGCTCGCGACGGGTTCCACGGTGGCGCATCCCAGACGTACTGGGTGGGTGATGGACCATCCGAAGATCGGGCGCTGACGAGGCTGCGAACCGTGTGCGAGCGCGTCCGGATCATGCCGTTCCTCGACGGAGTCCCTTGCTCGATCCACGGGATCGTTCTCCCCGACGGCATCGTCGTGCTCCGACCTGTCGAGATGGTGACGCTCCGGCGCGGCCGCGAGTTCGTCTACACCGGTTGCGCCACCTATTGGGATCCACCGACCGATGTCCGCGGCCAGATGCGCTCCATCGCTCGCGCAGCGGGTGACCAACTCGCCGAGGAACTCGACTTTCGCGGCACGTTCACGGTGGACGGCGTCGTCGCCGCCGACGGGTTCTGGCCAACGGAGCTCAACCCACGATTCGGAGCGGGCATCAACACGATCGCCCGGGCGAGCGGCCTGCCGATCCTGCTCCTGAACGATCTCGTCGTCGGCGGTCACGACTTGGGGCGATCGGCGGCGTCGATCGAGGATGAACTCGTCGAGCAGGCAGACCTCCACCGAGGCGGAGGCACCTGGATGAGTGGCCTCACGCACGATACCGAACCAGGTCTGCGAGACGTCGGAGGCAGTGCCGTCACGATCGGTGAGAGTTTCGTGCGCTGCGTCTACGACCCTGCCAGCACTCCGATCGGGCCGTCGACTGCGCAGCGGGCGTGCGATTTCTGGTCATTCGCCGATCGCGAGATCGGCACCCAGATCGGGACGCTGACGCCTGCGCCGGATCTCACGGCTCGGCGATGAGCGAAACGCCCGCATCAGGGCGGTTGGCTCATCGCTCCAGGCACGGACTCCTGAGCGATGAGGGAAAAGCCCGTATCAGGGCGGTTGGCTCATCGCCTCAGGTCGTGAGGGCGTCGATGGCGTGGTCGACGCGGTCCACCGGCACCAACAGGTGGTCGTGGTGGTAGCCGGCGAGCACGTTGCACGGGATTCCGGCCGCTGCGAGCCGTGCACTCACGGCCGCAGTGAGGCCGACGGCGTCGAGACTCGATTGGACGGTCAGCGTCAGCCAGGCGAATTGTGCATCGGTCGACTGACCGGCGCGTTCGGCGGCATCGACCGGGAGCACGATCGTGGTCAGCCTGCCCTCTTTCACCATCGCATGCGCTGAAGCGATCAGCCCGGGCGTGGGAACGTTCACGGCGATGTATGCGAACACCCCCGGTCGACGCTGCACGCCGAGCGTCGCCAGCATCGCGCTGAGGTCGGTCTCTCCCGGAGCTGCCATGCGTCCAGTGTCCCAGCTCTGTCAAACCAGCGGTACGCGGCGGGTCATCGTTGCTCGTGTCCGAAGGCGACGCCGCGCTCAGCTGCGCAGCTGCGCTCCGAGCTTGGTGGCTGCAGCCTCGACACCGCGCCGCACACCGGCGATGTCGGTATCGGCCAGGTTGCGATCAGCGGCCTGCAGGCGAACACGATACGCAAGCGACCGGGTCCCGGCTGCAGCCCGCTCACCTCGATACACATCGAACAGATCGAGGTCGACCAGGAGGTTGCCGGCGCCCTGACGGACCGCCTTCTCCACCTTCTCGGCAGGAATGTCGTCGGGCACCACGAACGACAGGTCGAGGTCGCTGGACGGGTAGCGGCTCGTCGGTTTCCACTGTGTCGGCTTCGGTTCGCGGTCGAGGATCTGGTCGAGGTCCAGCTCGAGGATCGCGACCCGCTCGGTCACCTCGAAGGCGGCGAGCACATCGGGCGCAACCTCACCGACGGCGCCGAGCGGGTCCTTACCGGCCTGCAGCGTTGCGGACCGCGTGGCATGGAGGCCGGCTGGCACCTTCGACTGATCGATTCGGGCACCGACGCCGAGCGCTGCGGCGAGTTCTCGCCACACTGCCACCGCGGCCGGCGCCTCGCGACCTGCGAGCACCATCGTGAGCGCCTCGTACTCGCCAGGCAGCTCGCCTTCGGCGGGCGGATAGACGTGGCCGATCTCGAACAGCGCCACGTCTGTTCGTCGGTGCGACTCGTTGTAGGCGATCGAGCGCAACAGGCCGGGGCGCAGCGAGGTGCGCAGCACGCTCTCTTCGGCCACGAGGGGGTTGGTGATCCGGAGTGCTTCGGCGGGCAGGCCCGCTCTGGCGAGCGTGTCAGGGGCCAGGAACGGGTTCGGCATCGCCTCGGAGATCCCCAGCCCGAGCAGCACCTCGCGGACGAGACGGCGACGGTGCTGGCGCACGCTGAGCTCGCCGTGCACCACCGACTTCGGGACTGTCTTGCCGAGGCGGTCGTAGCCGTAGTGGCGGGCGACCTCCTCGATCACGTCGACCTCCTCGGTCGAGTCGAGGCGCCAGGTGGGCAACTCGACGTCACGAGTGTCGCCTGCGCCGGACACGGTGTATCCGATCGGATCGAGCAGTGCAGGGAGGTCGTCAGCGCCCAGGTCGGTACCGAGGATCCGGTTGACGGCACCGATGCGCACCTTCACCGATCGCTGCTCGGTCGGCAATGCTGCGCTGCGAGCATCGACTGCGCCGGCGTGCACGACGAGATTCGGGCACGTCTCCGACAGCAGTTCGACGAAGCGGGCAATCGCCAGTGGCATCCCGTACGGGTCGACGCCACGCTCGAATCGCGCCGACGCCTCCGAACGCAGATTGGTGCGGGTGACGCTCTGGCCGATCCCGACGAGCGAGAACCACGCCATCTCGAGCGCGACCGTCGTCGTCGAGTCGCTGATCTCGGTGTCGAGACCGCCCATGATGCCGCCCACGCCGATCGGAGCGTCATTGGCGTCGCAGATGAACAGGTCGTCGGACGTGAACGTGCGGTCCACGCCGTCGAGCGTGGTGAGGCGCTCGCCGTCATTCGCGAGGCGGATCCGGAATCCACCGCCGCCGAGCGTGTCGAGGTCGTAGGCATGGTTGGGTTGGTTGAGTTCCAGCATCACGTAGTTGCTGACATCCACGACGTTGCTGATCGGACGCATGCCCGCTGCGGTGAGTCGACGAGCCATCCACTCGGCGGATGGCTTCACCTCGATGCCCGAGATCACGGTGGAGGTGAACCGAGCGCAACGGTCGCCGTCGAGGATCTCGACGCTCGCCACACGCTCGTCGCCGGCGACGTCGAGCGTCGCGGCCGGAGGCCAGAATTCGACGCCCATCTTCGCCGCCAGGTCACGGGCGATGCCCACGTAACCCCAGCAATCGGGTCGGTTGCGGGTGACATCGGCGTCGATGAGCACGTCGAGTGTGAGGCCGAGCGCCTCGCCGTACGGGCGCCCGAGAGGCGCCCCGGCCGGGAGGATGCGGATACCGGAATGATCGTCGCCGAGGCCGAGTTCGCTCGCCGAGCAGAGCATCCCTTCGGAGTCGATACCCAGGATGCCGCGCCGCTCGATCGTCATGCCATTCGGCATCGTGGTACCGAGCGTGGCCAGCGGGACGATGTCGCCGGGGGCCATGTTGAACGCTCCGCACCACACGTGACGTTCCTCACCATCGCCGGCATCGACGTAGACGCGTTGCACCTTTGCTGCGTCGGGATGCTGTTCGAGGCGGAGCACTAGCGCCGTGACCACGCCAGGCACCGTTTCGCCGACCGTGGTGATCGAGTCGACTTCGAGGCCAAGGGAAGTCAGTGCGTCGGTGACGCGCTGGACGTCATCGGTGTCGGTCGGGTCACCGAAATCGCCGTAGTCGTTCAGCCATGACAGGAGGATCTTCATCAGAACTGCTCCACGAATCGGATGTCGTCGGTGAACATCTCGCGGATGTCGGCCACCCCGTGACGTTCTTTGGCCATGCGGTCGATCCCGAAACCGAACGCGAACCCGCTCCAGTCCTCCGGATCGAGCCCGCCCGCTCGCAGCACGTTGGGGTGGACCATGCCGCAGCCACCCAATTCGATCCAGCCACCGTCTGGGCGTTGGATGTCGAACTCGGCGGATGGTTCGGTGAACGGGAAGTAGCTGGGTCGAAGGCGCGACGTGAAACCCGGACCGAAGAACGCCTTGGTGAATGCCTCGATGGTTCCGGCGAGGTCGGCCATCGTGATGCCACGGTCGATCACCAACCCTTCGATCTGATGGAACACCGGCATGTGGGTGGCATCGGGCGTGTCGCGGCGGAACACGCGGCCGGGGGCGACGATGTAGATCGGCGGCTCCCGTTCGAGCATGGTGCGAATCTGCACGGGCGAGGTGTGGGTGCGAAGCACCGTGGTGCCAGGTTTGCCTCCCGGCGGGACGTGGTCGACGAACAGCGTGTCCCACTCGCCTCGGGCCGGGTGCCCGATCGGCATGTTGAGCGCCTCGAAGTTGTGCCAGTCGGTCTCCACCTCAGGGCCTTCGGCCACCTGGAACCCGAGGCCGATGAACACGTCCTCCAGTCGTTCCCACGCCTGGGTCACGAGGTGCGCGTGGCCTCGAAAGGGTGTACCGACGAACTCGGTGAGGTCGAGCCGTTCTTCTTCGACCCGAAGTGCGAGCGCTTCGACGCCCAGTTGAGTACGGCGCGCTTCCAACGCGTCGGTGACCGCGGCGAGTGCCTCGTTGATCGCTGCGCCGGCAGCCTTCTTGTCGTCGATCGACTCGAGCGAACCGAGTCTCGCCTTCAGTTGGGCGAGGTCACCCTTCTTGCCGGTGAGACGGGTCGTCAACGATGCGATGGCGTCTGGAGTCGTTGCGGCGGCGATGTCGTCGAGTGCCGCATGGCGAGCGGCGGTGATGTCGGTGAGCACGGGGACCTTTCGAGAGAGCTGCGTTCGGACGGATCGACCCCGGACGAACTCAGGAGACGGCACAGGAGCGAATGATCGCCGACGTGTGGAACGTCAATCCCCGGTTCACCCGGGGCACGAAAATCGCTGCAACTGCGGCACGGTCCCGAGGCTACCGCGTGTCGTTCGTGGCGGCGACCATCGATTCACCACGTGGCGGCCATCAGCTGATCGGCTGATCCAGAATCAGCCGAACGGCCCTTGTGACCGACCCGTCCGGGGGCGCACGCTGAACATCCCTCTCACGTAGAAAGCGAGCCGTTCCATGTCCATGCCTCCACCCCCGTCAACCCCACCGAGCCCACCGCCACCGCCGCCAGCCGGGTTCATCCCAGCGGGCTTGGGCACCGCCCCATATCCGGCGAGGCTGGAGGTCGACTATCCCGATCGGCTCAACCGGCTCACGACGGCGTTCCGCATCGTCTTGATCATTCCGATCGCAATCGTGCTGTCGGTCCTTACCAACAGTGGCACCAACACCGTGCAGGACGCCGACGGCGAATGGGTGACCAGCACCGGCACCTCGATCACCGGGGCACTGTTCATTGCGACGCTCCTGATGGTGCTGTTCAGGCGCAGGTATCCCAAGTGGTGGTTCGACTTCGCGCTTGAGCTCAGCCGGTTCAGCGCGCGGGTGTGCGCATACTTCGCACTGCTCACCGACACGTATCCCTCGACCGTCGACGAGCAGAGCGTGCACCTCGACATCGATTATCCGGACGACGTCTCGCGCGACCTCAATCGATGGCTTCCGCTTGTCAAGTGGTTCCTGGCGATCCCGCACTTCATCGTGTTGTTCTTCCTCGGCATCGGCGCGTTGTTCGCAATCGTCATCGCCTGGTTCGCAATCGTGTTCACCGGCCGTTACCCGAGGGGCCTGTTCGACTATGTGGTCGGCGTGGGCCGCTGGAGCCTGCGGGTGTACGCCTACGCGTTTTTGCTCGTCACCGATCGATACCCACCGTTCGAGCTGCGCTGACCGACGACAGCCACGCGATCACCGCACTGCTCCGGCTGATCAGGAGGTTGGTGTGCCCTGGTGGAAGTCCAGCCGCCAGCGGCCGAGCATGCGGACCCATACCGACGAACGATGTCCAGAACCTCGGTCCTGGTCGCTCCGGTAGGTGACCAGCGCAGCGTCACGTCCGAGCGGTCGGACCATGAATTCATCCAGTTGCACCTCGATGGGCCCGATGAACTGGCCGAGGATGTGCTGTCTGGTGTAGCGCGCACCGGACCACCCGAACTCGGTGAACGAGTCGGTCAGGTGCTCCGCCATCCAGTCGCGATCCCCACGGGTGGCGTCCTGCCACATCTGCCGTTCGAGTTCGATCAGCTCGTCGGTGACGCCGTCGCCGAGCGCGCTGTCTGCGCTCGACCCACGGTCCGACTCGGCGACGCGAAGTCGATTGCCGTCCGGGTCGACGAGGTAGATCTCCCGGCCCCACGGCTGGTCGGAGACGGTGACACCGAATTCGGCTGCGACGGCGTCGACATCGTCGACCCAGACATAGACGAGCCCGTGCGGGTTGGCGTCGCCACCGTGCTCGGACAGATGGATCTGGGCGCCGTCACGGCGCAGGCCGACATAGGCCGGCAAATGAGGCTCGAACCGATGCTCGAACGTCTGCTCGAACCCGAGACGTCGATACCAACCGACGGCCCCGGACGCGTCGGAGACTCGGAGGATCGGGACGACGTCGGTGGACATCGGCCGACCGTACCGCGCTCGAAACCGGCCTGGCCGACGATCGTGCTTGGCGCGCTGACCGACCGTTGCACCGATCGGTAGAGTCCGCTGGTGATTCCTGCTGAACCCGGCCGATCCTGATGCGACTCGACGAAGTCGGTGACCGCGACGGTTGGCGATGCTGGTTGTGCGATGAACCCGTCGATCCGGACATGTCCGTGAACGACCCCAGGGGGCCGAGCATGGACAGCCGGACGACGGAGCGCAAGGCCAAGGCGAAGGGCAAGGGCGCTGGAAAAGGCCAGGGCACCGGGCAGGAACGCCTTGCTCATCGCTCGTGCAACACCGGCAAGGGCAGCACGAAGCCGGTCATCGAGTGGCCAGCCCACCTCTTCGTGGCGGATCCGGCCGTGATCCTCACCACCGTCGATCGGCTCCAACGCAAAGGCGGACGGGAGATCGTCGGCCGCTGTCTCGAACACGACGACGCAACGGCGGCCGCCGCCTGGATCGTCGATCGGATCTCACGCCTCGAGCCAGACCTCGTCGTCACTGCCGATGTCGAGCCGGGGGGCGGTCAGTTCCTCGTGGTGTTGCGAACCGAACGCTGACCACCGCTGCCTGATCTCGTGAACAAGGTGCGTCTCTGGTCCGCACCTTGTTCACGAGGTCGCGGCGGCGCGCTGACGAGCCGCTTCGAACACCAGCAATGTGGTTGCCATTGCCACATTCAGTGACTCACTTCGACCTTGGTGCGGAATCGTGACCCAGCGATGTATCGGCCCGACCCCGCCGGTCCACGTGTCTGGCAGGCCAGCAGCCTCGTTCCCCATCACCAGAGCGATCCGACCGGTCAGATCAGCCGAGGTGTAGGCATCGACGGAGCGCCCGAGTGTGTCATGGCTGCTCGTGCCGACCAGGGCGAAACCAGCTCCCGACACGTCGTCGATCGTCGCGGTCACCACGGGAACGTGGAAGAGCGCTCCGGCCGAAGCCCGAACCACCTTCGGGCTGAAGGGATCGACGCTGCCGGGTGTGAGCACCACGAGCTCCGCACCGGATGCTTCCGCCGAGCGCAAGATCGTTCCGAGATTTCCCGGGTCGGCGATGCGATCGAGGACCACCACGAAGGTCGCAGCGGCCAACAGATCGGACGCCGGACCACGCTCACGCATCCGGACGATCGAAAGCGGATTCTGCGGTGTGTCGGTCGATGCCACACGTTGCAAGACGCCGGGTCCCAACTCGAAAATCGGGCCGGCTCCTGCGATGCCCGGATGAACGACGCCATCAGGCTCGACCGCGACGAACTGCGATTCGCACTCCCATCCTGCCGCGACGGCCTCGGTGACGAGCACCGGACCCTCGACGACGAACAGGCCCTCGTCGTGACGCGAACTGCGGCGCCCGATCAGGCGCCGCAGTTGCTGTACTCGTGAATTGTTGAACGCCAGCGCACTCATCGTGCACCAGTGTGGCCGGTCCGGGTGCCCCGGCCGTGGCTGATCAGTCGAGAGCAGCCTTCGCCGCAACGACGAGCGCCTCGAACGACGCTGCATCGGTCACCGCGAGATCGGCGAGGATCTTGCGGTCGACCTCGATGCCGGCCGCGTTCAGCCCGGCGATGAACCGGCTGTAACTCATGTCGTGCTGGCGGGTACCGGCGTTGATCCGCTGGATCCACAAACGGCGCATTTCACCCTTGCGTGCGCGCCGGTCGCGGAAGGCGTAGTTGCCCGACCGCATCACTTGTTCGTTGGCGGCCCGGAACGAACGGCTCTTGTTGCCGTAGTAGCCCTTGGCCTGCTTCAGTACTTTCTTGTGCCGCTTCTTCGATGCGACACCACGTTTCACACGTGCCATTTCGATTCCTCCTCGGAACGTTCAATCGGAGCTGCGCCCCGGGGTTGTCTCAGCGCTCGGCGAGGAGGCGCTTGATCTTCTTTGCGTCGCTCGAATGCACGTCGGCATCACGGTCGAGGCGGTGCTTGCGCGAGGACGACTTGTACTCGAACTTGTGCTGGTTGTTCTGCTGCTCGTGACGCAGACGGCCGGTGCCGGTCGTCTTGAATCGCTTAGCTGCCGTCTTCGATGTTTTCATCTTCGGCATCGGATACTCCTTCTGATTGTTCGCTGGCTGCTGCCGCTTCCGGCATCGGTGCCTCGATGGTCTCCACGACCTCGACGTCTGCTTCGACCTCGACGTCTGACTCGACGGCTGCTGTCGCGGCGTCTGCGTCGGCCTTCGCTTGACGGTCGGCTTCGACAGCTGCCTTCTTGATCGCTTCTTGAGCCTGCTTGTCGGGCGACAACGTCATCGACATGCTGCGCCCCTCGAGGCGAGCCTGTGTGTCGACTTTCGCTGCCGGACCCACCGATTCGAGCACGTCGTCGAGAATCTTCGACCCGAGCTCGGGGTGGGCCATCTCGCGACCTCGGAACTGCAAGGTGATCTTGACCTTGTGGCCCTCTTCGATGAAGCGGATCACGTTGCGTGTCTTGGTGTCGAAGTCGCCCTTGCCGATCTTCGGCCGGTACTTCACTTCCTTCACCGACACGTTGGTCGACTTCTTGCGCGCTTCCTTAGCCTTCTGGCCCTCTTCGTACTTGAATTTGCCGTAATCCATGATTCGACAAACCGGAGGGTTGGCGTTCGGGGCCACTTCGACCAAGTCGAGTTCGAGACCTCGGGCCATTCTCAGCGCATCGGGAACGGCCTTGATTCCGAGTTGATCCCCGGTCGGTCCGATGAGTCGGACTTCACGAGATCGGATACGGTCGTTCACGCGGTGCTGGTCGCCCCGTTGTTCTGGTCGCGGTGCTATGGCTGATCACTCCTGTGCAATGGGCCTCCCCAGTGTCTGAATATGTTGGTGCTCGACGCGAACCGCACGCGGAGCGACCTGACACTGGTCGTCGCGTCCTCGTCGGACACGACGTCCTGGGGCTGGTCTCAGCCTTGTGACCCGAGCGCAGCAGAACTGGCCGGGTGGGGGTCTCCCCCGCTTCACCTCAATTGTGCTCGGTAGGGTAGCGCACGTGAGTGATGAAACCTCTGACCCCGACTTCGACCGAGATTTCGACGCCGAGTTCGGTACCGACGAGCCCGACTCGGGTGTCTACCACGATCCTGACCACGATCCTGAGACGGCAGACGCCCTGGCTGAGGCAGCACAGGCCATGCAGGAGGCTCGCGAGCGCCTCGCCGAGGTGCCCGCCGAGGTCGTGATCACCAATCACGTGATGGGGTTGTACGAACTGGCTGCGATCCATCTGTCGGCTTCTCCCCCGGATCTCCACCAGTCGGTGCTGGCGATCGATGCCGTGGCCTGCCTGGTCGACGGGCTGGGCGAACGCCTCGGCGACGACTACGCCACGATGCAAGATGCGCTGAACAACATCCGCCTCGCATTCGTGCAGATCAAGGGCCAAGTCGTCACATCCGAGAGCTGATTCCCCGAAACTCCCGAAATCGCCCCCGATCGGTGCGCTCACCGTCACGATTCAGGGCAGTTTTGGTTCAGGCGGAGTGAATCGTGTCAGTGGGGCGGTGGAAGCGGCCGATTGGAGCGTTGCGGATTCGGCCGTCGACGACGTTCACTCCCTCGCAGCGCAGGAGATCACGCTGTTCGTCGGGGTGGCCGCTGACGATCCTGCCGCCGGCACCGACCACCCGCCACCACGGAACGTCGACGTCGGTGGTCGCGAGGATCCGACCGACAAGTCGCGACTGTCGGGGATACCCGGCGACGTCGGCAACGTCGCCGTAGGTGGTCACCTCGCCGTTGCGAAGGGCCATCAGCACGTCGAGGATCCGGCGCTCGCGCTCGAGTCGCAGTTCAGCGCTCACCGGTGGATGTTCGCTGCTTCCCACCGACCGAACTTGGCGAGCAGATCGAAGCTCACCTCGGTGCCCGGTTCGATCGTTCGGGAGCCGTCGGCGATCTCGATGCAGTGGAACGGGTACTCGACGCGATCAGGATCCGTGATCGTCCCCAGCCCTGCCGACTCATCGAAGGCGGAGACGACTCCGCGTCGGCCAGTGCCTCGTTCGAGTTCGGTCACGGGACGATCTTGGCGATCGGCATCTCGACCAAATCGGTCGCGCCGGCATCGCGCAGGGCAGGGATCACCAGGTTGATCATCTTCTTCTCGACCACCGACTCGACGGCAAAACCCCCGCCGGCCAACGGCGACATCGTCGGTGACTTCATCGACGGGAGCACGGCCAGTACGGCGTCACGGTGCTCCTCGGTCACGTTGAGCTTGAGCAGTACCCGTCCCCGGGCGTCGAGCACCCCATTGAGCAGGGTCATGATCTGCTCCATCGCCTTTGCCTTCGCAGGATCCTTCAGCGATTCGGGGCTGGCGACCACCTCGGTGTAGCTGAGCATGATCGTGTCGATCACCTTCAGCCCCGCCGCGCGCAGGGCCCGACCGGTCTCGGTGATCTCGACCACACAGTCCGCAATATCGGGGATCTTGGCCTCGGTGGCGCCGTAGGAGAGCCGGACCTGGGCGTCGACACCGTGCTCTGCGAAGAACCGCTTCGTGATCTCGGGGTACTCGGACTGCACCCGCACGCCGCCCGGGAGGTCTTCGACTCGCGTGGCCGGGTTGTCACCGGCGACGGCGACCACCATCTTGATCGGGTTGCTCGTTGCCTTCGAGTACTTGAGCACGCCGAGGCTCTCGACCACACTGCCGGTCTCTTCCACCCAGTCGCGACCGGTGATACCGACGTCGAACAGCCCTTCGGCCACGTACATCGGAATTTCCTGCGGCCGCAGGATGCGTACCGAGTCGATGCGGGGGTCATCGATCGTGGCCTGGTAGTCGACCGTCGACGACCGGAGCACTGGGAGGTCCGCCTGCTCGAACAGATCGAGCGTCGCCTTCTCGAGCGAACCTTTCGGGAGGACCAGTCGCAGCATGACGGCCGAGGCTACCGGCCACCTCCTCACCCATCCCCAGACGTTTGTGCACGGATCCCGGTGGACCGTCCCACCGGAATTGCCACGCAAACGTGAATCTGGGGGTCAGTGCGAGGTCTCGGTGTCGGCGAGGAGCCGGAGTGCGTGGGGCAGGACGTCGATGACGGCGTCGAGTTGCTCGACGCATCCCTTGGTGCTGCCGGGAGTGTTGACGATGATCGCCTGCCCTCGGATTCCGGCCATCCCGCGAGAGAGTCTCCCGAGCGGATTGCACAGCCGCATCGCTTCGGCGATGCCCGGAGCCTCACGCTCGATCACTTGTCGGGTACCTTCCGGCGTCTGGTCGCGGGGGGCGAACCCGGTGCCGCCCGTCGACACCACCAACCCGCCGAAACCCTGACACATCTCGGTCAGTTTCGCCGCGACCAGATCGGCTCCATCGGCCGTCACCTGGTGTTCGACGACGTCGAAGCCATGCGCGGTCAGATGCTCGACCAGCGCCCGACCGCTGAGGTCGTCGCGTGTGCCGTGCACCACCCCGTCACTGACGGTCAGCACCTTGGCAGGAGACTTCGTGTCGCTCACGAGGTTCGACGGTACCGAATCATCACCATGGCGTCGGTGTCAGCGTCGTGGGGAAGCACCCGCCATCCCTGCGCGAACGGGCGCCACTGGCCGGCCGGGGGCGGTGTCGGGTCGACCTCGAAGCCGGTGGGTGTGGCGTGGTCGACCGACTCGGCCGCGGTGATCGTGCACACGCTGTAGACGAGCCGACCACCCGGTGCCACCAACGCCGCAGACGACACGAGCAGTCCGGCCTGTAGGGCAGCGAGTTCGGTGACGTCGCTCGGCTGGATCCGCCAGCGAGCGTCTGCCCGACGACGCAACGCTCCCAATCCCGAGCAGGGAGCGTCGAGCAGGACCGCATCGAAGACGTCCGGCCGGAACGGCGGCGCCATCCCGTCGGCGGTGACGACGGGAAGATCGAGATCGAGCTTCTGGGCGTTCTCCTGCACCAGGCGGGCTCGACCGAATCGCTGATCGGCAGCAACCACACACACGCCCGGAACGGCCATCGCTGTCGCTTTCCCTCCCGGGGCGGCACACACATCGAGCACGCGCTCGCCGGCGCGTGCTTCCACGCCGGCGGCAACCCACTGCGACGACTCGTCCTGGACGTAGCCGTCGGCGCGCTCGGTGACCGGCGGCGCCTGGTTCATCCGTTCGAGGGCACGAACTGCATCATCGCCGAGTTCGGTCTGGAACAGCTCGACGATCCAGTCTGGATAGCTCAGTCGTGCACCGACTGATGGCCACGACATCTCGGCAATCGACAGCCGGGCCACCTTGCGCAGGACCGCATTGACGAATCCGCGAGTGCGTTTGGGCGCGAGACCGACCGTCTCGCTCACCGCCGCGTGTGGGGCGACTCCGGCGAAGATCAGCTGGTACGCCCCGAGACGAAGCACCGATCGGGTCGCCTCGTCGGGGGGCGACGTCACGAATCGGTCGATGACGGCGTCGCAGGCCCGCCGCATCCTGGTGGTGCCGTAGACCAGTTCGGTGACGAATCGACGGTCCATGTCACCGAGGCCCGACGACGCCAACATCGGTCCGAGCACGAGGTTCGCATATGCGCCATCGGCCTCGATCCGGCGCAGGGCGTCGAGTGCGACGCGACGCGCCGTCCTCTGGATGGATCCGGCTTCAGCGTTCACGTGTCACCGAACAGTTCATCGGAGGCGGGATGAGCGCCATTGCGCCATGCGTCGAACGACATGGCGGGCTTCCCCTCCGGCTGCACGACCAGCGGGAGAATCTCGGCCCCGACGAGCCGCGCCTCGTTGATCTTGAGGCGCTTGCCTCGGAACGTGGTCCAGGCACCACCGACACGGATCAGTCGATGCACCTCGGCCGCGGGGAGCGACCAGTCGATCTCGAAGTCGGACGAAGCGAACTTCGCGGCATACGTGACCTCACCGGTCTGAGGCTCGGCGTGGCCGATCCACTCCTCCAACGGTTGCGCCAACGTGTCGACGAGGAGGTCAGTCCCCACCTCGACCAGTTCCGATCGCAAATCGGAGGCGGTGGTCTCTGGCCCGATCGGTACGTTGCGGCGTGCGTACACGCCTCCCGTGTCGAGGCCCTCCTCGAGCGCCATCACGCAGACTCCGGTGACCTCATCGGCGGCAAGGAGCGCTCGCTCTACCGGTGCGGCACCTCGCCATCGGGGCAGCAGCGAGAAGTGCAGATTCACCATGGGAATCTCGCTGAGTACATGCGGCTTGATGATCTGGCCGAACGCAACGACGACACCCAGTTCCGCACCCTGCTCACGAACCGCATCCAGCACGTCGTCGACCGAGTGCGACACGGTGAGGCCGAGTTCGAGCGCAGCTGCCTTCACCGGGCTCGGCATCACCGCCCCGCCACGACCGCGGCGCTTGTCGACACGGGTGACCACCAGCACGATCTCGTGGTCCGCGCTCACCAGCGCCCGCAACGGGGCGACAGCCATGTCGGGCGTGCCGAGAAAGACGAGCCTCACGCGATCGGATCAGCCCAGGCCGAGCCGTCGGCGGATCGGATTCCGGGCGAGCTCGCGACTGGCTTCTTCCTCGATCCGGCGGTACTCCTTGATCGCTTCCTTGCGCTGGTCACCTTCGAGTCGATCGAACATCAACACACCGTTGAGGTGGTCGATTTCGTGCTGGAACATCCGCGCCTCGAGTTCGTCGGCCTCGATCTCGACGATCTCGCCGTTCAGATCGACACCGCGGACGAGCACCGTCTTCGGGCGCAGCATCTCGACGTACAGCCCGGGGATCGAGAGGCAGCCCTCGTCGTAGACCCATTCGCCGTCCGACTCGACGATCTCGGGGTTGATGATCGCCAGCGGATTCTCGTCGATGTCCCAGACGACGACCTGCTTCTGCACGCCGATCTGCGGTGCGGCGAGTGCGATGCCGTTGCCGGAGTCGACGAGCGTGTCGAACATCGCGTCGACGAGGCGGATGATCTTGCCGTCGACGTCGTCGACGTTCGACGCTCTGGTCTTCAGTACCGGGTCGCCGTATGTGCGGATTGTGTACGACATCTCTGCCAGGCTACGGGAGTGTCCGCCGACCGTGACGGGTCCCCCCGCGAGCCCAGACCGGGCCATTACTTCGACGACCAGCAGAGCACGCCGTCCGACCCTGTGATGGTCGACGTCACGCTGCCGGACACCGCCTTCGTGATGGAGACCGATCGCGGGGTGTTCTCCCGCGGCCATCTCGACACCGCCACGTCGATGCTGCTGCGAGCCGATCTCCCGATCGCCGCGGCGGGCCATCTCCTCGATCTCGGTTGTGGCGCCGGCCCGATCGCACTCACCATGGCTCGCCGCTCCCCCGGCGCGACCGTCTGGGCACTCGACGTCAATGCTCGCGCCCGCGAGCTGTGCGCCAGAAACGCCGAACGCAACAGTCTGGCCAACATTCGAGTCGCCTCCCCCGACGAGGTGCCGCCCGACGTCCACTTCGCCACGATCTGGTCGAACCCGCCGATCAGGATCGGCAAGTCCGCACTGCACGAGCTCCTGATCGAGTGGCTCGCACGACTCGATGCCGACGGCAGCGCGTCGCTGGTCGTCCAGAAGCACCTCGGAGCGGATTCGCTGCAACGCTGGCTCATCGAGCGTGGGTATTCGTGCGACCGCCTGGCTTCCAAGACGGGCTTTCGCTTGTTCACCGTTCGCACGAGCAGTGCAGCGTGATCCCCCTCGACGAGATACGAGCTGCGGCGAGGAGAATCGCCTCCGAAGCCGTGCGGACGCCAATCGTCAGATCCGGCGAGTTCGACACACTGCT
>JANPKU010000062.1:0-4967 GCA_031426215.1 Actinomycetes bacterium
CGCGACGGCACGGTCGTGCGCCGCTTCGCACCGACGGTGACGCCCGACGACCCTCTGATCCAGACCGCAATCGACCAGGAACTGGCAAAGCTGGCGTAGACGGCCGGGTCGACAGCACGGAAGACATTTAGACCCACTCGCAGGCCACCAGTTCATCGTTCAGATGAACGTGGCGGCCTGATCGACTGTGTAATCCGAGCTGGCCAGTCGGTTCATCATTGAATTCATGCCCGGCCGAACGGGCGAGCCGCGTCGAGGGCTTCTTGGCCGAACCCAGCTCGCTGGATCGGCTCGAAGCGATTTCACGGCGAGTTTGCGACACGACTCCAGGCGCACAGCGGGACAGGTGAGTCAGCGTGCGTCTGGCGAGTGCTTCCTCTGCGTGGCGGCGCACCATGAGAGTTCACGATCATGGGCGCAGCCGGCGCGAGCGTTGGTCAGTCGGATGCGTCCGCTTCAAGGCGTGGATCGCCGGATCTGAGTAGGTGTCGAACCGGCGTGAAGTCGAGGTATCGCTCAACGAAACTCTGACGCCATCGATCATGCCCGACGATGTCGAACACGATTGATTCCCACGGTTGCCAAACCAGCCCGGAGGCTGTCACGAGCTGCGCTTGCACCGATGCGAACGCGGTGCGTGCGGATTGGTCGGCCTGACACGCCGTGATCACGCACGTGCCTTCGCTGTAACGGTCGTCCTTCGCTAGAAGTGACTGGGCGAGCAAAGTGTTCAACCAGAACTGCCGAAGCCCGATCCGATCAAGTTGCTCTATCGCTCCTGCTCGCCACAGTCCCGAGGCGCCGGTGAAGGACTTGTACACATCGCGGACCTTCGGGACATCGGACTTGCGAAGATCTTCGTGGTACTTGCACTCAACGCCAAGGAATCCCAGTCCGCCATCTGCCGTCTCGTATTCGACGAAAGCATCGAAGGCAGATCCACCGCGGAAATGATCCTCGGCCGGCGGGGCCCATTCGATCTCGACCCGTGTCACCCTGACCGCGCCAGGGCTCACACGACAAACCCATGCCAGTAAAGCCTCACTCCGGTGCTCGTCTTGGAACTGGCCGAACAAGTTGAAGCACATTGGCTGAGACGAGAGCAGGAATCGCCGCAGCCGGTCCTCCTTCACCAGGCCTCCGCCGCTTGTTCGTAGCCGACGCTCGACCGCTCTCGCGACATCGTCGGTCAGAAAGTTCGCGTTGGCAGGAGCATCGAGGGCGAGCGTCGAAGCAACGAGCCGATCGGGCCGGGCGGCCGAAAACGGGCCGGCCGGGAGTTCGAGTCGCACCGCGCGCCACCACGCTTGCTGCCATCGAAGTCCCTGTTGCCAGTTGTTATCAGATCTCTCTGCCCAGACTTCGTCGTCCCAATCCAGATCGAGCGGCGTGGCGGATGCGGTCATGGCAGAATTCTCCCAGGCATAGCCCGTACAAGCGGACAACGCTGTCGCGGCGGACTCGACATCGTCGTGACAAACGAGCCGGCGGAACACGGCGTTGACCCGGCGGTCGGTGGCACCCGAGGAAGGCGTCTCAGATGCCGGTCTGCTACCGGACATGGAACGGCATCGGAGCCCCTACTGTTCTCGAGATTGAGGAGCCGGCGTCGGATTCGATTCAACGCCGAGTGGGTTCTTCATCACACGGACTGACTGCACGGCGGAGGCCACATGACCACATTCACTGCACTCACTTACAGCATCGTCCGCTTGGACGAACAGGCCCAGACCCGCACTCTTGTCGGAGTTGGTTCCGGAGTCGTAAATGTCGACGAGATGTCGTGGGACGAACGGCTCCTGGCCACCTCCACTACCTGGCGCCGCCATGCCACCCCTGGCCGATACCAACCTTCGACCGACGTAATCCACTTCAACGTGCATGCCGACGACGGCACCTTCACAGGGTGGGTCGGTGACGGTGTCTTTCCGATCAACCTCACCTCGCTGGGGGATGTTACGGCGGATTGAAGTTTGGGTGCCCCGAACGGGATTCGCCGCCGACCTCCGGACTCGATCCGGGGTAGGTGATGCTGCACCGTGCAAGGAGAGTGCGTCTCCTTCAGGTCTCCCACGTGTAACTGGGCGATGTCCAAGCGACATCCTCGTATTCGTCGAACTCAGTGAAGTCGTCGAACCTCTCGGGGTCGTACGTGATCCGGTCCAAGTACTCCCGGTGCCGTTCCGAGACGAATTGCTGTGCGTCCGAACGTGTAGCTGGGGTGTCGCGAATCGTCTCCGTGTACCCATGCTGAGGCATCAAGCCGCTCGAGACAGCGGGACGCGCGGAGAAGACGTTGCGCCACCGATCGAGGACGAGTTCCTCGACGTCCAATGCCTCGTACCCTTCTACGAACCACCAGCTCTCGATGAGACACCAACCATGCAGTTCGTGTTGTTCGATTCGGTCTGTCGCGGTCACACCGATCTTGAGTGCTTTCAGGGTTGGTTGGTTCATCAGGTACACGAGTGCAGGTTGCTCCGGATCGGCGATCGCCACTCCGCCTATCGGGCGCCAGGTACCAGTCGCCAAGGCCTTGGAACGCTTGTGAGATGTCCGACCTTCCGGCGGTTTGGCGGCGCTTTGGTAGCAGGCCTTCACGTCTGCCGGAGTTGAGTGGTCAAGGTGGCACCGTCCGCATCGGACCATTCCGTTACTCCTTTCGAGTCATGCTCCGCGAAACCGCGCTTTCCGATATCGGCAACCTTGCGACAATGGTTGAGCGGAGCTCAGTCAGCAACTGCCATTCAGCCCAGATAGAAACTCGCCATGCAGAGTCCTGAGGCAGGCGTGCTTGAACTCGCCGACCCAGAATCCTTTACTCCCGCTGAACGGCGGCTTGCTTCAGTCATCGTTTCGACCGCACGTGGTCGCGGCACCATGTTTCGCGGTCGTCTGGCGGAATGCGAGGTAGCACTTGCTTTGGGTGCGGAACATCCCGAGGTCGGGACCTCCGGATGGGATCTGCGCTTACCCGCGCCGGACGGCCGCACGATCGAAGTGAAGTCGTGTCGCGTCGGCAAGAAGTTCTCGATTGGCGCCAAGCCCCGTGACATTGACCTTTGGATCTTCGTTCATGTCAGCAACGACGAGGTCGGTACTCGATTTACGGTCGCCTCGAATGATCATGTCGACGCTGAACGCAAGCGATTCAAGACAGAACGAAGATCTCCGGTGCACCTCTCTGCACCGATTGTCGCAGAGAAGTGGGGCCTTCTCACGACGGACGAACTGGTCCGCGCCGTCTACGCCGAACCTGCTGTGGTGACCAACGAGGGCTCTATCGTCGTCCTTTGAGGCCGCGCTCCCGCTGCGGAGTCGGCGATATGTGATACTCCGGTCGACGCCGTCCGTTGATCGATACAGGCCGAACTGTTGGCGCGTAGGGTTTACGACGCCGACTAGCTAGCCGGGGTGCGTGGCCTTTCGCTCCCTGTCCACCGCGGCTTCCAGTGACAGATTGCCCCTCTCGCCCAGGAAGTTCATGTACGCGATCGCGTCCTGCCTCAGCGTCCCGTCTCCGGAGTCAATTGCACGCGCAATCACCCTCGGTACGGCCTTCTGCTCGATCATGTAGAACACACGGCCCGCGTCGTTACGCCCGTCGAAAATCGACTTCAGCGCGTTGAGCGCGGTGCGGGGGTCGATGTCTGCCGACTCGGCGATCTCATCACTGATCATGTGGCACTCAGAGCTCAAACCCGGGTCGAGTTCAAGGGCCTCCTTGAGCCGGGGAAGCCACCACGTCACGTCCAACTTGTGACTCTTCACGAACCAGACGAACCCGCTGAGTTCCTCGTGGTCCTCCGGGTGTTCTCGAACGTGCAGCACGCGTTGGTCCCACAACTCAGCGAATCGGTCGCAGATGTCGTCATCAACGATCGCAGCGTGCATGAAGTTCCAGGCGATGTGCCCGATGGCATCACCGCGGACCTTCGCTGGTGCGTCCCTAAAGAATTTGGTGGCGACTGGGTCATCGGTTGTCACGTGGCCACGGATGAGTGCGTCGATGACCCACTCGCCGATTCGCCGGATCGGGTCGGTGTGATTGTCCCAACCAGAGATGATCGGCTGTTCGCGGTCGATGGCGGAGAGCATCGGAGGCGTGAGCAAGTCATACAGCTTCGGGTGGTAACGGTGGACGGCCATCGCAGTCGTGAGAGCAATCTGTTGGGAGTCCGTCAGCTCTTCCGCCGATCCAAACCAGTCGGGAGCTTTCGGAGTAACCCACTCGGGATCTACGTCGATGAGGCGTCCAAGTCCCTCACCGAGGACAGCCCGCGATGCACCTCCGGTGTCGTCTCGTGCCAATTCGGCCTCTACGGCCGACTGAGCGGCGTCGTACCACGGAGTGTCCTTACCGCGTGACAGTAGGTGGATCAGCCCGCGGAGCCAGATCGGCCATTGCCAGTTGAGCGAGGTGGTGAGCGCGTCCATCCCGCTCTCAGATCCGTGGTACTCATTCCAGGCAGTCTCATCCGCAGCGAGCGAGATCAGCATCTCGGCGAATCGGGCCATCGCATCGTCAGGCACCAGGGGTGAAGCACGCTTCTGGGCAAGCTCCTCCAGAAGGCCGACCGCCGCCTGCTTAGCAGCTCGGAAGTCGGCGTCATCGTCCCACCGACCCTCTCCTTCCACGGGAAAGTCCGAGGCGTCAATGTGGGCCAGTACGGCGCCAGTCAGACCTGCGATCTGTGTCCAGTCCGGTGCTAGGTCCGCCTTGATCGCAGCCTCCCATCCTTGAAGGATGGCCCTCAGGTAGGTCGGGCGCAGTCGGCCAACGAGGTCTTCGACTCCTGCAAGGGCCTTCGGATTCGTCGTCAGCAAGCCCTGGAGCTCGCGGCCTTGGCCTTCATGCGATGGCTCCGGTCCCCATCTGTTGCCGCTCGCGTGCCAGCTTTCGAGGTGAGCTATGAGTTCGGCTGGGGTCATCGCAGCCATCTCGTCCTGGCTGAGCGGACTGTTCG
>JANPKU010000063.1:0-2999 GCA_031426215.1 Actinomycetes bacterium
TGCGACGCGAGAACAGCGTTTCCGGCGGTGGAACCCCATCGAGTGAGATCCTCATCCGGGAAACCAGGCCAGTCTGGAGCAACACGCGGCCGAATCGCATGTACGTACTGGTATTCGTGCTGACGTGGAGTGATATCGCTCATAGGCACCGAGCGCAACACGAAACCCAACTCGATCTTATTGAGGGGACGTGATCCAAGCTGCCGCTCAAAGTCGTCCCGAGCCGGGTTCAAGTCCTCGAGCGAGCTCATCACTTTGAGCCAATTGCGGTCGCGAGCGATCGATCGTGCGGCGCCGCTCAAACGCCGCTCGACCGCACCAGTGCCGAGGTAGCCGGTCACGATTCGGTGGACGATGAGGCGAAGCAATTCTTCAACGGCCTGTGGCGGCGCTTCGATCTCGTGAATTGCGAGGAGCATCGGTCGAGCGACGATGACACCTAGCTCTCGCAATGCCGCGAAGGCCGCCAACTCTTGCTCGCTGGCAGGGCCGACCAACGAGGGATCGATCATCTGGAGGTAGAGGTCGACTCTCTTGTCGAGCTCCTCCATTAGTTGAAGCACACCCGCAGCATCTCGGTACTCTGAATCGCCCTGGGTTCGTTGGCGGCTCCTGAGCTTGGAAACAAGGATGGGGTCATGCCGAGAGAGAAGTCACCGGGGAAGGCGACGACGCGTCGCTACACCGACGTCGAGAAGGAGCGGGCGGTCAGGCTGTGTCGACAGCTCGCTGCCGAACTGGGAACCAATCATGGGGTGGTGTCGCGTATCGCGAAGCAACTCGACTACGGCGTCGAGTCGATCCGGAAGTGGTGGCTCGACGCCGATATCGATGCCGGGCTTGCCGGCCCGGACGCTCAGCGCGTCCGCGACCTCGAAGCGGAGAACAAAGAGATGTCCCAGGAGCTGCGCGAGTTGCGTCGGGCGAACGACATCTTGCGAAAGGCGTCAGCTTTCTTCGCGGCGGAGCTCGACCGCCCACACAAGTGATCGTCGATTTCATCGACGCACATCGCGACGAGTTCGGAGTCGAGCCGATCTGCAACGTGTTGCAGATCGCTCCGTCCACGTATCGCGCAGCCAAACGCCGTGAGCTGTCACCGTCGCCTCGCGCTGTTCGTGACGTGGCGATGATGCAGGTGCTGATGGTGTTGTGGATCGCGAACCGCAAGGTTTACGGCGCGCACAAACTTTGGAAAGCAGCAGGACGCGCCGGTCACGATGTGGGCCGCGATCAAGTCGCACGGTTGATGCGTGAGCTGGACATTCGCGGCGTCAGCCGGCGCCGCAAGAAGGTGTTCACCACCGTTGCCGACCCGGATGCGACGCGAGCACCGGACCTGGTCGACAGGAACTTCACCGCCGATCGGCCCGACGCGTTGTGGGTCACGGACCTCACCTACGTCCCCACTCGTTCGGGGATGGCCTACGTGTGTTTCATCGTCGACGCGTTCTCGAGGCGCATCGTCGGGTGGACAGCCGCGTCGCACATGAAAACCGAGATGGTCCTCGACGCGCTGGAGATGGCACGGCGATCGAGAGGGTCGAAACGGTTGGTCGGACTCGTGACACACAGCGATGCCGGGTCGCAATTTACGTCGGTTCGGTTCACCGAGCGACTCGACGAGATCGGCGCCCGCCCCTCGATCGGGACCGTCGCAGACTCCTACGACAATGCCCTCGCTGAAAGCGTGAACGGCCTCTACAAGGCCGAGTGTGTCTACGGACCCGACGCCCCGCGAGCGTGGGACGACGTCGACCAACTCGAGCTGGAAACACTGTCCTGGGTGCACTGGTTCAACGAGGACCGCCTCCACTCGCACTGCCGAGACGTGCCACCAGCAGAATTCGAATCAGCGTTCTACGCTGACCAACGGACCGCCCCGACCGGGGTTGGAATCAAATAGAACGAGCCGACAACAGACCCAGGGCGATTCAGCCTGGTGACTGAGGTTGCGGTCGAGGACGAACCGTTCGGGTTCTGCCACTGGTCCGGCAAACCTGGCGGCCTTGTCGCGGTTGACTCGTTCTACATCGGCAACCTGAAAGGAGTCGGCAAGGTCTACCAACTGACCGCTGTCGACACCGCCACTCGTTGGGCCATGGTGTGGCTTGTTCACGGCACCGTCAACAAAGACCTGTCAGTCGCGTTCTTCGAACGGATCTGGACGGTGTGGCGCAAGATGGGGTTCCCGATCGAGGCGATCGTTGCCGACAACGGACCCGAATACAAAGCCACCAAGTTCGCCGACGCACTCGCCGCGAAGAACGTCACCCGCGTGTTCATCCCACCACGGTCACCGAACCACAACGCCGTGGTCGAACGCTTCCAAGGAACCATGCTGCAGGAGTGCTGGCGGCCAGCGTTCCACCGGCTCTGCTTCAACAGCATCCGACAGCTCCAACGCGAAGCCGACGCCTGGCTCCACACCTACAACCATCACCGCCGCAACCACGGCGACTACATGCACGGTCGACGCCCCGCCGACCTCCTCGAACTACTCTCATGACCAACCCGACCACAGACCACCACTGTCACCCCAGCATCCGGGCAGGAAGGGCTAGCCGATCGTCGATCGGAGGTTCCTGCGGGGTGTTCGGGGGTGCGTGCTTGGGAGTCCCTTGGCATTCCGGTGCCGTCTGTTCGAGACGTCGTCTTGTGTTGAATCCTGAGGCGTGGCCGCACGATAAGTCGAAAGACAAGCATCGAGCTTGGGGCCGCTAGGCGCTCGCGCTATGCGCTACTCGCGATGGCCGCCAAACGGGGGCCGAGCTTGGGACCCAAATGCCACTTGTCGCTCGCAGTACGGCACTCATGATTGTTCCTGTGCCGCGACGTTCTAGGCTGCCGAATTCACCACAGGGATGATGTTGTTGGTTGCTCATCTGCCTTGCGGGCCCTTTGGTCGGTGAGGGTGTCGGGTGGGTTCTTCGGCTCGGTCTGACCCGATTCACCGCTCGGCGCTTCGGCTGCCCTGGATATGAACTGTCGACCGGGAA
>JANPKU010000064.1:0-2527 GCA_031426215.1 Actinomycetes bacterium
GTCGTCGTCGATGTCGGCAGCCCCGCGAGAGCGTTCGACTCCGACGTCTCCTCCTCCGCCAGCTCCGACAAGCCATCCACCCGCACCACAGGCACGACGCAAGGGCCTGATCGCGGTGGTGGCGCTCTCCATCGTGTTCGGTGTTTTTGGAGTGGTCTTTGCGGTCCAGCGGATGTCGCCGAAGGCGAAGCCAGCGGCTGGTACGGTGGACTCGACCGTGCGGACACAGCCTCCAGGTACGCCAGCTCCGGATCCCGCCGTACCGCCGAGAAACGTCGGGGCGTTTGTTCCCGAGGTCCCTTCTACTGGCAGCGGAGCCGAGCCTCGATCGAACAAGCCACCACAGGTAACTCTGAAGGTCGCCACGACTCCAGCCGGCAGCACGGTCACGATGGGTGGTAAGCGCCTGGGCGTCACGCCTCTCCAGATCTCGGTCGATCGACAGGCCGCGCCCGGTGAACTTGTTGTCTCGCAGGCTGGCTATGCGGACGTCGTCCGCAGCCTTGCCTTGACCGCAGACGTGACCCTCGCGCTCGAGCTGCTTCCTCTCAAGGTCGTGGCGACGTCCAAGGTTCGGCCAAGCACTCCGCCGAGGAAGCCTGACAAGGCAGCAAAGACTGAGAAGACCGAGAAGACCGAGAAGGTCGTTCCGAAGAATGGCGAGCAGCCGCTCGACATTCGGATGACGCGCTAGCGAAAGTTCCAAGAGGTACCATGTCCCGAATCCGTTCCCTCGTGGCATCCGCGAGCATGGGCTGCTTGCTGGCCATGGTCTCGAGCAGCCCGGTCTTTGCAGATGGGGTCGCGGACGAAGCGGATCTGCAATTCTCCGTCGGCGCCGAGGCCTACGCGAAGGGCGACTTCACGGGCGCCTTGCAGCACTTCCTTGCCTCGAACCGGCTCGTTCCGAACCGCAACGTGATGTTCAACATCGCGCGCGCCTACGAGCAGCTCAGCCGCTTCCCAGATGCGTATCGCTACTATGTCGATGCGGGGCGTGGAGAGGGTGTCGACACCAAGCTCAAGAGCGATGTCACGGGAGCACTCGCTCGGATCGGTCCACGCGTCGCGGTGATCTCGATCGAGACCGTCCCTACGGGTGCCACGGTCTACCTCGATCGACGCGACCTCGGATCGGTCGGCACGTCTCCAGCGCAGCTGGGTCTCAAGGCCGGCACCTACACGATCCTTGTCGAGCTACCCGGGTACGAGCCGCAGAAGGTCGAGAAGGTGGCGGGCACGGTCGGCGAGACCAAGGCGCTCAAGCTCGAGCTCGTTCGAATCACCGGCAAGGTCGAGCTCACTGGCCCTTCGGGCACCTTGGTCCGGATCGATGACGAGCGCGGTGCAGTTGCCTGCACCTTGCCATGCACGCTCGATCTCGCACCGGGTCCACACATCGCGTACTTCGAGCGCTCCGGGTTCACGGTCTCCCCGCAGACGTTCACCATCGAGCCGCGCAAGTCCATCCAAGCGAACGCCAGCTCGGTCGCGGTCGTCGGTTCGCTGCTGGTTTCAGCCGACGAGTCGAACGCCCTCGTCGAGATCGACGGCAAGGCCTATGGCTTTACCCCCGCGGTAATTCCCAACGTTCCGATCGGCAAGCGCACGGTTCGCGTCAGCTTGCGTGGATACGAATCGATCGAGCGCGTGATCGAGATCCGGACCAACGCACAGACCGACCTTCGCGACCTCCGGATGACTCCCGAGCGCTCGGTCTCGGCGGCATCCCGCCAGACCGAGAACATCGACGACGCCCCCGCATCCGTCACGATCATTTCTTCCCAGGAGCTCGAGGCGTTCGGCTACCCGACGATCCTGGAGGCGCTCCGCGGAGTTCGTGGTTTCGCCGTGAACTTCGACAGCATCTACGGCAGCGCCGCGGTGCGAGGCCTCGGGCAAGCCAACGATTTCTCCAATCGGCTCCTCGTCCTCTCCGATGGCGCAGTGCTCAACGAGAATATTCTCTACCAACCGTTCATTCACTACGACGGTCGCGTCGATCTCGGGGACGTGGAACGGATCGAGATCGTGCGTGGTCCCTCGTCTGTGCTCTATGGCACCGGAGCCGTCTCGGGCGTCGTCAACCTGGTGATGAAGGGCCGTGACGAGCCCAGGAGCATTCACGGCCAGGTCTCGAGTTACGACAACTCGACCTCGCGCGCACGCGTCGGTTTTGTCGAGCGATTTAGTAAGTATGCCGGCGTATGGGCCAGCGTCGCCGGAGCCACCTCGCAAGGCCGCGACGTCCCGCTGCTGTTCGATGCGGGGTCCGGCGACGTCACCTCCAACGTGACGGCCGGCTTCGATAAGTTTCACGCGTACACGCTCACGAGCAAGGCGTGGTATCGCGATCTGACCCTCCAGGTCTTTGGTACCTCGCGCGAGAACTCGATCCCGACTGGCAATTACTCGTCACGGTTCGGAGACCCCCGCAACTTCGGCAATGACGGCCGGATTCTGGCCGAGCTCAAGTACGACCACGCGCTGTCGTCGAAGGCCAACCTCCTCCTGCGCGCGCACTACA
>JANPKU010000065.1:0-21318 GCA_031426215.1 Actinomycetes bacterium
GACGGTTACGTGTGGGTGAGCCGAAAGCTGCCCGTGCAGATCGGCAGGGTGAACCCGGTGTTCTCCGAACCGGCGCTCATTGACGCCAAGTCGTTCCCGGAACTCGAACTCCAGGGATATCGGGTCGTTGACGCACCCGAGGCCGACTAGATCGCCGCCAGCAATCCGCTGGCGATGAAGACGATCCCGCGATGGGGTCGCACTACGCCCCGAGATGGGGCAGAAACGGAGGCCGAGATGGCCGACCTGTCCACCCCCGCACGCCACGGCAACTTCTGGGTGTTCCCCAACGGGAAGATCCTGCCAGTCGTCACCGGCGGAGCAGATGAACCACCCGAACCCGGCGACAAGCCGAACCCCGACGACAAGCCGGAACCGAAGCTGAACGCGGACGCCGACGACCTCGCAGCCGTGAGGGCTGCGCTGAAGAAGGCGAACAAGGAAGCTGAGGAATCCCGGCGCAAGCTCAAGGAAATCGAGGACCGCGACAAGTCGGACGGCGAGAAGCTGACCGACCGCCTCACGGCCGCCGAGAAGAGAGCTGAAGCAGCCGAGGCGCGCGCACTCCGTCTGGAGGTCGCAGCCTCGAAGGGGCTCACCCCGGGCCAGGCCAAGCGCCTCGCAGGCAACACGCAGGAGGAGCTCGAAGCTGACGCTGACGAGTTGCTCGCCGATTTCGCTCCCGCCGCCGCCGGTGGTGGGGACGACGACGAACAAAAGCCGAGACCGATCAGTCGCCCGCAAGAGCGACTGCGTGGTGGAGGCGCCCCAGCCGAGGAGCCCGAAGAGACAGACCCGCGCAAGCTCGCGGATTTGATCGCTCGGCGCTGATCGGAACCGCCCGCGCTCTGTCACGGAGCCGACCCGCGGTGACACCCAACCAACCCCTCAAGGAGGTCCCCCGTGGCAAGCAATTTCATCAAGGCGACACAGGTCGTCCGCGCAGGTCTCGGCCTGCTCGAGCGCGAACTGGTTCTTCCCCGACTCGTCTGGCGTGATGCCGGCGGTGACTTTGCCGGTGCTGCCGGTGACACCGTGTCGATCCGAGTGCCCGCCTACATGGCGGCCCGCACCCGGGCGCTGCGTGGTGGCACCCCGATCACCGTCGACGAGCTGAACGAGACCAAGGTCGACCTCACGCTCGACACCGACGTCTACAAGGCCATCGGTGTGTCGGACGAGGAGATGACGCTCGACATCGTCAACTTCGGCGAGCAGGTCCTCAACCCGATGATGTCGGCGGTCGCCCGCGGCATCGAGGACAACGTGGCAACCACCATCTCCGGTGCGACCTACGCGACCACGTTGGAAGTCGACAACACCGACCCGACCGACACGATCATCGACGCACGCGCCGCTCTCAACAAGGCGAACGTCCCGGCGAACGGACGCACGCTGCTCATCGGCGCGGACCTCGAAGCGAAGATCCTGAAGGCACCGGCGTTCACCGCCTCGGTGAGTGGCGATGCTGTTGCATCGTCCGCGCTCCGAGACGCGACGATCGGCCGTCTGTACGGGTTTGAGGTCGTCACGTCGAATGCGATCGACCCCGACGAGGGGTATGCGTTCCACATGTCAGCGTTCGCGCTGGCGATGCGCGCACCGATCGTGCCTGACGGTGCGGCGTGGGGCACCACGCAGTCGTTCAACGGGCTCGCGATGCGACTCCTGCGGGACTACGACTTCTTGAACGTCCGCGACCGTGTGCTCGCTGACGTGTTCATCGGCTCCGACATCGTCCCAGACACCGGAATCGTGGACTCCGAGGGTCGTTTCCAGCCAGACCCGCTCGGCGCCGGCACCACGATCACTCTGGCGTTGTCGGCCGCACTCGATGACATCATCGACACCGCGGCCGCTCACGGCTTCGTTGCCGGCCAGGCCGTCGTGTTCCCAACCCTGACCGGTGGCACCGGTCTGACCGCAGGCACCACCTACTACGTCATCGCTGCCAACCTGGCGGCAACGACGTTCCAGGTGTCGACCACGCCCAACGGGTCTGCTGCGTTGTTCTCAGCAGACATCACCGCCGGAACCGTGCGACGCACGGCGACGCTCACTCGCGCCGTCAAGCTCGTCGACAACGCCTGATCCACGATGCTGCCCCCGCTCGCGTCCTTCGAACAGTTCGCCGCCAGGATTCCTGGTGGCGTCGATCTGGACGACTACGCGCGGGCGGAGGCAGTGTTGCAGGATGCGTCGGCCCTGGTCCGGCTCGAAGCCGGACTGACATGGGTCAACGTGGCCAATCAGCTCGCCGCAGATCTCCCGGACGTGGCGGTGGCGGTCACCGTCGCCGCCGCGCGCCGGGCATTCGTCAACCCCGACATGCTCGCGTCGGAGTCGATCCAGGACTACTCATCGACGTTCTCGTCAACGAGCCCCGACATCTACCTGACCAAGGCGGAACGAAAGGCGCTGCGTCGCGTCACCGGCCGATCCGGGCTGTGGACGTTGGCCACCACACGCGTCGACACCGGGGCGGACACGCCATCAATCACGTCAGGTGCGTTCGGCTCGTCAACGCCGGAGGAGTACGACCCGTACAGCGAAGGATGGACCGGGTGAGTGTTCTGACCGCCGTTGAGCGCGGCCGTCGTGCCGCCGCCAATCTGATGCTCGACACCGCAGTCGTCACGCGCCCAGGAGGCTCCCCGACGTTCAATGCGATCACCGGAGTCCTCGTGCCGTCTGTCGGCACAGTCGTCCACACCGGGCCATGTCGTCTGCGTCAACCGACGCCGCAGGAGTCCGAGGTGCTGTTTGGTGAGCAGCAGGTTTCGATTGCCCGGTTCATTGCCGTGTTCCCGCACGACGTCACCGGCATCGACATCGACGACGTCATCACGCTCACCACTTCGGCCGACCCCGACGTGATCGGCTTCGAGTACCGCGTCACTGCGGTCCCCCGATCGACTTTCACGATCCACAAGAGCTACGCCTGCGAGGCCGTGACATGAGGGGACAGCGATGTTGTCAGTGAAGTACGGATCTGTGAAATGCCCGGCGTCGAATGGACACGTGTTCCATCTTGACCGGGAGATTTCCACCGACGACGCGGATCTCATTCTCGCCACTCTTCACGAGCACGGCATGACGACGAAGGATGTCACAGCCGTCGAGATCGACGACGCAACGACGCGAGTCCAGCGAAAGATGCGGATCGATGACGAGAGGTACTTCATCACTCGCCTGTCGAACGGCGATTGGGAAGTCGCGAAGTGCTGGTCGATCCAACCCAACCCTGCGCTTCTGCGTGCCAGCATCGTAGGACCATCCATTGTGGCGAAACAATCGTGACGATCCATGGGAGTCGCGTCTTCATCGACTGGGTGATCGGTGTGCTCACCGCTGGCGGCCTGTCCGTCGGCGATGGTGTCGCTCCAACGTCAACGCCCGCTGGCTCCGGCTACGTCGTCGTCTACTCGATTGCCGGCGGCATCACCGAAGGCTCGCTCGAAGATCCACGCTCCGACGCTGCGCCGACGTTCCAGGTCACCAGCGTAGGCACCGATCCTCGTCAGGTGCGTTGGCTTGTCGACAGGGTGCGCTCGTTGTTCAACGTCGCTGTCCCCGCCACGCTGTCCGATGGCCGCAAGGTGATCTGGCTGGACTTCCCGACAGCATCAGCGTCGATCATCAGGGATGACGACGTCCAACCGCCGAAGTACTTCAGCCCAGACAGATTCGAAGTTGGCACGGCGTGACCGTTGACGAGATCGCCGCAGACATTCGAGCGGCGCTTGGGCTCGGCGATGACGACGTGCTCGTGAACATCATCGTGATGGGTGAGTACGTCACGCTCGACCAGGACGCCGACAACCCAGACCGGCGCCGGCTGTGCTATCTGGCGTCTGACGAGCTGGAACCGTGGACGTCGATCGGCATGTTGCGCTTCGGTCAGATGCGCGAGGACAACGCCGTCAGGGACGCCTGGGAGAACGACGAATGACCGTCGACTTCGACATGTCCGAGGTCAACAAGCTCGCCGCCGACCTCACCAGGTCCGCTCCTGCGGCCGAACGGGCATCGTCGGTGGCGCTGTCCGTAGTCGCAGGCAAATTCGCCAGCGGGGCCCGATCTACGGTCGCAGTCCGCTCCGGCGAAACCCAGGCATCAATCCGCGTGGAATCCGATGGCGAGGATGCCGTTGTGATCGCCGATAGCGACGCTGCGTTCCACCTGGAGTTTGGGACGTCGGACACAGCGCCCCAACCGTTCATGGGACCGCAGATACCAACCGCTGCCCGTGCTCTCGCTGAGGCATTGGGAGCCGTCAACCCGTTGGACTAGTTGGCGACATCGACGCAGGCCGTCTGAAAGTCGTTCATCGCATCCGTCAGACCGTCGGCTTCATCCGCAGAGGTCACCGCCGCAAGTATCCGGCGAGCCGCGTCGGCCATCCCGGGCTGATCGCTCGTGCGGGCAGCTTCCTCGATCTCTTGGACGCGGGGTCGCAGTTCAGCCTCACTCAGAACGCCGTCCTTGACGTCCTTCGCTGTGTCAGCGAACAGCGAGCAAGCGATCTCAGCGCCACCGTCCGGTCCCGAATCGCTGCACGCCACGAGGCCTAAGGCCGCCGTGACGGCCATCGCTGTCAGTCGTTTCATCCCTCAAACCTACATCGGAGTTCCCATGCCTGACTTTCCTGACACCGTCGCGCTCCGTCACCCGGCGCACCCCGGCGAGATCTTCATCACCGGTCGCGAAGCCATGCCGGCGCACCAGGCGGCCGGCTGGGTCGAAGCGAAATCGCCGGAGGCCAAGGCCGCCGTCGCCGCCATGACAACCCCCGAAGACCCCACCCCGATCACAGGAGATGAGAAATGACCGCACTCGCACATGACGGCCAGGTCGTCTGGTACTTCCTTCCGACCGTCGCCAGCGTTGCAGCGCCGACGGTGGCGAACATCAACGCCGGCACCCGCATCACGAACATCACGAACTACACGCTCCCGTCGTCCGAGGCGGAGGTCGACGTCTCAGGCATCGACGACATCTATGACACGTCGGTTGTGGGCACGTCGAAGGTCGGCCCGATCGAGTTGACGATGAAGCGCGACGACACGTCGGAGACCGCCAACTTTGACCTGCTCGTGTTCCGCACAAACGGATTCCTCGTGCGGTCGAAGTCGGGCGTCGCCAACGTCGCCGCCAAGAAGGTCGAGGTGTACCCGGTCCAGATCGGCCAGCGCCGCCTTGAGGGTTACGGCAAGAACGCCACGCAGAAGTTCATGGTGAGCTTCTACGTGACGTCACAGCCGAACATCACTGCCGTCGTCGCCGCGTGAGCAAGTCGATCGAGGAGATCCTGGCGGTCGCCGAAGACGAGGCGTATCACCGCGTCACAACGGCCACGATCGCCGCGGTTCCGCAGGCGCTCCGCGACGAGCACGAAGCCCTGGTGGCACTGCTGCCGACGCTCCTCTCCGACACGATTGAGGACCACCCCGACCGGCTGGTAACCGCTGAGCGGATCATCGAGATCGAAGCGGAGATGGAAGCGTCCACGATCGAGTTTCGGTTCCGTTGCATCGGGCATCGGGCGTGGGCGGATCTACTGCGCGCCCACGCTCCGACGAAGGAGCAGCTGCGCCAGGACCGTTCACTGGACCACAACCCAGAGACGTTCCCTGACGCAGCGATGGCAGCCTCATGCGTTGAGCCAGCGATGTCCGTCGAGGACGTGGCCAGGCTCGCAGCGTCGCCGCTGATTGATGTCACTGCGTGGTCACGCCTGTGGAATGCGTGCATCAAGGCGAACGTGGTGGACAAGAACCCAAAATCGCTAGCGGCAGCTGGTCTGATTCGCCATCGGAGCGAAGAATCCGGGCCGCCGCCGAGCACTACCGAATCCCTCGCAGCGTTTTCCTCGGGCGAGTAGTCGGCCAGGCGACCGAGGAGTGGCCCGACGCAGATCCACGCCAATGGCTGCCGGACGACACCGACGCCGCGCTCGAGTGGGCCGACTACCAAGCAAGTCTCTGCTCCGGTTGCGGAAACCCACGCTCCGAGTGCATGGATGAGACAAACGACGGCTCGTACGAAGCGGTGCCGATTCACTGTTACGCCTGCGCAGAGCGTGACGCCGAGAACCGGCGGATCGGTGAGGCTCGCAGCGGCGACGACTACGGGTCGGGCTCGTTCGACGGGCTGTACCTGTCGATCATCGAACGTCAGAATGAGCTAGAATAAGTGGGCCAGGCGCAGCGTCAACTGCCCTGGCCCCGGCCAAACCTGACAAGAGGTTCGACATGACGAAGCGTACGTGCTCCATCGATGGGTGCGAGCAACTCGTGCTGGCTCGTGGATGGTGCGGCACTCATTACGCCCGCTGGCGCGATGGTCGGGAAGTGGACGGACCAATTCGTCGGATCATTCCGCGTGACGCTCCGTGCTCGGTTGATGGTTGCGAAAAGGTGCACGTTGCGAAGGGTCTGTGCACCCTCCATTATCGGCGAGTGCGTGCAGGGATACCGCTCACCGCACCGCCTCGTAGACGATCGCATGAAGCGTGTTCGATTGAGGGCTGCGATCGGGTGGAGAAGGCTCGCGGATGGTGCTTGATGCATTACGCCCGGTGGTGTAGGCACGGCGACCCGCTGATCACACTTCGCGACGCACCAACCCTGAACCCGCCGAGTCTGTGCACCGTGGACGGCTGCGAAAGGCCGCACTGGGCGAAGGGCATGTGCGTAATGCACTATTCGAGGACCTACCGAGGGCAACCTCTTGGCACTCATGTCTCACTGCGGAATCCGGACGCAGTCTGTCCCATCGAGGGGTGCGGGCGGCGAGTACGCATGTACGGGTTCTGCACGTTGCATGGCCAGCGGTATTACCGTTTCGGTGATCCCGAGGCGCTTGCGTACGGCAAGGTTGACGACAACACCGAAACGACGCTGTACTGGTTGTGGAACATCGACGACGACCTGCTCTACGTCGGCGTGACCGTTGATCTCAAGCGCAGGTTCGCCCAGCACGAGAAGGTCCAGCGCTGGTGGGGCGACGTTGCCCGTTGCGAAGTTGAGGCGTTTTCGACCCGAACAAGCGCCTTCGCTGCCGAGCGGAACGCAGTGGCGACCGAACATCCTCGCCACAACCTGCTGCTGCGGCGGTGAACCCCAAGGAGGACGACGATGAGCGCAACCGATGTCGCCGTCCGGCTGACCGCCAACGTGGCGCAGTACCAGAAAGCGATGCGCGACGCCAGCGCAAGTACAGATGCCGTCGCAACGTCTACTACGAAAACGACATCCACCGTGGGCTCCAAGTGGCAGACGGCCGGCGCCGGCATCGCCTCGTCGATGGGGTTGTCATACGCAGCAGTCGCCGCAGCCGCAGGCGCCGCAGTCGCCTACTCGGTCAAGGCTGCGTCGAACCTGCAGGAGTCGGTCAACGCAGTCAACGTCTCCTACGGCGAATCCGCCGAGGCCGTCCACAAGCTCGGCGCCAACGCAGTCGAATCGTTCGGTCTGTCGCAGCGTGCGTTCAACGAGGCCGCGGTGGGGTTTTCGTCGTTCGCTGAAGACATCGCAGCCTCCGGTGATGGCGATGTCGCTGGCACCCTGGAGCAACTCCAGCTGCGAGCCACCGACCTGGCCAGCGTTTTCAATTCGTCCGTCCCCGACGCTGCCGAAGCGATGCGTTCAGCCCTGTCAGGTGAGGCCGAGCCGATGAAGCGGTTTGGTGTCGTGATGACCGAGGCCAAGGTTCAGGCGTACGCGCTCAGCACCGGCATCATCGAGGTCGGCGACAAGATGACCGACGCCGAGAAGCAGACCGCCCGTTACGGGTTCATCATGGAGGAAACCGCCAAGGTGCAGGGTGACTGGGCCAACACCTCAGATGGTTTCGCCGGATCGATGAAGAAGGCGCAAGCCAACATCGAGGAAATGGCTGCTTCGATCGGCTCCGTGCTGATCCCAGCCCTGGCTCGAGGCCTCACCTTCATCAATGACACGATCAGCGGCTGGCAGGAGATCGCCAATTTGCCGGCGGTTCAGTGGACGGTCAACACCGTGTCGGACATCCCGAGCACGCTCGACGACTTCGAGAACGCAATCTGGGGCTGGGCTGGCCGCGTGACCGGTATCGGCCCCCAGGTGACTAACACCATCGACGCAGCAACCGACTCGCTGAACACGCACACCGGCGCAGTGCACTACGCAGGCGAGGCGACCGACGAATGGGTCGCCAAGCAGCTGGCTGCCGAGGCCGCCGTGCGAGCAGCTGACCAGACCACCAAGGATCTCAGCTCGTCGACCTACCTCGTACAGGAGGCGATCGACGCCGCCGTGGAGGCTCTCGATCGTCAGACCGAGGCTGCGAACACAGCACGTGATGCGAACATGGCGATGGCCGACGGCACGTACGACCTGTACGACGCGGAGGCCGCCCTGTTCGACGCCATCGAGGCCGCGAACACGACGCTGAATGATAACGAGGCGAACCTCTACGACATTCGTGGCGCCCTGGCCGACGTGGCCATCTCCACTGACGAGATGGTCACGAAGCAGCTCGAGCTGGACGGCACGACCCGAGACTCAGTGGCCGGCCAAGAGCTGTGGACCGAGAAGATGTTGGCATCGGCAGCCACGCTCTCGGGCCCGATGCAGAACGAGGTGCTCGCGCACATCGCCCGAGTAAATGGCATCCCGGCCGACAAGATCACATGGATTCTCGCCGACGCCGACCCGAACAACCTGGCTCAGGTGACAAGGGAGATTGACGCGATTGCAGCCAAGCCGCGCACCGCCACCATCTCCGTCAAGTACGGCTCGCTCGGCTCTTCCGATTACACGCAGCCTGGTTTCGGAACTGCGACGGCCCGCGCGAATGGTGGCCCAGTCCGTGCCGGCCACCTGTACGAAGTCGGCGAGGGCAACGCCGCCGAGATGTTGATGATGGGTGGACGTCAGTACCTCATCCCGGGCAACAACGGCCAGGTGTTCGCTGGTGGCGGCGTGCAAGGTGGAAGATCGTCAAACCTGACGATCAACCACTATGGCAAAAACCTGTCGACCGCTGACGTGTCGCGCGGTTTCACGCTCGCACGACTGGCGCAAGTGGCATGACGCTGTTCACGTGGATCGCAGCCGACGGTCGCACGACCGAGCTCACCCCGGCGAACGGTTACAAGGTCCTGGCGGGTGTCATGGGGTTGGACGCTCCTCCGGTCGAGTTGAACACCGAGGCGCGCACCGAGGGTGACGGCAGTCTGCTTGTGAAGCGTCGCACTGGGATTCGTCATGTTCTACTGTCGATCTTCGTCGACACCGGGTCGAGTCCGAGGACAGCGGTCGCCATGTTGGCCGACGTGTTCCGGGGTCCGGGCACGTTGCGCGTGTCGTCTGACGGTTCGACTTTCCGCAACTTGCGTGACGCGTACTACGAGACCGGCCTCGAGGGTGACGAGGGACGCGGCAACTCGCTACCCGCGTACTGGCGCAAGGTCGTCGTCGCGTTGCAGGCGCTTGATCCGTGGTGGTATGCCGACGCAGTCACGCAGGCGATCGCGTTCGGTGGTGTGGTGGCGTTCGACTCGGCTGCGGTCACGTTCGACAGTCCGACCACGCCGTTCGATGGTGGCAACGCAACGACATTCATGGTCGCCGGTCACGCCGACGCCTATCCGGTGTGGACGTTGACCGGCCCTTTCACCTCGCTGGTCGTCAACGTCAACACCTCCGGCACCTTTCAGCTGGCCAGCGCGCTCACGGCTGGCAACGTCATCACGGTCGACACGCGACCCGGTTCGCGTGGTCCGTCGCTGAACGGCGGCGCCGTTGACTGGGCGCTGCTGACTGCAGCGTCGACGCTGCCGACGCTGCCGACCGGGACAGTGTCAGTCGTCGCGTCGACCGCCGGGACCACTGGGGCGTCGCTCATCAATGTGCAGTACGAGCCGCGCTGGCTGACACCATGACGACCGAACATCGCCTCGACGTCTGTAACAACTTCCAGCGCATCGGCGTGTGCGACACGTTCACGTTCGCTGGCGTCGCCAACCGCAACCAGGTCGGCGAATGGCAGGCCGACATCCCGGCGGGTGGCGTTGAGTTCAATGGTGGTGCGTCGATCTCTGATGTCGACTCGATCATCGTGTGGGATGTGACCGCCCCGGAGCCCGTCATCGTCACCGCAGGCACCTTGAAGCCGACCGGGTCGGTCGATACCGGCGTGGTGACCACGCACGGCCCGAACGGCATCCGGTGGCAATTGTCGGGCGTTGACCTGTTCGGCATCCTTGGACAGCGCCTGGCCTATCCCAACCCGGCCACTGAGGCGCCGTGGTCGGTTGCGTACGACTCACGGACCGGCCCGGCGTCGACGGTCGCTGCCGGCTACATCGCAGACAACCTCGGAGCCTTCGCACTTCCTGCCCGCCAGATCGCCGGCGTTTCTGTCGTCGACTCCGGCGTCGGAGCAACCACGACATGGACGGCCCGGTTGCAGCCGTTGTCGACGCTGGTTACCTCGATCTGTAACGCTGCCGAGATCGTCTGCCTGCCTCGCATGGTGACACCGGGGCTCATCGAGTTCGTCTTCACCGTTGGCGCAGACCGCACCGCTCAGACGGTGATCTCTGAGCATGACCTGACCGGCAACATCAAGATCACCGAGGCGCAAGCTCGAGCGACGCATGTCATCGCGGGCGGCTCTGGTGAGACCACGGCCCGCACGTTCGCTACTGCGTCGTCGGGTGAATCAGGTCTCGATCGGATCGAGTCGTTCTACGACGTGTCCACGCTGACGGGCGCCGATGCTGTCGACCTTGCTGCTGCCGGGTCGCTGTCAGAATCCAAGGCTGAGACGGCCGTCGAGTTCGACACGCTGCTCCCACGCCAATGGCGCTACCGCAAACACTTCGAGATCGGCGACACCGTCACCGTGGAGGCCGGAGCGACCCGGTACCCGGCGATGGTGGACGCAGTGGCGTTCACGATCAACCCGAGTCGCTCCACCGTCCGCCCGATCCTCGGTCGTACCACGAACAACGAGGCCGCCCAGATCATGCGGACCTTGTGGGGATCGACCGCCCGTTTCAACTCGAACATCGCCTGAGGAGTCAGACATGCCCGCCAGTTACCCCACATCCCTGCCGGTCAAGAACGCCGCCGGCGCCAACCTGTCCACCGATCCGCACTCCGCGCTGCATGACGGCAAGTACGACGAGATCGTGGCGATCGCCACCGAGCTCGGAACGTCACCGAAGGGCACGTTCGCATCGGTCAAGGCACGGCTCGACGCCAACACGCTCGGTACCGTCGCGTTCGCAGCGCGCATCACAAGTCAGTCGACCATCACAACGGCTATCGACGTGACGTCCCTGACGGTGACGTGGACGGCGACGGCGACCCGGCGATATCGCACCTCGTTCTACTGTCACGTCCAGTCGACTGTCGCCGACGATTACGCCGTCGTTGACATCTTCAACGGGACCACCCCGGCCGGTAGCGCGATCGCCCGTGGTGCAGCAGTGTGCCGACTGGCAAACCAAGGACTGTCGTTGGTCGGGTCGGTCACCGAGACCGGTCTGACGGGCAGCCAGACACGGCGCCTCGTCGCCCGCCGCCAGGCCGGGACGGGCGCCATCACGGTGGAATCGACGGTCAGTTACCCGTCGTACATCCTCGTCGAGGACATCGGCACCTGACATGTACGCGCACGTCATCGGCGACACCATCACCGCCGTCGTGTCATCGCTGCCGGCGACCGCATCACCGAATGGATGGTACGAAGTCGTGCCGGCGGAACGTCCCACAGATGACGACACGCACACTCACATCCACTCAATCAGCTTGGTCGAAGGCGTGCCGACTCTCGTGTGGGCGCGCCAACCTCGCAGCGACGCCGACATCAACGAACGCCGACTCGACGCAAACCACAGGTCGATTGACAAGGCCATTGTCGCCGCTCTCCAGCAGCTCCAGCAGATCATCGACGCACCCCCGGTCGCCGACGTCCCTGACGGCACGTTGACGGCCGCGCAACTCTCAAACGGGTTGCGACAGATACGTAACGCCGTCCAGGCGAACCGTGACGCCGTGCAGGTCATCGCACGAACACTGCGCCAGGCCATCCGATTGCTGCGCTCCGACTTCGACGCCACCGACTGACGGCCGTCCACCATCGAATCGAAGGAGGGCGGCATGGACTACCCGCGCACCTATTGGCAGACCGCCGAGTACCCGGTCACCGGGCCGCTCAGGAAGGCGCCAACGACGCAGGCCGTCGCCCACTACTCCGGCTCCGACAACATCCCCGCCGAAAAGGTCGCATGGCTCCGATCGATGCAAGCCGACTACGTCCGCAACCGCGGCTACTCGCTCGGGTACTGGTACCTCGTCTGTCAGAACGGTGACAGCTACCAGATCCGCGGCCCCGAGTTGAACTCGGCGGCGAACAACGGCGACAAGGTGCCCGGCAACGCCAACGACTGGACGGCGCCGATCCTGTTCGACGTGCGAACCAACGAAGGCGTGTCGCCGGCGGCGATCGCCACGGCACGCCGCCTGTGGAACTCGGTCGGCGTATTCACCCGCCCGGTGCCGCATCACGCCCTCGACGCCACGGCGTGTTGCGGTTCGACGGTGACGGCACAGATCGCCGCCGGCGAACTCGACAACCCGACCGCTCCGCCACCACTACCGCAAGGGGATATCGAAATGATCGCCATCCGATTCGACAGAGGCGCCGGCGCATGGACCGGCCTCATCTACACCGGCACCCACCTCGCTCACGCGGTCACCCCGTCGGCGTGGTCGGTCCCGGTCGGCGCTGGCGTCAAGGTGGTCGACGTCAACGAAACCCAACTCGATGACCTGATCCGCTCCTCGGCAACCACCACGCCTTGCCCGCCAGAGTTCGTCAACACATCCCGTGGGGCTATCTGGACGGCAGCGCGAGCCTGATGGACCCCGCCATCGTCACCGCCGAGGCCATCGTCGTCGCAGCGATCGTCGCTGGGCTGTTCAGCTACGTCGGCGCCAAGTTCGGTCGACGCAAAGAGAAGGCCGACGCCGCCGCCATCGTCACGGCCACGGCCATCTCGCTGCTCGCCCCGCTCAACACCGACATCGCCAAGCTGTCCGGCCAGGTGACGGGACTGCAAGCAGAGACGCAACGCCTGTCGACCGCCGTCGTGCGCCTCGAAGTCGACAACCGCAACCTGCGATCCGAGAACTCTGGCCTACGGGCGCGCGTGTCCGCGCTCGAGGCGCAGATCCTCGGGCTCGGTCACACACCCGTGAACGGCAACCCGCCGACGCCGCCCATGGGCACGGTGACGACGTCGACCACCGAGACCGTCACTCACCCGATCGCTACCGAAGGGGACAAGAAATGATATTCAACCGTGAACCCGTAGCAATCTTGGGAGTCGTACAGACGGTGCTGGCCCTGGTCGTCTCGTTCGGCTTCGGCCTGTCCGGCGAACAGGTTGGCGCCATCATGGCCGTGTCCGCCGCCGTGCTCGGTTTGCTGGCCCGCTCGAAGGTGTCACCGGTTGACGCGCAGGGCGTCCTTGTACCGAAGCCTGCCGATGACATCGACGCCGATCGTGGCGAGAGCGCCGTGGTGACCCTCGCGGCCGTTGCCGTGATCGTTGCCGTCGTTGTGTGGCTGCTGTCGGTGTACCGCTGATGGAACCCGACCCAACCCCCGAGACCCCGCCACTTGTCATTGCTGGCGCCGGTGCCTGCACACCCCCACCTGAAACCCCGAAGGAGTCCTGATGGTTGTCAAGCTGAAGACCACCGTTCGCAACACGAGCCTGGATCGGATCACCACGGAGATCGGTGCGTCCGGTTTCCTCCGCATCTACAACGGCACCCAGCCGGCCGGCCCCGACACGGCGCTGGCGGGCAACACTCTGCTCGCGCAGCTCACCCTGTCGGCGACCGCTGCCGCAGCCGCGGCCGCTGGCGTGTGGACCGCCTCGGCGATCGGTGCCGATGCGTCAGCCGATGCGACCGGGACGCAGACCTTTGCGTCGTTGACGACGTCGGCCGGTGTCCGCATCGTCGATATGTCGTGCGGCAACGGATCCGGTGACTTGAACCTGTCGGGGACGATCACTGCCGGCGGCACGGTGTCAGTGACCTCGCTGACCATCACCGACGGCAACGGCTAGTCCTGACCTCTGATCGAAAGGTGGTAGCGCCATGCCGATGACCATTCCGTTGCCCGTCGAGGGTGACACATCCTGGTACGACTGGGCGACCGAGATCCACGGCGACGTCGATGCCAGCATCCCGACCGTCACCACGTTCGCCAACCTTGGCGCGACGCAGACCATCAACTTCGCATCGGCCGCGTCCGAGCAGTGGTTGACCGGTTCGCTCAATGCGAACTTGGCGGTGACGATCTCGAACCCGATCGCCGGGTCGCGGTTCGTGCTGCTCGCCACACAGGACGGCACCGGGAACCGAACGGTGACGATCGCCGGCACGGTGGTCGATGTCCCGAAGGCGGCCGGCGCTCAGGTCGTCGTGGTCGGCCGCTGGCGTGACGCTTCGACGTTCTCGCTGGAGTCGTCTGGCGTGCAGAAGGAGTCGCTGGTGATCCCGGCGTCATCCGATCTCACGACGGTCATCACGACCGGTGCCGCCAAGTACCGGTTCCCGATGCCGTTCGACTTCATCCCCACCGAAACGCTCGGTGATCTGGTGACTTCCTCGTCGTCGGGGTTGCCGACGTTCGACATCAACGACGACGGTGTGTCGATCTACTCGACTCGCCCATCGTTCGACGTGTCCGAAACGACATTGGCAACCGCTGCGACCCCGTCCGTGATCTCGTCGACGCTGATCGCTAAGGGCTCGATCGTCACCGTGGACTGCGATACCGCTGGCACTGGCGCAGTCGGGCCGACACTGGTTCTCAACGGTCTCCGGGTTCTCTGATGGTGTTGCTCCTCCCGAGGCGCGTGACAGCTCCGTTGGTGGTGTTGGACAATTTCAACCGGACTGACGGTGGCCTCGGGTCGAACTGGACAACGTTGCCCGGCGGTGCCGCGCCACAGATTTCCAGCAACACCATCACTTCCGCGGCAGACGGCGTCGACAGGTCGGCGGGCTGGACTACCGACACGTTCAACGCCAACCAGTACGCCGAGATTCAAGCCGACTTCTCTACGGGTACAAAGTTCAGATTCGTCAAGATCATCTGTCGCGCCAGCACAGCGGCAGACACCTACTACGCGTTCATGTTCGACACCACCAACGGGTACACGATTCGCAAGAACGTGGCTGGGGTGGAATCTCTCGTTACCGGAAGCGGCGTGCTTGCTGACGGCTCGGTGATCGGTGGTGGTCTGATCACTTTCCGGTTCAAGGTCAACGGGTCCACGCTTGAAGGGTTCAAGAACGGGGTCTCTGCGTACGGGCCGTTCACGGACACGTCGATCACCGCAACGGGTTCGCCCGGATTCATGTTGAACATGGAAGTCGCTGGCACCGGCACCCTTTCTCTCGACAACTTCGCGGCGGGCAACCTGTGACCGCAAAAGCCGCATCCAGGACCACCGAAGGCATCGTCGGGTTTCAGCGAATCGACGGGTTCGGGACGACGGTACGCGCCACCACGAACCCCGACATGTTTGGCGCTGACTCACCGACGTTGTCGGGCGCACAGAAGACGGCGCTGCTGAACTTCATGTACGACCCCGTGAACGGTATGGGGCTGACCACGATTCGCACCAACACACGCGAACCTGATGACCCGTGGACAACCTCAGCCGTCGCTAACCCGACACCGACGCTCATCAACCGCAACGTCTCCGACTTCCTAAGCGAGGCGCGCTCGACGTGGCCAGCGATCAAGCACTGGACGTCACCGGTGTTGCGCGACAACTGGATGGGTGGCCCACCAACGGCGTCACCGGTCGTCAACCTGGCCTGCACCACCACCGAGTACGCGACATGGATTCTGCAACAGGTTCAGCAGATGGCCGACCAGGGTCAACCGCTCGACTATGTGTCGATCGTCAACGAGCCGTCCTACTGGCGCAACCGTCTGACGGGCAACGAGATGCGCGACGTCATCAAGAACCTTGGGCCGCGTCTCGTGTCGGCGGGGCTGACCTCGAAGTTCGTGCTGGCCGACGACGTCCGAGCATCCGACGCGTCGTCGTCGATCGCGGCGACACTGGCCGACCCCGTGGCCCGCTCGTATGTGGTGGCGATCGGGTGTCACTGCTACGACGAGTCGCTGTCGAACTGGACGGCACTGAAAGCGACCGCCGACGCGAACCGTCTGCCGTTGTGGATGACCGAAATGTCGTTCGATCTGATGACAACGATCACTGCCGGCGGCTACACGAGTTCGGCTATCAGTTGGGCGAAGTTCGTGCACGAGATGCTGGTCACCTACAGCGTGTCGGCGGTTGACGCCCTGTGGGCGTGGTTCAGTTCCGACGACGCCAACCAATTCGTGACGTTGAACAACACGGGCAACACCTACACGGGGTTCACGCCAAAGGATCACGCCTACCACATGGGCCAATGGTCGAAGCATGTGCGCCCCGGTGCGCGCCGTGTGTCAGCGTCGGCTACGAACGGTGCGTTGGTGTCGGCGTTCATGTCGGACACGTCACGCGTCATCGTCGCCGTCAACGCGACCGCTTCACCGACCTCCACGACGATCACCGCCGACCTCCTCGCCGGCCGCACGACGATGACGGTCACCCGCTCGAGTGTGTCGCCGTCACTGCAGTGGGCGGCACTGTCCGCGCAGCCGGTATCCGGCTCGACCATCTCGCCGACGTTGCCTGCCAACTCGGTAACGACGTTCGTGACGACATGAGCGGGGAGCCGTCCGCTCCTCGTTCGCGAGAAGCCTGCATTGCGTTGATGCTCGACAACTGGCAGCGGTACCACTCACAGCCACCATCGGTGCGCGTGGAGATCGATCGCGTGCGATGGGTGCCGGTGCCCGAGGTCGAGTCGATCTTCGCCCACTTCGTCACGCACGGCCATTGCCCGGACGAAATCCTCGACCGACTTGGACGACCCTCGCACCGGGATCGTTGGGCCGCATGAATCACACCCGATCGACATGAGGAGCAAGACGTGGCATTCATCGCCGTAGTACCCAACCCGCCCCAGATGGACGTCCCCGAAACGTGGCTCGAATGCACCGGCGTCCACCTGACCCACATCGTCAACGGCTACGGCGCCGACGTGTTCAAGCGTGCCAAACAAGAGATCGCACGGTTGGAATCCGATGATGAGCTGCGCGGCTTTCTCGATTCGGTCGTCGTGCTCAACGACTGCCCGCCCGAGTGGGTCGGCACCGAATGGCAGGCGGTGTGGGAATCGCGATCGTGGCAGACGATCTCGGCGTCGGTCGTCGCTGGGCTCAACGATCTTGCAGGGATGGACTGACATGGCTGACAACGTCGCACTCCCACCGTCAGGAGTGACCGCCGCGTCCGACGACATCGGCGGCATCCAGTTCCAGCGGATCAAGCTGGTCCACGGGGCTGACGGCGTCAACGACGGCGACGTCTCAACCGTCAACCCTCTCCCCACGAGGAACGTCGACACCACAGCGTCGGGCTCCATCACTGCTGTCTCGCAGAATGTTGCGCTGGCCTTGAATGGCAAGAGTGGCGTGGCGATCCAGATCACCGGTACGTGGGTCGGCACCCTTCAGTTCGAGGGCACGATCGACGGCACGAACTGGGTTGCAGTCAATGGCGTCGTCGCCGGGTCGTCCACCCCCGGGCCGACGACCATTGCGAACGGCGTGGTGCGTGTCACCCCCGCCGGACTCGCTCAGGTCCGTATCACCTCGACGGCATGGACAAGCGGCACAGCAACAATCTCGCTGCGCGCCAGCGATGCCGCGGGTGGCACGTTCCTCAACCAGTCGTTGACCGCAGGTACGAACCTCATCGGCAAGGTGCAATCGTCCATCGACAGTGGCCGTAACACCACCAACTACTTCGAGGCCGCCCCGGTCATCACGACCGTCGCCGAGGTGATGCGATCCCTGACCGGGTACAAGGGTGGCGTCGCTGTAGCGGCGACCGCTACGCCAGCAGTGGTGACCACCGGCAAGACCTACCGGGTCAACAAGATCGTTGTCGATTATGTGGCCGCGACGGTGATCGGTTCCGCTCGCATCACGTTGCGTGCGAACCTGTCCGGTGTCGCCGTCATCGGCTCGCCGCTGGTGTGGTCCGAGCAGGTCGGCATCCCGGCCATCTTCACCGCGGGATCGTCGATGACGTACGTGTTCGACTTCCCCGAGGGCATGGAGTTCGCCGCCGGGACCGGGATCGCACTCGGCGTGCAAGGGTTCGGTGCGAACCCGACCACCGCAACCATCGTCGGTTACGTGAAGGCGTCGATCCTCGGCTTCGAGTTCTGATCGGGTTAGGGGATAGCCGATGAGCTTCCTCCTCCTTCTCAACAGCTCAGCAGCGTCGGGTTCTGGCGCACCGACACTCGCTGTGGACGTTGCTGCCGGTGCAGGTTCGACCGGCGTGGTCAGCAACGGCGGCGCGTTCGGTACCGGCCGGTTCGGTCTGCTCCCATTCGGTCAGTCAACGGCGACCGGTGGAACACTGGCACGCCACACGGCTGCTGGGTCCGGCACGGCCGCAGGCACCGCAGTCACCGGCACTTCAGCGACAACGCTGTCACGACATGCGGGCGCAGGCGTTGGTTCCACAGGCACCGAAGGCTCAAGCGCAACGACACTGACCCGTCACGTCGGCTCCGGCGCAGGATCGACGGGCACCCAGGGTTCGTCGGCCACGACGCTGGTTCGTCACACCGGCGCAGGGTCCGGCACATCGACACCGGCACCCATCACCGGCACATCAGCTACCACACTCACCGCGCACACGGCAGCGGGTGTCGGCTCAACCGGGACGTCAGGTTCCAGTGCGACAACGTTGGCGGCCGCGACGGCTTCCGGCACGGGCACGGCTGCAGGCACCGCAGTCACCGGCACGGGTTCGCCGACACTGGCGGCCCATGTTGCATCTGGCGCAGGCGTCTACACCGTCACGAGCATCGGCGGTGGATTCGGTGACGGCCGTTTCGGTCAAGTGCCGTTCGGGCGTTCCGACACCATCGGCACCCTTGGCCTTTCTGTCGCTGCCGGTTCCGGTACCGCTGGGGCGCCAGGCGCAACATCGGGCAGCGGGTCACCCACGCTCGGCGCGCACCTCGGCGCAGGGTCCGGCACATCGACACCGGCACCCATCACCGGCACTTCAGCGACAACGCTGGTCCGTCACACGGCAGCGGGTGTCGGCGCAACCGCACTCCCCGGAACCACCGGCAGCGGGGCGCCAAGCCTCACGACCCACACCGCGACAGGTGCCGGCTCCACGACCGTCCCCTCGACAACTGGCAGCGGGTCACCGACATGCACCCGGCACATCGGAACCGGTAGTGGTTCCACCACCGGGCTCGTCGGTAGTGCAGGCGTCGCCCTCATCCGACACGCAGTAGCCGGCACCGGCTCGACCGGCACACTCGTTCCCGGCACCGTCACCGTCTCGCTCTCATCGCCAACCACCGATCTCACATTGGTGTCACCGAGCGTCGACATCGCCGTGACCCTCGAATCAACGCTCGCCTTGTCGTCGTCGACCGCCACCATGTCGGTTGCAAGCCCCACGGTCACGATCGTTCTCTCGGAGGATCAATGAGCATCTACGACATCGGTGACGCACCAGTCGCCACGGCCACGTTCCGCAACATCGCAGGCGTGTTGACGGACCCGACGACGGTCACGGTGAAGCTGCTGTCGCCGGAAGGCACACAGACGACGATCACGCCAACCAACCCGTCGACCGGTGTGTGGTCGGCGCAGGTACCCACGTTCACTGCGCCGGGCATCTGGGTCGTCAAGTTCTTCGGGACCGGCGCCGTCGTCGCTGCTGAGGAGACGAAGATGCAGGTGCGCACCACACCGATCACCTGACCCCATAGATCGCCCTCCCCCTGGCGAGTGAAGGCCCCGACCTGTGCGCTCCGGCGTGTGGGTCGGGGCCTCTTCGCGTTCAGGGGTCGGTTCGTCAGGTCTCACCGTCCGAGCGACTTACGCACGAGCTCCTCGGACCCACTGACCGCGTGGACGTAGATGTTCATCGTCGTCGACGGCTGAGCGTGGCCGAGCATCGCCTGAACGACCGGGATCGGGACGCCATCGGCGATCAGCCTGGTCGCGCACCAATGACGCAGGTCGTGCACGCGCACCTTCACCCCGTGCTTGGCGCAGTGGCGCGCCCAATACTGCGACAACCAGTCAGGCTTCATCGGGACCACCCCGGTCGGATCTGCCTCCATGTCGGCGAACACGCGAGCATTCGGCGCCAACTCCACACCGAGCGCCTCGGCCGTCCGTTCCAAGTGCTCGCGATGTGCGCCAAGCGCAGAGTCGAGCACGACCGGGATCGGGATCTTGCGCGCCCGCTTGCCCTTCGGCTCCTTGTCGTGAAGAACGCTCCCGACCTGGATCGTGTTGTTCCGGACATGCAACTCACCCGGCGCCACGTCAATCCATCGCAGGCCGAACAACTCGCCCCGTCGCAGACCGCTCCGAGCGTCCACCATGATCGGTAGCAGCACATGCGCCGGCAGTGCAGCCAAGAGACGCTCGAGGTCAACGTCAGATGGGGGAGCGATCTCGGCGGTCCGACCATCGGGCACGTTGACCTTGGAGTGCGGTGAGCGGTCGACCATGTCCCACTTCTCGCCCTGGCGCAGGATCGATCGCAGCACCCGGTGGTGGTGGTGGATAGTGGACTCCGACATTGGCTTCTTCCGGTTCGTCGTCGTCTTGCGCAACGTGCCGTAGAAGTTGTCGATCTGCTTGGCCGTCAGCTTGTTCACCTGGGTCCGGCCCAGCTCGGCCTTGATGCGGTTGCACATCACCGGGAGCCGGTTGAGTGTCTTGGGGGATCGGCCGAGGTCGACCTGGTAGGCGTACCACTCGTCGACGAGTTCGGCGACGGTTCCTTTTCGAGAGGCGTTGACTGCCTGCTCGTCGGCGATCTCGTCGCGGATGGCGGCCTCGATCGCGGCGCCAGCCCGGTTGGCCTCGCGTTGGTTGGCGGCGCGGAAGGTGCGGGATTTCTGCCGGCCCTTCCCGCGGACGGTCCCGGCGTAGACCCGGATGCGGTACCGGTCGGCGCCGAGGTGTTCGGCGACGACGGTCACGGACCACTCACTGACGTAGTGTTCATGCGTGCCAGACTAGTCACAGAATTAGTCACACTCCGGGCCATTCAGCCGGAAACCCGTGCAGGGGCGGTAGCTCAGTCGGTTAGAGCAGCGGACTCATAATCCG
>JANPKU010000066.1:0-15199 GCA_031426215.1 Actinomycetes bacterium
CGTCGGGTGCGCCGCCCGGGATCAGGGTGACACCGTCACCCTCGCCTCGCGCCGGTACGCGTGGATCACGCAGGGCGTAGGGCGCTGCGTCGGGATTGGCCTCGACGGCCGGCGTCGCCCCCGAGGCGACATGGTCGTCGCCACTCGGAGCGGCGTCGCCTTCAGCCGGGGCGCTGCCGGTGCTGATGACACCGGCCATGCCGGCGTCCTCGTGGCCGGGGATCGAGCACCAGTACCGGGTGCCTTCTTCGGGAACCGTGAACTCGAACTCGACGGATTCACCGGCGCCGGCGACAGCATGTTCGCCGCCTTCGAACACGATGTCGTGTTCGATGGTGCCGTCGTTGACGAGCATGCCGGTGTACGTGCCGGGCTCGGCGACGAAGTCGGCGGGTGCGAACATGAACTCGCTCGCGACGAACTCGACGGTGTCGCCGGGAGCGACGTCGCCGGCGGGAGCGGCGGCCGCACCAACGGCGCCGGACGCGGGTGCTGCCCCCGGGCCGTCCGGGCCATCAGGGCCGCATGCCGCGGCTGCTGCGGAGAAGATGAGCAGGGCGGCAAGCCCGACCCGAGTGAGTTTGCGGTTCATGACGGGTGACCTTTCAGGTTCTTCGGGCGGTGTGGGTGGTGATCGAACGCAGCGAGGTCGAGGCGAGTTCGTCGGTGAGCGCAACTCGTGCACGGAGCCAGGTGTCGTGCAGGGCGCACGGTTCGGGAGCCGGACACGGCCGGGCGGCCATGACGCATCGTCCGTCGTCGGTCGGACCCTCCACCGCCTCGATCAGGTCGAGCAGGGACACGGTGTCCAGGTCGGTGGCGAGCTGATGACCACCCGTCGGGCCCGGTACGGAGTGCACCCACCCGGCCCTGGTGAGCGGTCCGACGATGTGTGCGAGGTAGGCGGCCGTGGTGCCGACCTCTTCGGCGAGTTGCGCCGCCCGCCAACGTCGCCCGTCGGTCAACGCACCGACCGTTCGAAGTGTGAGGTCGGTCCGGCGCTTCAACTCCAGCTTCATAGTCCTTGAATCATGGATTCATGGATTACTCATCCGTCAGGGCCGAAGGTCCCGGCCACCGCCCGTTCGATTTTTGTTCTAGTGGTGAACAGAAGTAAGGAGTGGCTACGATGGCGACATGCCGGCAGTGATGACGTGGTACACGTGTGCCCGAGGTACCTGTCTGTGAGCACGTTCTTGTTGCCGACGGCGGGAATCGGGTCACTCGACGCCTATCTCGGGACTGAGACCGGTGGACTGGGTGTGCGCCGCGCGCACGAGCTGGGGACGGCGGCCACCATCGACGTCGTGTCTCGGTCCGGGCTGCGCGGGCGTGGAGGCGGCGGGTTCCCCACCGGCCAGAAGTGGGCGGGTATTGCAGCGCAGTCCGGCGGTCGGCGGTATCTGGTCTGCAATGGCGCCGAGGGCGAGCCGGGCACGTTTAAGGATCGTGCGTTGATGCGCGCCAACCCCTATCAGCTCGTCGAGGGGTTGACGATCGCTGCGTTCGCAATCGGTGCCGCGGAGGCATTCATCTGCGTGAAGGCGAGCTTCCGACGCGAGATCGAAGCGGTCACGCGCGCCGTGCAGGAGTTCCAGGACGCTGGGATCTGTGGCGACTGCAAGGTGACGATCGTGGCCGGCCCGGACGAGTACTTGTTCGGGGAGGAGAAGGCGATGCTCGAGGTGATCGAGGGCAACGAACCGCTTCCTCGCTGGCTCCCTCCGTACTTGCACGGCCTGTTCGCGACGGCACCCCAGCTCGGATGGCAGTCCCACGACAACGAGACCGGCTCGACACGTGGTGGCGGCGAGTCGAATCCGACGCTCGTCAACAACGTCGAGACCCTCTCGAACGTGCCCCATATCCTGGCTCGTGGCGCAGAGTGGTTCCGTTCGATGGGCACCGCCGAGTCGCCAGGCACGGTCGTCGCAACGGTCGTCGGCGATGTCGTGGCACCAGATGTCGGCGAGGTCGAGATGGGCGCCCCGTTGCGAGCTGTCATCGATGCGGTGGGGAGCGGCCCGGCAGCGGGACGATCGGTGAAGGCGGTGTTCTCGGGAGTCGCGAACGCGGTCGTCACCGCTCGTGATCTCGACGTGCCGCTGAGCTACGAGGGCTTCCAGGCGATCGGCAGCGGCATGGGCTCGGCCGGGTTCATCGTCTACGACGACACGACCTGCATGGTCGACGCCGCCTACCGCTTCTCACGGTTCCTGTCGATCGAGTCCTGCGGTCAGTGCCCGCCGTGCAAGTTGGGGTCGAGCGCGATCACGGAGCATCTCGAACGCATTGAGACCGGTGTCGGCAACGACGGTGACGTCGATGCGATCACCGGCTGGCTGAGTCACGTCACCGATGGCAGCCGTTGCTTCCTCGCCTCGGAGGAACAGATCGTGGTCACGAGCATCCTGCGTGCGTTCCCCGAGGAGTTTACCGAGCACATCGAGCTCGGCCGGTGCCCGCGTCCGCGGCGCCTTCCGATCCCCAAGCTGGTCGACCTGGCCGACGGCCAGGCGGTGTACGACGAAACGTTCTGGCGCAAGCAGCCCGACTGGACGTACGCCGCCGAAGGCAACGCGTGAATTCGCTCCAACTCCAAGCACGCGCGCTCGGCGACCCGACGCGTCACGAGCTGTTCCGCTACATCGCCGACGCCGCTCGCCCCGTCGACGTTGCCGAACTGACCGAGCATGTCGGGCTGCATCACAATGCGATCCGCCAGCATCTCGCCAAGCTCGTCGAGGCGGATCTCGTGTCGGAGGCCGCCGCACCGAGGGTCGGGCGCGGTCGGCCCCGGTTGGTCTACACGCTGGAGCCGTCGGCAGAGAGCCGGTGGGGAGTCACCGGACCGTACGAACGACTCACGTTGATGTTGACGGAGATCATCCGCAGCGGGGATTCACCGGTCGACGTCGGACGCCGTTTCGGCACCAGGTTGCGCGTCGGAGCGAACATCGATACCGATCCGGTGTCGAGCTTCGCCGATGCGATGGAGCGCCATGGGTTCGAGCCGACCACGACGCGGCGAGGAGACCAGATCGACATCGTGTTGGGGGTCTGCCCGTTCGAGACCACTGCGCTGGCCGACCCCGACACGATCTGCGGGCTGCACCTCGGCCTGGCGATCGGTGCGGCCGATGCGCTCGAAGGGCTCGTCGTCGACGAACTCATTCCACGCGATCCACGTCGAGGAACGTGTCGCCTGCGTTGTCACGTCGAGTCATGACCGGATCGATGGACACGCTCGGTGTCCCCCGGCGCAGCCATCACTCCCTGAATAAATCTGCATAACGCTAGAAATAATGTCGGGCCCGGCGTAGGCTGAGAGAACGAGGTGCCGTCCGAATCCGGCTGGGTGCCTCTCACATCTCCGAACCGAAAGCAGGCGAACCATGCAAACCACGCTGAGAATCGATGGGGCCAATTGCTCCACCTGTTTCAACGAGACGCTCGACGATCTGGCCCGACTGGACGGCGTGCGTCGCGTGCATGGCTCGGTCGCTGGACCGTGCATCGAGGTCGACCACGATGTTGCACTCGAGGTCATCACCGACGCCGTTCGCAACCGCCTGCACGGCATCGAGATGTTCGCCAACGAGGTCCGCATGGTCCCGCTCGCGCCGGTGGTGATGTCGGTGAGCTGCACGCATCATCACCCGGCCGAAGCCGAAGCCGAGGCCAAGGTCGGTGGCATCGATCCGTCGATGACGCTCGGTGACATCGTCACGCTGCGCCCGTCGCTCGCCACCGACCTCGAACGGCGCGGTCTCGACTACTGCTGCCATGGTGGTCGCACGCTTGCGGAGGCGGCGCGCGAAGCAGGGCTCGACGCCCAGATCGTCGCCGAGGAACTGTCGGCAGCCAATCGCGCCGAACCCGCTGCCGATTGGGCCTCGTTCGGTCTCGTCGAGTTGGTCGACCACATCGAGTCCGTCCATCACCGCTACCTGTGGGCCGAGATGCCGCGAATCAGCGCGCTGGTCGACAAGATCGTCACGGTGCACGGCGACCGGCACACCGAGCTGGCCGAGGTGCAGCGGCTCTACACCGAGCTGCGAGCCGATCTGGAACCGCACCTCACCCGGGAAGAGCAGGAGCTGTTCCCGATGATCCGCCGACTTGCTGCGACATCTGACGCCTCGGGATCCGAACATCGGGAACTCGTTACCCAGATCGAGGCACTCGGCGAAGAACACGAGACAGTCGGTGACCTCCTCGACCAACTGAATCGCGTCACGTCCGGATACGAGACCCCCGCCGACGGGTGTGCGTCCTACGTCGCCTGCTATCAGGCCCTGGCCCACCTCGAGTCCGACACCCACCTGCACGTGCACAAGGAGAACAACGTGCTCTTCCCGGCGGTGCGGTCCGGACCCACCGGACGATGAGAGACACCCCGAGACCCGACCCGACCCGAGATCTCGACACACCCGACCAGATCGCTGAAATGGTTCGCCGCTTCTATGCCGACGTCGCCCAGGACGAACTGCTCGGTCCGATGTTCAACCACGTGGCGCGGGTCGACTGGTCCGAACACGTGCCCAAGCTCGCCGCGTTCTGGTGCCGGGCACTGCTCGGCCAGCCGGGTTATGAGGGCAACCCGTTCCGTGCTCACCAGCTCGTTCACGCCAAACGCGAGTTCACGCCGGCGCACTTCGAGCGCTGGTTGATCCTGTTCCACGAGACGCTCGAGCTCGGCTGGACCGGCCCGAACGCACGACGCGCACACGACCTCGCCGACAACGTCGCTCGCGTCCACAGCCACCAACTGCTCGGAGAGGCCGTTTCGATCCACTCGGACGCAGCGACCTGACGAGCACTGCGATGACCTGTCCCGTGCCGCTTCGTCCCCCATCGGCGGTCGCCGACGTCCGCACACATTCGGCGCAACAACACCACAGCGATGCGCCGTCTCGCCGCGCAACTGGACAGCGTCGTTGTCTGACCGACCGACCATGCATCCGGCATCCCGGGCCACCGCAATCGTCCTTGGCGGCCTGTCAGCACTGCACACCGCGTGAAAATTCGGATCCTCGTTTCCTTTTCGCGATCACATGACGCTGGCCGACACGGTTGCGGGTACCCGAAGTATCCCGCAACCCCGGGACTGCTTCGCAGTGGCAGGCCTCCTGCTGGCGTCAGCGGGCCTCGTGAGCGGCGCGCTCCCGCTGCAATCGGACGTCCGGCGATTCGTTCGGCTCGATCAGCACTACTACGGCCCGCTGTGTCTCGCCCTCGCTGCCGGCGCAGCGATCTCGGTGTTGCCGAGTCGAAGCCGGGCCGCTCATCAGCGTTGTCCGGATCAAGGGTTCGTGTAGCTCACGACTTCCGCCGAGGCCGGGTCCGAGCCGCCGGCGGGGAACACGACGGTTGCGGTTTCCGTGTCACCCTTCGCCACCTGGTCGAGGTTCACCTCTCGGGTGATGTCGCCCACGATCACCTCCACGATGACGTTCCCGGCGCTGGTCCCGCCGACGTTCCTGACGGTGACGTCCAGGGGTCGCCCGCCGCTGGCCGGCTCGCCAACGTCAGCGATGGTCACGGTCAGGTCGGCCGGACCGCTCGGGCCGGTGAGCCCGCTGATCACCAGCCCAGCTGCCACGGCCAGGGTTGCTGCAAGCGAGACCCCGAGCAGGGCCAACTCGAACCGTGTCCGCTCGCGGCCGATGCCGCTCTTGTCAGTCACAGGAGCATCCGTCCCAGCGCCGCTCCGATTGCCGCTGGGAACGCCAGCGTGACAACCAGCGCGATCCCAGCAGCGTTCAGGGAATCCAATCGACCGAACATGGCCAGCATTGCGGCGGACACGACCACTGCCACGGCGTACGCCAGGAGGGTTTCGGTGGCTGGGCCCTGTGTCGCTCCGTCGGTTGCGTTGCGTTGGTCGCGGCCCCCGAACTCGGCGAAGAAGACCATCAGATAGGGGAGCACGACGGAGGCCACGACCAGCAACCCCAGGCGGACGCCGCCCAATTCGGCGGCGAGACGGACCGGCTCGGCGGTCGGTGCGATGTTGAGGGCGAACACCAGAGCGCCACCGGCGGCGACTAGTAGATCGCCGCCACCACCTTGTATCTGCTCGGCGTTCTCACCTCCGTCGACGGGCGCGAGCGCGGCCCCCAGGGAGAAACCGAGGCTGATCGGGATTGCGGTCAGCGCCGTCACGCCGAGTCCGTTCTCCAGCGGGGTCTCTCGACCGACACGGTCCAGCAGCACGAGGAGGACAGCAGCAAGGAGTAGCGACAATCCCATCCCGACGACTGCGTCCTCGACCGGTCGATGTGTGCGCCCTGGACGGAACCCGACGAAGTAGGAGAGCGCCACGGTGACCGCCAACGTGGTGACCAGCCCGGCGAGGATCACCGCCGGAGCCACGTTGCGACCTTGCAGCCAGGTCTCCTGCGTGTACAGCAGCGGAACTCCCAGGAGAACGCCGCCGGTCACGCCCCTCATCACGTCCTCAGCCGACGTTGCCTTTGCGGTCACTCCGAGAAGGATCACACAGAATGACCAGCGCGCCAAGAGCTGTCTGCCAGCGAATCCGAAGGCGGGCCCGTCTGTTACGAGCCGTAGACGCGCACGTAGTCCACTGCAAACGTCTTGAGTTCGAAGTCGACATCTCCCGGCTGGCCACCGAGTACTCCGCCCATGGCGAGATCGAGCACCATGAAGAACTCGTGATCAAAGACCCATTGGTGTTCTTCGCTCTTGTCGAGGCGGTGGTACTCGACACCGTCGACGGACCACACGATGCGGTCGGGTTTCCAATCCACGGCATAGACGTGGAAGTCCTGGTGGTTGGCGACCTCCGCAGTCGCAGTGATTCCTCCACTGCCGGAATAGCCGGGACCGTGAGCCGTTCCTCGCACAACGTCTCCATCACGTCCAACGTGCTCGACGATGTCGATCTCGCCTGCAGCCGGCCATCCGACTTCGGCGACATCGGCGCCCAACATCCAGAACGCCGGCCACGTCGCCTCACCCTTCGGAAACGCTGCGCGAATCTCGAAGCGTCCGTATTGCCAGGAGGCCAGTCCTGCGGTCGTGAGTCGTGAGGAAACGAAGTGACACGCGCCGTACCAGCACGTCGGTGCGGTCGTCACATCGACCGGCTCGGATGTGATCACCAGGTGTCCATCGCCGTCGGTGTGCGCGTTGGTATCCGTGTAGAACTCGAGTTGGCGATTGCCCCACCCTGTTCCTCCGATGTCGAACGCCCACCGTGAAGGATCGGGTCTCGTACCGGCGACGTCGTTGAACTCATCGGCCCAGATCGGCGCGGGTGGAAGCGTCGTGGATGGTGTAGTCGCCGCAGGAGAGGAAGACGAGGTCGAGGGCGCGTCCTGTTCGGGTGCCGTGGACGGCGCTGATGTTGCAGGGGCGGCCATGTCGCTGGCGCCGTCAGAGGTGCAAGCCGCCAGCACCACCAACGCGGAAGCGACGACCGCCCGCGCTGGGGTCACGAGTCGTGAGTGGCGGCTCATTCGCCCTCCGCAGCCGGGGCCACGTCCTCCAACACCTGCAGGACGAACCCGTCGATGTCCCCTGCGAGCGAAGGCGTGAGGTACAGCGGCTTCGAGAACCTGGCCACCATCACGACGTCGCGGTCGGGGTGGTACATGACGCGGACATCCCCGCCGTCATGGAAGATGTACAGCCACGGCGTGGGGTCCTCCGCTGTCGCTGCTGCACACGGACAGTGCCGCCACGCGCCGAGGCCGCTGCCATCGGAGAACTCTGCGCCGCCCCAGATCATCTCCTCGAGCATCGGTGCCGACAACACGATCCCCTGACGGAACAGCGAGTCGTACCATGTGCCCAGATCCTCGAGCGTCGACACGACTCCACCACTTGCGAACCCGACGTACCCCGAACGCGTGTTGTCGACGAGCTCCGTGTCGTTCATGCCGAGTGGCGCGAAGAACCGATCCGTGAGCTCCGCCGCGAGCGTGTTGCCGGTGACCTGCTCGATGAGCAAGCCAACCACGAAGTAGTTCGTCGACGAGTAGTCGACCGTGCGAACCGACGTATCGCTCACCTCGTAGGCGTCGATGACTGCCTCGAATGGATCACTTGCTGCTTCAGGGTCGAAGCCGTCGACGGTTCGGTAGTCGACGAGGCCGGTTGCGTGAGCGAGCAGGCGCCGGAGTGTCAACGACCCCGTCAAGGAATCCGGCAAACCGCCGATCGGCGGCAACGGTCCGTCGAGCGTGACCAGACCGGCATCGACGAGTTGCAGTGCAGCAGCAGCGACCATCGTCTTCGTGACGCTCATCGCTTCGAACCGCTCCAACGGGTCGACGGTGGTCTGGCTGTCTGCAACCGTCGTGGTGGCTGCAGTTGCGTCGACAAGTTCGTCCCCGCCGACCGACAGTGTCCTGTGCCCAGTGCCGCCGACGACGACGACTGCTGCGGACTCGACGTCGTTGCCATTCATCCAACCTTGGATCCCACCGCCGCCGGTGTCGGCTCCGACTGGTGGTGTCTCGGTGAGGCCGACCTCCGGACGTGCGGACGGTGCGGGCGGGCCGATTGCGGTGGACGCTCGCGGGAACAGCGTGGGCTGCATCACCATGACCACACCGACGATCAGCACGACGATGATACGCGCGACGACGAGTGGGTGATCGTTGCGTGCCGGTGACCACCGGTGCTCGAACGGGCGCAACGTGACGACGACGAACACCAGCAGCGGCGCGAAGATCAAGCTGAGGAGTCCGACGTCAGCGGTGGACGATGGAGCACCAGCGATCGCGAATGCGACGCAGAGGACTGCCGTGTGCCACAGGTAGACCGTCATCGAGTTGGCTGCGACCCAGCCCAGGAGTCTGTTGATTCCAGGGATCTCGCCGATCAGTCGAAAGTGATCCTCGAAGAGGATGACAGCGCTCAGCCAGCACAGCCCCACGAGGGCCATGGTGACGTTCGAGTTGTTGACGATCATTCCGTCCGGTGGCGCGATCCAGGTGACCGCTGCGGTCAAGACGACGAGTGTCAGCAGGATGCGCCCGCGGTTGTAGAGCCGGGCAAATTCGTGACGGAGATGGTGTCCGGCGACGCCGAGCGCGAAGAACCCACCGAAACATGCCAGATCCCCGACACCACGAAGCACGGCGGTGGCCCGGATCGACGTTTGTTGGGAGATCGCAACGTCGAGCGAGACCAGCGTCAGTGCCCAGACGGCGACCCACATGACTGGGCTCAGGAACCGGCTGAGGCGTACGGCGATCGGGGTCGCAAGGAGCACCAGGATCAACGAACGCAGGAACCACAAAGGAGTGGACAACCACCCTTCTTCCCACGGAAGAGGCGCAGGGCTCTGGAACGGGATGATCCAGCTGAGAACGTCAACGGTGTGCGTCCGCCAGACGTCGGGATTTGCGGCGAACACGGCGACGAGCGATACCGCGACGAACACCGCGTATGGCGGAAGGAGGCGGCGGAGCCTGTCGCGGACAACCACCGCGACCGGTCGTGAACGGACGCTCTTGGCAACCAGGGCACCCGACACGTAGAACACGGCGGGCATTGCGGCGAACACCCACGAGATCCACCAGAACCCGAGTGCGTGCCAGAACATGACTCGAACGATCGAGATGCCTCGAACGGTGTCGAGGAAGCCATCTCGTCCGGCAGGTTCTGCATCTGCCTCCAGCGGCGGAGGTCGCTCCGCAGGGTTGGTGACGGACAGCGCCGTCGGCAGCGCGATGAGCGCCAGCACCACGACCGGCACCAGGTTGACGAGGCTGTAGCCACCTGCGGCGCGCACTCCGACGAGCGCGACCGTCGCAAGGAAGCACCAGAAGCCCGCAGCTGCGATCAGTTCCGGGATTCGATCGGTCGTCTGACGATGGGCGCCGGCTTGCTCGCCGGTCGGGACCCATTCCTGTTCGCGATCACTGAGGTGGTCGCGCAGGGCGAAGAGGTGCGCGACCTGAGAGATGAGGCCCACTCGTCGTGAAGCAGGACCGTTCGACAGGTGAAGCCAGCGTGGCTGCAGCACGAACTCGGTGATCAACGCCGGCAGCAGCATCAGGGTCGGCGCGAGCGAGATCGCCTGCGGGGCCTCGACCAGGGTGAGGATGGGTACGAGCACCGCGATGACCGGGCTGAGGGAGCTGGTGACGTAGAAGATCCAGCCATCCCAGATGGAGAGACGCTGCATGAAGCTGAGGCGCAGTCTCTTGAACAGCGGGGTCCCGGCGAGCGCGTAGTTGCCCCGTGCCCAGCGGTACTGCTGCGACGCCAGTGCCTGGGTACTCGAGGGCGCCGAGCCGGCCGCGAGGACGAGCGGCAGGTACGAAACCTTGTAGCCGGCGTCGAGCACCTTCATTCCCGTGAACAGGTCTTCGGAGTGTTCGAGCAGGGCGATGCCGCCACGCTTGTCGAGAGCAGCGCGCCGGTAGACAGCGTTGGTGCCGACGCAGATCGCGCCACCACGTCGATCTCGAGCGCGCTGGACGATCCGGTAGAACTGTTCCTGTTGTGAGGCCGCGCCGGTCTCCACCCAGTTGGCTTCGTTCACTCGGAAGAACTGCGGGGTCTGCACGATGCCGATCGACGGTTCGTCGAAGTACGCCAGTGTGTGGAACAGGAAGTCCGTGCGCACTGCGAAGTCCGCATCGAGGATGATGATGAAGTCGCCGTCGGACTGTCCGTAGGCGTTGTGGATGTTGCCCGCCTTCTTCATCCAGCCACGATTCTCGCGATCGATGTAGGTGGCCCCGAGTTCCTCGGCGTGCGCTCGAACTTGCGTCGAGCCTTTGTCGTCGAGCACGAAGACACGGACTCTGCCGGCGTGCGAGGCGCGTGTGGCGTGGGCGATGGTGTTTCGAATGACGGCCGGATCTTCACCACAGGTGGTGATGAGGATGTCGATGGATGAGGTCGCGTGCGAACTCGGCCGGGCGGTCAGACGATCGTGCGCGGCACGGTCGAACGCACGGATCTGGAACGACCAGACGATGCTGACTACAGCACCGGCGACCATCATCACGCCGACGGGGAGCAGCAGCTTCAACCAGTCTCCGCGCAGGGCGAGGAAGAACAGCGCTGCACCGAGGAAGAGTCTCGACAACGCCGAGAACTGCAGGAACCAGCGCCCTGTGTCGTGGGTGTACGACCAGAGCTCCTTGCCGTCAGGCGCTTCGTGCGTGACCACCGATGTTGCTGTGTTGTCTTCGGCGAGGAGCGTCACGAGCTGATCACCGCCATCGTCATCAGCGCAGTCGGCATGACCACGCTGCACACGCGCATCGCGACAACGGGCGTTGCGATGTTGTGCACCCCGAAGATCTCCGGGTCCCGGTCGGGAGCAGGCGTCGCTGCGTTGTCATTCGTTGTCAGCGCCGAGGCCGACGGGAACAGCGCAACCGCAACGAGCGCGGCCACGATCAGCTCGAGGATCGGGCCGGCGGCGAAGCCCGCCCACCACGACTGCTCATAGCTCTCGATCGGTGCTGACAGCAGCAGTACATGGTGCACCAGCATCGCAAGCACCGAAACGAACAGCAGCCGGAGGAACGCCGGGACGGACAGCCTGACCCGCGACGCCGCCACCGTGAGGACGACGACGCCGGCGACCGCGACTGTTGCGTGCTGCGTCATGGCCGACATCACACGCCACGGATGATCGTCCGCCGAAGCGATGCCCAGCGAGCCGAGTCGACGATAGATGAGGTCTGACGGTCCGCTCAGCGTGCGGTCGATGACGTCGTGAATCGTTCTGGCGACGATCGGCCACGACAGCACGCTGAACAGCACGAGCCGGCGGAGCAGGAACAGCGACCGGTATCCCCAACACGCCAAGTACACGTTGAGCAGACACAGCGTGGAGAGCACGCCGATCCCGGTGCCGTTCCATGTGGACGTGGAGAGAACGGTCGCCCCGAGCACCAGGCTCGATGCGAACAGGATGGCGGCGTGCCGGCGGGGGAAGGTTCGAACACTCTCCTCGTCAAGCGTTGGCGACCAGCGCAACACGCTGACGAGGACCGCGGCCATGCCGAGCATTCCGATCGCTCCCGCAGCCGGCGAGCCGTACGAACCCCAGTCGCCCAAGGCACGGATGGTCACCAGAACACAGATGCCGCCAATCACGGCGGTGGCTGTGGCGCCCATGGCCGTCGATCGCAGGTCGTCGGAAATCGTTGGTGCATGGATCGTGAAGGAATCTCTCGGGGACTTCATGTCGCTGCCTTTTCGCTGTCGGGATGTCGTCGGGTTCGACTTCAGGGAATGGCAAATGAGCCGTGGGATGTGCGGGGTGCGTCGGCGGTGAGGGCCGGGGTCGGCAGTCGGAACACTTCGTTCGATTGCGCAGGGAACCGTTTGCCGTCGGTGCGACCCTTCGACCATAGGCACAACTCACGCCGTTGTGTGTCGCGACCCCGACGTGACGCAATCGCTCCAGCTGCTCATCGGCCTCACACACATGGGCTCGCAGAGCACCGCACGTTCGAGTCCGGCACGCGCCAAAGTCACCACGGGGTAACGGCGACAGCGGATTCAGACAGTTCGGTTTCGGTGTCGGCGCCGTGCCCGTGAGCGCCATTTCTCGAACCGATCGACCCCGAACGCGGAATTAGGTGTCGTGTGGCACGTTTGGCCATTTCACGACTCGCGCAGCCACCAACTCTGCGCACTAGTGAACGATGCTAGAAACGGCCGATGATCATTGTCGCAGGCTTTCTCCGGGTCGATCCCGACGAACGCACGGGCTATCTCCAAGATTGCGAGGGAGTCATTCGGGCGGGTCGTTCGGCGCCCGGCTGCATCGACTTCCATCTGTCCGCTGACCCGCTCGAGGCGGATCGAGTCAACATCTTCGAGCAATGGGATTCGGTTGAGTCCGTCGCGGCGTTCCGTGGATCGGGGCCGAGCGAGGACCAACAGGCGACCATCACCGAGGCGAACGTTCTACAGCACGAGATTGCCAGCACTACCTCGTTGACCTGACTCTGGCCGAGCGTCGGCGCCTTGGCGACGTCTCTGCGTCTCTGGCCGGTGGCATCATGATCTGCGTGAACACAGCGCCGGTTCGAGAAATCGGCGATGGACACCGGCCGGACCACACAGACCGGCGCACGCGACGGTGGGGAACGATCCTCATCACGGCAACGGTCGCGGGAGTGCTACTCGGTCCGCTCGATCTCGCAGGCCAGATCCACAGCCCGTACCCCTACGCCAACTTGTACAACTCGCCGGCTGTGTGGGCGGCGGCTGCCTTCATGTTTGGTCGATGGGCCACCGACCTCGTGCCAGCGGTCGTTGGAGCCGTTGTCGTCATGGTGGTCGCCGTCGAGACGTACTACGGCGCTGATGTCCTCGTGCGTGATGCCAATGCGTCCAACTTGTGGTCAACGGTGGCCATCGTCTGGCTCGCGTTGGGTATCGGTGCGGGGGTGAGCTTCGGAGCTGCGGGTGCGCTGTCGATCCGTACCGGAACGTGGACCGGTGCTGCGGCGTCGGCGACCCTCCCAGCGGTGTTCGTCTCCGAGGCCGCGCACGAGGCAACCACGTCGGGAGATGTCGGCTGGATCGTCCTGCTGAACGTCGTCGCGACGGTCACGACGGTGTGGCTGCTGCGGCGGGCGGACCGCAATTCGGTCGCGCGCACGATGCTGTGCCTTGCAGCATGGAGCGCCGTGGGCTTCGTGGCGTACCTACCGTTCGGCTGATTCTGTCGCGGCGCGCCACAGCGCAGTCCTGTTCACCAGCTGGACATCGGACTCCGGAAGAGGCGTCGTTGACTACGTGCCACTTCGAGGGCCTGAGGATTCCGCATTGGTCCACATCGATCTTCTCGTCGATGATCTGGAGGAACTGCGGCCCGAGCCGAAATCGCCGGAGCTCAACGCTTCGATCATCGGCCGAATGCAACTGACTGTCTGGTGTTCAGCGACCTGGCTGGCCCCGAAACGCTCAACGTGACTCGGCCAACGCTCGGAACGTCCAGTGTTCAAGCTTCGCCGAGGAAGTGACGTCCCGCTGCCTACTACACGGCGCTTCAGAGGGTGGAGAGCGGGGGCGTGGCCATCACCTTTCCGGATTCGAGGTATGTCTTGAGGTTGGAGAGCAGCGCCGGCCAAACACGGGCGACGCCGGAGCATGTCGCCTCATCGTCCAGTTCGGTGTGAGTCATCGTGAGTCTGACGGAGTCGGCGAACTCCTCCAGGTCGAAGGCCACCGTCGATGGCTTGAGCGTCGGAAAGGTCAGTGCAAGGCGGTTTGGTCGGACGCTCTCGAGAACCTCACCTCCACCGTCGACGTCGCCGCTTCCGTCGGCCCGGACGTGCTTCCAGGTCGAGCCGACCTTCCAGTCAGAGACGTTGCTGTGGCCCCACCACGCGCCAGTGGAGTCGGCATCGGTGAGGGCATTCCACACCGTGTCGGCGTTGCCGGCTATGTAGATGACGTAGTTGCATTGCAGGGAGGTCACGCGGGTCCATTCATTGTTGAATCGCCGAAGGAATCGTCTTGGCACGTGATGTACCCAGTCCCACGGGCGCCCAAGCTCAACGGGGGTCTTTCGACGTCACACCTGGCGGTCGGGTTCATGAAACCGTGCGCGGTCCGACCTCGTCGACCGGGCCCGACCGCATCTGGTCCGGCACCAAGCTAACGGCTACGTGTGGCAGTCTCCGCAGGGCGGACCCTTCTTGTACAAGTGGCGCCCGACACAGTCGCGATCGGACGGTGAACGGTCGTCGTTGCTTGCCGGGGCTTCGGACACCCTCCGTCGCGACGATTCGAGGTCAGTTGCGGTCTCCGGAAGCGACTTTGGTCAAGACTCGTTGAGGGCAACGGCGTCCTTCACGAGAGCCCGGAACGCATCTTCGGCGATCGTGTCGCCCTCGAAGCGGTCGATTTCCCGGCGGGTGTTGCCTCCCAGGCTTGAGTTGAAATGGGATTCGCCCGACTCCGTCGAGGCGTTCCGTGGATCGGTGCCGAGCGACGACCAACAGGCGACCATCACCGACCCGAACGTTCTACAGCACGAGATTGCCAGCAGTACCTCGTTGACCTGACGTCGGACAACCGTGCGCCCACTTCGCCACGCAGAAACACCAACCGAATAGCCGATCGCATGACCGGCTTCGGCCCAAGGCGCACTGCATACTCACGTCTCCGACCCTCGTTCACGGACGCATTGACTGACCGCGTGCGGCGAGGGCATCGTCGAGGATGCGCAGGG
>JANPKU010000067.1:0-6071 GCA_031426215.1 Actinomycetes bacterium
GCTACTCGTCGAGATGCTGAACGAGACGGCGATCGCCCGCCTGCGCGTCTCCATCACCAAGCCGACGCAGACCAACTGTTGGTTCGCGTCGTTCCAAGCGGCCGCAATGCTCACGACCGTCATAAACCCCGAAGAACCGACCACCGATGGCTGAGCGTCGCCGATGGGTGATCCACCGAGCCGGTGAACGCCCGATCAACACGAACGCCGAACGGCAAGGCAACCGCTACAAGCGCGCCACCGCAACCGCCCAATGGCGCTCCGACTTCGCTCTGCTCGCCCGGGCACAGAACATCCCGAAACTCGACCAGGTGCGTTTCATCATCGTCCCGCACTACAAGACACGGCAATCACTGCCAGATGTCGGTTCTTGCAGCCCGAGCGCGAAGGCGGGAATCGACGGAATCGTTGACGCCGGCGTGCTGGTTGACGACACACCTGCCTACGTCGTCGAGCACGTCTACCGACCACCGGTCGTGGACGGCTGGGACGGGCTCGAACTCATCATCGAAGAGGTACCGCAATGATGACCTCCTGCGAAGGCGGCTACATCAACATCATGCTCGTCACGGTCGGCAACGTCCCGGTCACGCAGCTGGTGCGCTGCCAGCACATCCACGACGGCGACGACGTGATTGCCGTGGTCATCCCGAAGGAACACGCACCGGTCGACATCGCCCAGCGCATCGCCGAACTGCTCGACGAGCACGGCGTGTGCGCGGTGCCGGACACCGCCGAAGGGGTCGCGTTGTGATCGCCGCAACTGCGATCACCTTCGACGGCAACCGCGCGTGGTGGGTACCCCAACTCGTGCATGCGGGCGATGGCGTGTTCGCTGTGACGGGCGGACCGGACAACGGACTGACTGACTTGCCGTCGCTTGACCGACCGTGCGACACCTGCGACGGGACCGGCGCCAACGACCCCGACGAGGAACTGGACGATGTCGAGATTCCAGTGTTGCTGGACCCCGATACCACCGACCTCTTCGACTGTGAGGACTGTGACGGCACAGGACAGCACACTTTCCACATTGAGCCGGAGTGCCCTGTGTGCGACACCAGCAACGGGGACCGGTGCTACAACCCGCACACCTATCGGGTGTCGGTGGTTCCGGGCATGGTGCTGCCGATCCATGACCACTGCCCCGACGAGAAGCCAGCCGACCACATCTGCTGCCCAACGACAGTGTGGACGCAGCATCGGAGTTTCGATCACGACGATTGGACCGAACGTCAGATCACCCTCCCACCCGACGCCAAGCCCGGCATGTTCGCCGTTCAGTTGGAGGTTCACCAGTGACCACCCTCGCCGACGAGATGATCGACGCCCGACGAGCAGCAGTCACCGAATCACGCATCCTGCGCGAAGCCTGCGAACCGGCCGACACCCCAACGACGAACCTCACCTACACCGTGACCGTCACCTGCCCACGATGCGCCGGCCGACTCCACCACATCACCGGCAGCCCACCGCCACGAAACATCGGACTCGAAGCCAAGGTCGTCACCAAGTGCGAGGCATGCCACGACACGTTCATCATCACCATCGGGTTCGTGTCGGAGATGGCGGTACGCCGGGCGTGCAACAGCATTCAACGAGAGACAGAACAGGCGATGAGCGCATGAGCAACATCAAGGCGCCGCCCGCCGACCTGTACGCGGTTGACGACCACACCATCAGCCACGAGGTTCGCCAATGGGCGCTCGACAACGCCAGCAAGCCCGGCCTACGCATCGTCCTCGCCGGCTACGGGCCCGAACACGACCACCTCATCCCGGACACGTGGCGGCGCCTCCAATGGTCATCGTCGGCCGCCTACTCGACGACTGCGAGCGCTGCACGGCAGGACGGCAACCACGCCAACCGACACACCGAATACCTGTGGATGTCACCGCAATGCATCGACCCGGCCGACGACACACCCACACTGTTCGGTGCAGCCTGATGCTCGACGTCGTCCTGCTGTGGGTCGCGCTGTTCGGGTTCTGGCCGTGGGCTGACCCCGGCCACGGCGCCGACACCCTCGCATCGTCGCTCGACATCGCACTACACATCGGCGCGTCAGTGTGGCTCGCACGGCGCTGGACGGTTGCGAGGAGAACGACGTGAGCATCGAGACATGGGTGGAGTTCATCGTCTACGGCGCAACGCACGCCGAGATCAGAGCCAAGGCCGATGTGATCCTCGACGACCACGGCGTGCCGATGACCGCCCAGATCCAGATTCGATCGACGGCTGTCCAACCCACCGTGTCCGGAACCATCATGGGCTACGAGGCTGAAGTGATTGCCATGTGGGACGCCTGATGGACGTCGCCCTGCTCATCGTTGCGCTGATGCTGCTCGTGCTCGCACTCACCTCAATCGGAGACAACTGATGGCGATCTACGGCCAATTCTCGTGCGACATGCCCACCGAACTGCTCAAGAAGGGTGTCGGATGGCAAGACCGTGCCGTGTACGCCGAGGCTGCGCTGTTCTGTCGGAAGGAACTCACCGACGGTGTGATCGATCGCGTCCTGCTCGCGATGTGGATGATCGACATGCCACCGAAGGAACGCGCGCAGCGTTTGGACCGCATGGTGACGCTCAGCGCGTTGCGCAAACACAAACGTGGTTGGTGCTTCCCGCCGCACGTTTGGGCCGAATGGGGAGTGATGAAGGCCGACGTTGACGCCAAGCGAGCCGCGGAAGCCCAGCGTAAGGCCGATTATCGGGCGAAGTTGTCCCAGCGGGACAAACGTGGGACGGACGAAAATGTCCCACCGGACGCGACGCACGTGTCCGAACCTGTCCCAGACAGTAAAAGCAAGAGACAGAGACAGAGTAAGAGGAAAAGCAATACGCGTGCAGCAGCAGCACAACTCAACGTAGGGGACCAACCAATCGACGCTGCTGCTGCTGCTGCGATTGATCTCTTGGTTGAACACGACATTGCCACCGGCAGAGCATCCAGCCCGACCGGTTGGCGTCACACGATGCCGGCTCGATATCTCACCGAGCACGGCACCGGATTGCGAGCCCACATCGAAAATCACCCCGACGCCACACCAGCCGAAGTAGCGCAGGCCGTTCTCGGGCTCACCGAACTCGACCTCTACCGACTCGCAAAGGAAGCCTGATGGACCGCGTGCCCGCCCTCGCACTCATCTCACGAATCGAATCCACCTGGAGCAACCAACGCTGGCCCGGCGCCCTCGTCAACGAATGGACCGACGTGCTCCAGACACTCGACGAGGGCGCAGCCGGCACCGCATTCGTGAGACTCCGCAACCAAGGCAAACCGACCATCGCCATACCCGAGTTCATCGGCGTCGTCCGATCGCTCACCGTCGACGACCCCGGCAGACGAGAACCATGCACCGACTGCGACGGCACCGGATGGCTCGAAACAACCGAGCGGGTCTGGGACGACGGACGCACCAGCAGCCAGTACAAGCCATGCCCACACTGCCCCGACGGACAACAACGAGCCGGGTCACGAGTCTGGACCGAACGCAACCCGACCAGCAACCGGAGGCCGAACGCAGCATGACCGGAACCCCGAGCATCCCCGACGCACACCGCTGCCGACACGAGGAAGAGACCCGATGACCATCACCGCCCGCCACGCCCACCGCCGACTCATCAAACACTGGCGCCTCCTCGACAACCTCGCACTCACCCTCCCCGAAGCCATCCACAACGCCCGAACAGAAGAACTCGCACAACTCAACGACACCACCCCCAGCGAAGGCGGACGCAGCAAAAGCCACATCTCCGACCCCACCGGCGAAACCGGCACCAAAATCGCCGACGCCGGCACCACCGACCACTGGGCCGTCGAACAATCCATCGACACCATCGGCATCTCCCTACGAGAACTCACCCGCTACGTCCACGAACACACCGGCATCGACCTCCACGACGAAACCCAACACCCCGAACACCGACGCTGCGGCCAATACACACCCAACACGATCAAACAAACCGACTGGTACACAACCCCCAACCAACGAGGCCGCACCCCAGCCGAATGCACCGACGACGCCCTCTACTCAGTCGCCAACGACGGCACCATCACCTGGGCCACACACGGACTCTGCCCCGCCGACTACCAGACAATGCGACGCGCACTCATCGACGACCACCGACTCAACCCCGGCGAAGAATGGATCGCATGAACACAACTTGTCATCCAGAACAAAACCCCAGCATGAGGCTTGCAAACCACCCCCGACCCGTGCTAGGTTCCGCAATCGGTAGAGCTGCGTCCCACGTGAGACCACTCCTGCCACTGCTCCTGAGTGGCGCTGCATGACAACCAACTGGACGCCAGGCTCACAGTGGACCGGCTTCCCCCCATCCACTCGCCGAGCGATCCTTCGCCGTGACCCGGTCTGCCGACACTGCGGACTACGACCATCCGAAGTCGTGGACCATCGCATCCCGAGAGCGGAGGGCGGACCGAACACGATGGCCAACGGCCAAGGGCTCTGCACCCCGTGTCACGACCTAAAGACGAAGGCCGAACAGGCCCGAGGACGAGAGCGAACGGCGAAGAGCCGACCGACCAACGCTCAGCACCCCGGTCTGCTGCCCTCGGGTGGGGGTGGACCCTCCCCCCGGCCCCCGCGCCGTCACCGTTCGGCATAGCGCTTCCGACCCGCTACGGGTCTTCATGTTCTCGACGATCGGAGCACGAACATGCCGGGAGTCAAGGGTTCAGGCGGTCCGCCGCCCAAGCGCAGCAGCCAGCGTCGGCGCACGAACACTCCTGCTGCCGGTGAGCCGATCAAGGCGGCTGGAGCTGAGGTTGTCGAAGCGCCGGCAGGTGATCCGGAGTGGCATCCGGTTGCGCTGCGATGGTTTGAGTCGCTCGCCGGTTCCGGCCAGTCGAAGTTCTACGAGCCATCCGACTATGCCCAGGCCTTCGTGCTCGCTGAGGCAATCAGCCGTGAGTTGAGCCCGCAGCCGATCGTGGTGGGTTCCGGGGAGTGGGCCACCGTCCAGATGCATGAGATGCCGATGAAGGGAGCCACCCTGTCGGCATTCCTCAAGGGGTGCACGGACCTGCTTGTGTCCGAGACGTCGCGCCGACGTGCTGCGCTCGAACTGCAGCGACCAGCCACGCAGGCGACCACCGACGAGCCGGCCCCGGTGACGAGCCTTGCTTCATGGAAGGCGGGCATGGGCGCGTAACGGGAGGCCACGATGACGGCAGTCGCCTTCGATTGGTCGGAGACCGCTCCATCGGATCGCCTGGTCACCATGCCAGCCTTCCCGCTCGATGGTTCGATCCGAACGCTCGGCGTCGGGGCGGCCGAATGGATGCGCGAGAACCTCATCCAGCCTGACGGTCCATCGGCTGGCCAGCCGTTTCAGCCGTCACCCGACCAGATCGAGTTCCTGCTCTGGTTCTACAGCCTGTCGGATGACGCCCGCTGGTTGTTCAACCTGGCCGTGCGTCGTCAATCGAAGGGCAAGGGCAAGTCGCCGTTCGCCGCCGCTCTCGCCCTGTTCGAGTTCCTCGGTCCGGCCCGACTGGACCGGTTCGACGATCGAGTGCTCGGTGGTTGCGTCGGCAAGCCGGTGCCGATGCCGCTGGTACAGATCGTCGCCGCGGCCGAGTCCCAGACGAAGAACACGATGCGATACGTGCGCGCCTTCTGCCCAAAGAACGGGCCATTGGCGAAGAAGTACGACATCGACGTCGGTAAGACCCAGTTCTATAAGCTGCCGGAGGGAACACTCGAGGTCATCACGTCATCGTTCACTGCCGCCGAGGGTGCGCAGGCCACGTTCGCGGTTGGAGACGAACCAGAGCATTGGACCCCGACGAACAACGGCGACGAACTGAACTCAACGATCCTCGACAACCTGACGAAGACCGGCGGCCGCATGGTCCACACGTGCAACGCGTGGAAGCCAGGTATCGGTTCGGTCGCCGAGGAGACTTGGGACGACTGGGTGGCGCAGGAGGAGGGTCGCCTTCGTGGCGACCAGCGGATCCTGTACGACGCCCGCGTAGCGCCACCACTCACCGATGAGGAGATGGCTGACCGCTCGATCTTGATGTCGGCGCTGCAGC
>JANPKU010000068.1:0-3862 GCA_031426215.1 Actinomycetes bacterium
TCGGTGAAGTCGCGCTGCTCGAACTCGGCGGCGATCTCGTTGATGTCGGTGTCAGTGAGTGTCTTGCCGGATCGGGTGGTGTGGTCGGTCATGGTTGGTCTCCGCTCGCCGACTGGTTTGTCCCGTGCATGGCCGATCCAACAATTCGCATCGGGTCAAACGTATTACGCGCAGGCGGTCCAGTCGTTGTCCACTGCCGCACGCCGCGAGCCGCGCGTAGCGCGTGCCCTCTGGGAGTCGGACCGGCCGAGCGACGTCCTCGATCGCGTTCGACCGAGTACGCATAGAGGTACCATTGCCGTGTGGCCAAGACAGCGGATGGGTTGCTCGAGGAAGCCTTGGCGCTTCCCGCCGAGGATCGTGCGATGGTCGCATCAGGCTTGCTGGCGAGTCTCGACACCGATGACGCCGATGAGGCCCAGGTCGACCGACTCTGGTCCGCCGAGACCGAACGTCGAGCGCAGCAGGTCGCCGCAGGCGACACCGAGCTGGTGACCTGGGAGCACATTGTGCAGCAGATCGACAAGCGCCGCTCCTTTCCTGCGCGTTCGTGACCCTCGTCGTTAGATTCCACCCACTCGCGGAAGTCGATCTCATAGAAGCGTGGATGCGGTACGAGAGTCAGAGCCGAGGGCTCGGCGATCAGCTTGTCTCCGCCGTTGAGACTGCCATCGAGCGAGCGAGTCGCAGGCCGAACGCTGGCACACCTGTTCTCGCCAATGACGTCGGGCTGATCATCGAACGCAAGGTCGCTCCGAACGGCTTCCCGTCCGCAATCCGCTACCGGTTGACGACAGAGCTGCTCATCGTGATGGCCGTCCACCACCAACACCGCCGACCCGACTTCGGAACTGACCGCATTCCATAGCGAACCTGTCGGCGCTCTGGTGAGTGCGCCAACTACCTTGCCCCTATGGCGTTCCTTGGATTCCCGACCGAGGGGATCGAGTTCTACGAGCAGCTCGACGCTGACAACTCGCGTGCCTTCTGGCAGGCGAACAAGGGTCGGTACGACGAGTTCGTCAAACAGCCGATGATCGAGCTCACCGAAGCGCTCGACGAGTTCGGGCCGTTCCACATGTTCCGGCCGTACAACGACGTGCGGTTCGCCAAGAACAAGCCGCCCTACAAGACCCACCAAGGCGCCTACGGCGAATCGGAGGGCGGGGCCGGCCACTACGTCCAGTTCTCCGCCACAGGACTGATGGTCGGCGCCGGTTACTACGCAATGGCCAAGGACCAACTCGACCGATTCCGTGCGGCGACCGACGGAGACGCCACCGGCTCCGAACTCGCGGCGCTCGTGTCCGACGCTGAACGACGCAAGTACTCGATCGGTGCCATCGGCGAACTCAAGACCGCACCCCGGGGCTTCCCGAAGGACCATCCCCGTATCGAGCTACTTCGGCGCAAGGGACTGATCGCCACCCGCCAGTTCGGCGTCCCGAAGTGGATCCACACCGCCGGTGCCGCCAAGCGGATCCGTGAGTCGTGGACCGGCGCCGCCGACCTCTGCGCCTGGCTCGACGCCCACGTCGGCCCCAGCACGCTTCCCCCTGACGACCGCCCCTTCTAAATCGGAGGGACAACACGGGTCCGACCCGCCTGCTCCGACCGGCGTGAAAAGTGCAGTGGCGGCCCGGACCGACGAGGTCCGAGCCGCCACTGGCGTTCAGGTGGAGCGACGGATCAGCCGCCGCACAGGCCCGTCGCTGCGGCGTTCTTCGCCTGGCCCCCGGCGACCTTCACCAGCTCGCCGACGTTCTTGAGGCCAAGCGCGCCGTCTTTGTTGATACTCCTGTGGATTCCACCGAAGCAAGCGGGTCCATCCGCTGCCGGCGTAGCGCTGGCGGTGCCAGCGAAGCTGACGGCGGCAATGGCGGAAACTGCCCCGGTGATGATGATCTTCTTCATGTGACGTGTCCTTTCGTTGGCTGACTGACACCTCCTCTACGGATCACCGAATGGTCTCGGATGAACATCGACCAAACTGCTGGACGAACTCGCGCAGCGATCGGATTCCGCGGCTCTACGTCACGCCGGATGAGCTGCCCTGATCCTTCGATCCGGTCACGCGACCGATCAGGCGGCGCAGGGCACTCGGTTTCTCGTCGGATGACGTGTCGCCGTCGTCGACACTCTTGCCGTGGGTGTCGAGCCACACCGACTTGACCGCTCCGATCATCGGGGTGGCGACCAGCGCGCCGGGAACACCGGCCGCAGCGCCGCCAATCAGTGCGGCGAGCATCGTGGTCGGCGGCGTGAGGTTGACCGCACGACCGATGATCGTCGGCTGGATGACGTTGTTCTCGAACTGCTGATAGGCGAAGAACACCCCCACGGCGATGAGGCCGGGCAGTGCCCCTTGCGTGAACGCCAGGAGGACGAAGAACGATCCACCGAGGAAGCCGCCGATCTGCGGAATCAGATTGGTGACCGCCGCCCACACACCGGCGAGCGGGGCGAGCGGGATACCGAGGATCAACCCGGCGGTCAGGATCACCGTCCCGTTGAGCACCGCGACGCTGACCGACCCGGCGAAATAGCGCGCGACCGATCGATACACGATCCGGCCGATCTCGTCGGCGCGCTCCTGTCGCTGTTCGGGGATGGCACGACGAACTCGTGCGACCAGCGCTTCCCCGTCGAGCAGCACGGCGATGGCCGTGATCAGCACGAGCAACGTGACGGACAGACCGCCGAGGACGCGGTCGGCGGCGTCGGAGATCGAGTCGGCATCGATGCGGCTCGGAAGGTCGTCGACGAACGTCTGCACCCTGCCGACCGCGTCGGCCGAGTCGAGGCGCGGTCCGACGATCGGCCAGCTGTAGAACTCCTCGACCGTCGTCGGAAGTTCGTCTGCGAACTGGCTCGCCTGATCAGCTGCCTGCGGCCCGAGGATGAACACGACACCGCCGAGGACGACGGCAAACAACGAACCGACGATCAGCGTGCCGACCGCGCGGCTGCAGTCGAAGCGTCGCTGGGTCGCCCGCAGGACCGGGTCGAGCGCCAGCGCGAGGAGAAGCCCGATGCCCAGTGCGGTCAGCTCGCTCGATGCTGCCCGGAACACGGCGAGCACGACCATGGCGCCGAGGATGCCGACACCGATCATCGAGAAGAGCAGCACCTCGACACGCGACTCGCCGAACGGGCGGCCGGACGGGGCCAGCTCGCCGGTTGCCACGTCTCCAGAGGGGTCGCGCACCGCGGGTACATTACGCACGATGGCGCCCGCCGAAGCACCCTCCGCTGCGACTCCGGATGCGGCGCAGTCGGGTGCTGGCAACGTCCTGGTCATGCCGCCACCGTGGCGCGTTGCGCTGCTGGTTACGGCGTTGATCTGCGCGGTGGTCGTGATCCGCAACATCTTCACCTCAGCGCACCAGGTGATCGGCTGGGCAGTCGCCGCCTCCGTGATCGCCCTGCTGCTGACCCCTGTGGTCCAGGGCATGGATCGGATCATGCCGCGCGCCCTGGCGATCATCCTGACGTTCGTGATGGTCATCGCACTCGCGGTTGGACTCACGTGGTTGTACACCTCGAACGTTCTCGACCAGGTTGCCCAGATCCAGGAGTCAGCGCCGACGATCGCCGAGGAGATCGAGGATCGCAGCGACCGCATCGGCGAGATCGCCCGCGAGATCGGGCTGGCCGATCAGGCCAGCGAACTCGCCGATCGACTCGACGAACGAACTGGGTCAGGCGGAGATGCGATCAGGTCCGCTGCCCTGTCGGCGCCGCCGTACTTCGTGTCGATGATCCTCACCATCTTCCTGCTGCTGTTCGGCCCGCAGATGATCAACGGGGCACTCGATCAGCTCAGCCCTGCACGTCGCGACCGCTATCGCCCGGCGCTGAA
>JANPKU010000069.1:0-6701 GCA_031426215.1 Actinomycetes bacterium
CCACCACCACCGCCGCCGCCACCACCACCGCCGCCGGACACGACACCGCCCGTGATCACTGCGGTAGCGGCGTCGACCACGGCGAACAGCGCGACGGTGACCTGGGCGACGGACGAAGCGTCGACGGGCACGGTCGAGTACCGCCGGACGAAGACGAACTCATGGACGTCGATGTCCGATCCGGCGTCGCCGCGGACAAGTCACTCGATCACGATCCCGGGTCTCACGTCGCGCACCAGTTACCAGTACCGGGTGACGAGTAGAGACGGGTCCAACAACTCTGCGACGAGCGCGGTCTTCTCCTTCAAGACCCGATGACCGGTTCCGACGCGCGCACCAACCACCGGTAGTCGCTCGCCGACGAGTTCACGAGAACGGCGTCGCACAAGCACAAGATTGCGCGAGGCGGGCTGACGACTTCGGCTAGACATCGAACATGTCCCAAGCGCAGGCGGCCAGCAGCGGCGAGCGAGACGATCGCCCATTGGCGACGTACTTCGACAGCCTCCAGCGCGAGACAGCGGAGCGAGGATCGTTCACGCCGGGCGAGGCGGCCGACATCACCCGCCGAGATCGCGACGATGCCCCCCGCTGATCGGCGCGTCGCAGTCCCGACAGTGGGTCGTCACAGGATGTGGCGAGTGACGCGCTGCACGGCTGCAGCCACGCTCGGGCTGACTCTGCCGACACGCTCCAGCAGTCGATCGGCGGGGATCGAGCGGAGCAGGTCGATCGCGAACACGTGTCCTTCGGCGTCGATCCGCCACGGGAACGGCACCTCGTCGGGCTCGCCGGGGACCGCCGGCGCAACGATGACGCGTCCGGACAAGCGTGAGAACTTGCCGCTCGACACGACGAGCACGCGGCGCTGCTCCTGGTTGACGTCGGCCAGGTGAATGTCGCCGGCCTCGATCACTCGATGCCGTCGAATGCTCGGTCGATCTCAGCGATCGCCTCGTGCCGACGTCGGCGCTCGGGCTCCGGCAGGCTCGCCTGCCACGCGGCCGCCGCCTCGGCTTCGGTCCAGAATCGGTTCGCCTCCAGCGCGTCGAGTGCCTCGATCACCGTGTCTTCGTACGTGGTTCCGCCCAGTGCCCGGAGACGCTCGCGGGTCTCGACGCTCAACTTGATCGTCGTCCATGCCATACACGGAGTATGCCGCTCCACATGCCGTCGATCGAGCAGCGCTCGGGTATGACCCGGTTATACTCTGCAGTCGTGAAGACTGCCGTTTCGATTCCCGACCCCATCTTCGAGGCGGCCGACCGGCTCGCCCGGCGACGGCGGATTTCGCGTTCAGAGTTGTACGCCGAGGCGCTGGCGCAGCTGATCGACGACGACGAGGCGAGCAGCGTCACCGAACGGCTCGACGACGTGTACGCCGAGCGACCGTCCGAACTCGACGCGGGCCTGGCCGCACTCCAAGCCCTCGCCATCGACGAGGACTGGTGATCTCCCGTGGCGAGATCTGGTGGGCCGAGCTTCCGGCGCCCACCGGATCGGGACCAGGCAAACGCCGTCCGGTGCTCATCGTGTCGGCCGACTCGTTCAACCTCAGCCGGATCGGCACCATCGTCGCCGTCGCGATCAGCAGCAACCTCGACCTCGCCGCCGCGCCTGGCAACGTCGCGGTGCCCGCGAGCAGATCGGGGCTTCCGAGGGACTCGGTCGTCAACGTCTCCCAGATCGTCACCCTCGACAAGCGGCAGCTCGGTGAACGCGTGGGAGTTGTCGATCACGACACCCTCGCCCAGATCGACGCCGGGCTCCGCCTGGTCCTCGACCTCGTCGCCTGACAGCAACCGTGCACCGGACGCCATCGTCGACGGTCGTGCACAGCGAGACGAGCGTCGACCCGTTCGGAGGGTTCGGACGTGCCGCCGAGTTGACGGGCAGCCTGTTCCGCAAGGGGATCGAGCGCGCCCCGGAGTCGGGGAATCGTCTGGAGCGGCGCCGGACAGGTCGATCGGAAGTCGGCGCGCCGGGCGCCGGGCCCTACGATGATCAACCGCAATCCGGCGCAGACGGTTCTCCGGGGTTTTCTCCCGCGAATCGCGCCGGGCCTGCCTCTCTAGCTCAATGGTAGAGCAGTGGACTTTTAATCCATTGGTTCAGGGTTCGAGCCCCTGGGGAGGCACACCGAACCCCTGAACCCGTGGTTTCGTACGTGACCCCACGCAACGCGACCAGGGTCCATCGAGCGCCTGCTGCGTTCGTGTCGCATCAGGCGCTCGATCCGCCCGCTCTTCGTGACTCAGCCCTCGACCGTGAGTTCTGCGTACATGCCGAGGGTGACGTGCGGCGGGCCGCCGGCCACGTCGGGAGGCCCGTCGCCACTGGCCTCGGCTGCGGCCATGAATTCCTGCGGGTCGACGCCCTGCGGGATGAAGCAGACCATTGCGTACCGGCCCGGTTCGGTGAGGGTCCCGTCGCCCACGGCAGGGATCGGTTCGTCAGATTCGGGCATGGCCAACTGCACGATGGCCGGCGGCCCCCCGCCAAAGATCGCTTCTTGTTCTGATTCGGGCAGGGCGACGAGCTCCTCGATCGAGCGGGTCTCGGTGTCGGGAAGTCGGAACACGACCATTTCGTGCAGCTCGACGGTCGACGAGTTGGTGAGCGACAACTTGGTGCCTGCAGCGATCGAGTCCGGCACGTTGTCGAACTCGTAGTCGGCGGCAACGATCTCGACCCTCTCGGCATCTGCAGCGGTGTCGACCGGCGCCGCGGTGTCGACGGACGCCTCGGTCGCAGTCGGTGTGGCTGCGTCGGATTCGCTGGTGGCCGCATCGTCGCTGTCGCTCCCGCACGCGGCCAACAACAGGCACGCAACGACGGGTGTCACGACGGCGAGTCGTCGAGCATTGCTGGTGATTGGTCTCATACCGCAGTGTGGGCAGAGTTGCGGCGCCCGGCCAAGGGGGCTAGCACCACTCCTGCTCACAGGCTGCCACCCCACCACATTGGCGATCGCCACAAGCGACCGCTCGTTGTACGATTTGTAAAGTGAATGCGATCGACGCCATCGACGGGCGGACGGCACGCCGCAACCGCAACCGGGATGCGGTACTCGACGCACTGATCGCGCTCGCCGACGAGCGCAACGACGAACCCACCGTCGAGAGCATCGCCGAGCGCGCTGGTGTCTCGTACCGATCGGTGTACCGCTACTTTGATGACCGAACCGACCTGATGCTGTCCGCGATCAACCGGGTGATGGGCTCCCTGTGGCCGATCTTCGACGTCGAGAACCTGGGCCAGGGCCCGCTCGACGAACGTATCCAGCGCCTCATCACCGTGCGCCTCGCGGCGTACCGCAAACTCGCACCGTTGACGCGAAGTGCGGTGCATCGTCGCGTCAACGAACCAGCGGTCACCGAGGGGTACGAGCGCGTACGCGACTACCTGCGCGAGCAGTTGGAGCAACACTTCGAGCCCGAACTGTCGGCGATGCCGGTCGCCGATCGCCACGTGGTCCTCGCCGCGCTCGACACCATGTTTCAGTTCGAGGCGCTCGATTACCTGGCGACGCACGGTGAACTGACCGACACGGCGCTCGGGATCGTGCTCACCCGCCACGTACGCGCGCACCTCGCCGTCGCCGACGCTTGAGATCTCCGGCGCTACGCCGTGAAGTCGGTCGACGCCACGACGGCGTCCCCGTTCTCGATCGCCACAATGATCCGTTCGGCGACACTGGCCGGTTCGAGACCGACCGGCATCTTCGGAGCTTCCCCGCCGATCGGGCGAGTCGCCAACCCGGTCTCGGTGTGCGGTGGCCGGGCGTCGATGACGGTCACCTTCATCCGGCGGAACTCGCGACGGATCGCCTCGGTTGCCGCAGCGGCCGCGGCCTTCGACGCCGAGTAGGCCGCCATGCCGGGCATCGGGGTCTCGGCGACGACACCGGACACGTTGACGAAGAACCCCTGACTGTCCCGCAACGCCGGGACCACTCGCTTGGCGAGCCACATCGGTCCCATCACGTTGGTGAGGAACAGCTCCTCGATCGTCACGTCGTCGGTGTCGACCAGGTCGCCGAACGCCACGATGCCCGCGGCGATCACCACGCCGTCGAGACGACCGTGCGCGGCAGTCACGTATTCGAGCAGCAGATCGCCGGCCTGCGAGTCGCGCAGGTCGAGGACGAGGTCGCTGTCGGGCCCCCCCGAGCGAGTGCATCGCACCACGGTGGCGCCCCTCCCCGCCAGCGCGGCGGCGATCTCTCGTCCGAGCCCACCGGTTGCGCCGACGACTGCCACCACTGCACCGTTCACATCGCGCGAGGCCATGGCAGCGCCGCTCAGATCCCGAACTTGGCGGTGTTTGCCGCGGTCACGGAGGCATCGTCACCGGACAACTCGACCCGGCTGTGGGCTTGGCGGCCGTAGACGAACATGACCAGTTCACCGACCGGACCCCGAACGGTCACCGATGGTTCGGCCTGCTTCGCAACGATCGGCGCGTGATCGTCGTCCGGTTCGAGCACGAGCCCGACCGGCGAACTCTTCACCAGCCGCTTGGCCATCTTCTTCAGCACCCCGTACAGCGCCTCGATCAGGTCGGCGTCGAGGCTGCGTGGTTCCCACGTCGGCTGGGCGCGGCGGACATCCTCGAGATGCACGAAGAACTCGACGGTGTTGGTCAGTTCGTCGACCTTGGTGATCCTGGTCGGCGACCACGACGGCGGCCCGGAACGGACCGTGCCGACGAGGTGGGTCCAGTCCTGCGCGGCCACGCCGGCTTGGACCTTGTCGGTGTAGCCCGCCATCTTCGGCACCACGATGCCGATCGCCGCATCGGGCCGACGCTCGCGCACCACGAGATGGGCTGCGAGATCACGGGTGGTCCACTCGCCGCACAGCGTCGGCTGGTCCGGACCGAGCTCGATGAACAGCCCGCAGAGCTCCGCACGTTCACGCTGGGCCGGAATGATGTCGCTTGCCATGTTTGCACCGTACCGGTGCGATGTGCCGAGTTCGAACGGTGGTGCGGATCGGCGTTGCCAGTATGCGCGATCAGCGGGTGGATTCGAGCACGCGCCAACTCACACAGCGCGAGACTTGCGAGATGACGTACGAGCACCTCTTGATCGACCGCAACGGCGACATCACCACGATCACGTTGAACCGTCCGGAGAAGCGCAACGCCCTCGCCCTCGACGTGATGATCGAACTCACCGGGGCGCTCCGCGAGGTGGGCTCGTCCGATGCGCTCGGCGTGATCCTCGCAGCCAACGGCCCGGTCTTCTCGGCCGGACACAACTTCGGCGACATGGCCGGCGCCGACGTCGACGCGGCCCGACACCTCTTCGCCGTGTGCACCGAGATGATGGACACCGTGCAATCGCTCCCGCAGCCGGTGGTCGCCCGGGTGCACGCCTTGGCAACCGCAGCGGGGTGTCAGCTCGTCGCCACCTGCGACCTCGCCGTCGCCGCCGAATCCGCCGCGTTCGCGATTCCCGGTGGCAAGGGCGGACTGTTCTGTCACACGCCGCTCGTCGCGGTCGCTCGCAACATCGGTCGGAAGCGGGCACTCGAGATGGCCCTCACCGGCGACCCGATCGACGCAGCCACTGCCGTCGACTGGGGTCTGATCAATCGTGTCGTCCCCGATGCCGAACTCGATGCCGCGGTCGCCGACCTCGTCGGTCGTGCCACTCGTGGCAGTGCGCTGTCGAAGGCGCTCGGCAAGCGGTCGTTCTACGCACAGGTCGGCCTCGACCAGGGCGACGCGTACGCACTGGCGATCGAAGAGATGGCGTCGGCAGCGATGCTCGACGACGCCCAGGAAGGCTTCACGGCGTTCCTCGAGAAGCGGCACCCCCACTTCACCCAGCGCGCCTGACCCGTCACGCAGCCACGCACATCGCTGTGCGCACACGATCGACGGCTCGGTCGCGATGGTTGCGAATCGTGCGCGGCGTCACATTGCGTTGGCGGGCGACGACGCCGGGAGAGCCGACGCGCACCAGTTGACGGAGGAGATCGAGGTCGCCCGACGGCACGCCCGCACGACTCGCGTCGCGCAACATGGTGACGAACTCGTCGAGCGCCGTGGTCGGCCCGTCGTGACACGCCTTGGCGGCGAATGTGTCGGGAGCGCACAACTCCTCGGTGGCGGCCCGCTTGCGCAACGGTCGACGGAACGCTTGGAACACCGCGTCGGACACCAACGACGATGCGACATGGTGCCGACGTCGCTGCACGTCGTACGACCGGATCGCAAGCCACGCAGCCGGGACGACCTGCGCGATCGGATCGCTCCGGTCGGTAAACGACCGGTACCGGGCTGCGTACACGATGAGCGCCGGAAGCAGATGCTGCAGCACGATCCGACCGGCAAGCTCCTCGGAGGGTGACAGCTCGATCAGTGCGAGCAGGATGGCGTCGTCCGCGCGATCCGGGCCGTCGCAGCGTTGTGTTGCACGGCGGAGTTGATCGAGGTCGGCAAGGTCGGTGACGACGGTTGCCAAGGGATGGTTCGGGTACCGGTCGGCCCAACTCCGAGCAGTTCGAAGTGCTCGACGCGAGGTGCGCAGGTGCGCCCATTCCGCGTCGAGATGGGTGAGCAGGCACGAACGCCCACGCTCGGACTCGAGGTCGGAGTGCGTCGTTCGGCGGGGTTGGATCCACGTTGTCGGTGTCATGGGCGTCACCGTGACGGACGACCCTCACTGCCACCCTCACAGCTGGCATCAC
>JANPKU010000070.1:0-57131 GCA_031426215.1 Actinomycetes bacterium
CGTGATCGCACCACGGGCGCTACGCGGCGACGATCTGGTCCTGAGCCACTTCAGCCTCGACCGCAACCACCCCATCGCCGACCGGATCGCTGCCGCCAGCGCCGCAGGATTCGCAGGCATCGGGCTGTTCGCCGGCCAGTATCGCCAGCTCCGCGACGACGGCCTCACGATCGCCGAGCTCCGCGATCTGCTCGACGCTGCCGATGTCTGCCTGGCCGAGATCGAAGTACTCGCGGGCTGGGGCGCCGCAACTCCGACGGACAGCTACCACGAGTTCGAGGCCGTCGTGTGGGAGCTGGTCGATTCGTTCGAGAGCCGCTACGTCCAAGCGATCGGGTCGTACGACGGATCGATCGCCGACGCCGCGCTGCGCTTCGGTGCGTTGTGTGATCGGGCCGCCGACCATGGCGCCGTGGTCGGCCTCGAGTTCCTCCCGTTCACCAACATCGTCGACGCAGCGGATGCGCTGGCCGTCGTCGAGGAGGCCGACCGTGCGAACGGCGGCGTCTGCGTCGACATCTGGCACCACGCCCGAGGCGCGAACGATCTCGAACTGATCAGGAGCATCCCGGGTGAGCTGGTCGCCGGGGTGCAGATGAGCGACGGCCGGCGCGAGCCCACGATCGCAGAGGCAGCGGCCGGCTACAAGGACGACTGTCTCCGGCACCGTGTTCCGCCGGGCGAGGGCGAGTTCGGAGCAGTCGAGTTCGTGCGGGCCATCATCGATTCCGGCGCCGATGTGCCGTGGTCGCTCGAGGTCTGCAACGACGACGTCTGGGGTCGTCCTGCCGCCGACCACGTCGCACGGATCGCCGACAGCATGCGCCGGGTCCTGGGCCAAGCCAGGTCCGTGGACCAAGAACCCACGTTTGCGTGAATCCGCACGCAGGCGACGCTGCTCGGCTCGGTTCGGCTCGGACTGGGCGGGGGTTCGTTCCCCGAGGATCTCGACCCTTGCCACCCGCGTCGGACTAGAGGTTGGTCATCCCGCCGTCGACCCGGATCACCTGCCCGGTCACATAGGCCGCCCGGTCAGACGCGAGGAAGCACGCGACGTCGGCGATCTCGACCGCCGTGCCCCACCTCCCGAGCGGAACGCTCTTCACGAAGTTCTTGCGGACTGCATCCTCGCCGAGACGCTCGAAGGTCGGTGCCCACATCTCGGTGTCGACCAGGCCGGGGGCGACCGCATTCACGCGGACGCCCTTCGAACCCCACTCGTTCGCCAGGTTCTTCGTCAACGTGTTGAGTCCACCCTTCGAGGCGGCGTATGCACCCTGGGTCCCACCGGCGCCGGTCGCCGCGGTCGAGGTGATGTTGACGATCGCCCCCTGCGACGCGAACAGCGGCTTGGCGAATGCCGAACACAGCATGAATGCCTGACGAAGGTTGACGAACAGCGTCTCGTCGATCGCCACCCCGGTGACCTTCGACGCCGGCTCGTTGCGTTCGACCGCCGCATTGTTGACCAACACATCGAGCCCGCCGAAGGCGCCCAGCACCTCCGACGAGATCCGTTCGACGGCGTCGGGCTGCGACAGATCGACGGCGATCACGAGGGGAGCGTTGACCAGTTCGGCGGCGATCCCTGCGAGGCGGTCGCCGCTGCGCGCCACGAGAGCCACCCGCGCCCCGCCCGCATCGAGTTGGCGGACGATCGCCTCGCCGATGCCGCGGCTGGCACCGGTGACCACTGCGGTCTTTCCCGTGAAGTCGAACGACACGGAGTGCCTCAGGTTCCTGCGAGTGCGACGACGACGGGGGCGAACGACTCGAAGGCGTCCAACCGCACGATCAGGAAGGGACGTGGTGCACTCATGCCGGCGAGCCTGGCACAGCGGCCTCACCGAGTTCGGCCTCGACGGCCCCGACTGCCCAGACGATCTCAGCCGCCGGCATCGGGGCGCCACGGCACGACCCTGCGACCCAGCTGAACCATAGGGTGGACCACAGCTGGTCGACATGAGGCGCGACCGGGCAACGTCTCGACGACGAGGAGCACACCCGATGCAGGCATACCGCGATCTCTACATCGACGGCCAGTGGGTGCCTGCGACGTCACCCGACGTGATCGAGGTCGTCAATCCGGCGACGGAGCAGGTGATCGCGACGGTGCCCGCATCGTCGAGCAACGACGCCGATGCTGCCGTCACGGCGGCGCGCGCGGCGTTCGACCCGTGGTCGCAGCTGCCGATCAAGGATCGTGTCGACCTCGTCGAACGCATCGCGGCGCGGATGACCGAACGCGCCGAGGAGATCGCTGCGGTCGTGTCGTCGGAGCAGGGCATGCCGATCACCAATGCGCGGCGCGTGCAGGCCGGGCTGCCGATCACGGTGATGCAGAGCTACGTCGCGATCGGCCGCGAGTACGCGGCGGCCGAGCCGCAACGGGTCGGGCATTCGATCGTCGTCGAGGAACCGATCGGCGTCTGTGCGTTCATCACCCCGTGGAACTACCCGCTCCACCAGATCGTCGGCAAGGTCGCTCCGGCGCTCGTCGCCGGCTGCACAATGGTCCTGAAGCCGAGTTCGGAGACACCGCTGAACGCGTTCGTGCTGGCGGAGATCATGCACGAGGTGGGCGTGCCGCCCGGCGTCTTCAACCTCGTGACCGGGGCGGGCAGGACCGTCGGGGAAGCCCTCTGCGTCCACCCCGACGTCGACATGATCTCGATCACCGGGTCGACCGAGGCGGGTGCCCGGATCGCCGAGCTCGGAGCGCCCTCCGTCAAGCGGATCTGCCAGGAGCTCGGCGGCAAGTCCGCCAACGTGATCCTCGACGGCGCCGATCTGGCGAAGGCGGTGCCGGCCGGCATCACTGGCATGATGCTCAACTGCGGACAGACCTGCACGGCGCTGACCCGCATGATCGTCCCTCGCGCTCGTCTCGACGAGGTGGTCGATCTCGCCGTGTCGGCGCTCGCCTCGCTCTCGATGGGCGACCCGACGAGCGACGAGCACTTCCTCGGACCGCTCGTGTCGGCCTCGCAGAAGCGATCGGTCCAGGACTACATCCGCATCGGCCTCGACGAGGGTGCCCGGCTCGTGGCGGGTGGGCCTGACGATCCTGAAGGGTACGACGTCGGCTACTACGTGCAGCCCACGATCTTCGCCGACGTCGACAACTCGATGCGGATCGCCCAGGAGGAGATCTTCGGCCCGGTGCTGTGCATCATTGCGGTCGACGACGAGGACGAGGCGATCGCGGTCGCCAACGACTCTCCGTACGGTCTGTCCGGAGCGGTGTGGGCCGACACCGACGACCACGGCATCGAGGTGGCACGTCGCCTGCGGACCGGACAGGTGATGGTCAACGGTGGTCGCTTCAATCCGGTCGCGCCGTTCGGCGGCTACAAGACGTCAGGCAACGGTCGCGAGCTGGGGCGCGCCGGCCTCGACGAGTTCCTCGAGACCAAGGCGATCCAGTTGCCTGCCTGACCATGTTTGCCGACTCCTCCGAGACGGCCCGGATGAATTAACTTCACGGTCAATATTGCCGACGCCAACGAACGCAACAGGAATGGGGGTCGTGGACATGGCAGTCATCACCAGGCAAGGGGCTGCATCTGCCACCGCCGATCGCGATCTGCTCGACCGCGTCGGCGACCTCGAGGCGGTGATCCGGCGCGGGGGCGACGAGGCCCAACAGCTTCGCCGTTGCCCGTCGTTCGTCATCGACGAGTTGGTCGAGGCAGGCTTCTTCCGATTCACCCTCCCGCGTGAACTCGGTGGTGAAGACGCCTCCGTCGGCCGGACGATCGAGGTCCTCGAGGCGATCTCGGCGATCGATGCATCGGTCGGCTGGAATGTGATGCTCGGCTCGGAGATCAACGCAATGGCGGCCGGCGGCATGCCCACCGAACTCGCCGAGGAGGTGTACCTCGCGAACCCGCAGGTGATCATGTGCGGCGGTGGTGGCCCCGGAACGACGCCATCGCGCGCTGTCGCGCAACCCGATGGCAGCTACCGCATCTGGGCCCACACCACCTTCATCAGCGGGTGCCACAACGCCACGTGGTGCTTCGTGGTCGCGCCGGTGTTCGATGGCGACGAGATCCGGTTGATCAATGGCGCTCCCACCGTGAAGCTCTGGATGCTGCATCGGGACCAGTGGGAGATCCGCGACACCTGGGACGTCGCCGGCCTGCGGGGATCGGGGAGCCACGACGTTGTCACCGAGGGCGGCATCGTGCCCGAGCGCTTCGTCGAGGTCGACCTCGTGACGATGCCTCCGCTCTACGAGAACCCCGTGTATCGAATCCCGGTTCCGCTGCGGCTTGCGTACAACAAGGCGGCCGTGTCCATCGGCGTGGCGCGGGGCGCGCTCGACGAGTTCGCCGTGCTCGCCAGCACGAAGACACCGATGTTGTCGAGCACGCCGCTGCGCGATCGACCCGTCGCGCAGTACCGCATGGGTGAGGGCGAAGCGACGCTCCGGGCAGCTCGTGCGTTCCTGTTCGAGGCAATGGGCTCGGTCGAAGAGGAGCTGTGGGCAGGCCGCGATGCGCCCTCGGCGGAACGCACCCAGATCGCGCGACTGGCCTGCACTCACGCCGCGAACGCGTCGATGCAGGTCGTCGACTCGATCCACAACGCCGCTGGCACGTCGGCGATGCGGATGGACAGTCCGCTCGAGCGCAAGCTTCGTGATGCCCACGGCTGCGCCACGCATCGCTGGGTGGCCCACCCGTTGTATGCCGAACTCGGAAAGATCTTCCTCGGACACGAGGCGCCCGCCGAGTTCGCCGGCACCGGTGGTCCGGCACCGAGTTCGGGACGCTGAGTGAGCGCGGCCGATGGCAGTTGACGTGGCCCGCCCGGGCCTGACCGAGGAGCAGCTGGAGTCACTGGTAGGTCACCGATTCACTGGCGGCCACGCTCGGATCGAACACTGGGAGAACTGGCTGCTCACCGATTGCACCGGCGGTGCGCCGTTGCCCGACGGCATCGCACATCCGATCGTGCTGTTCCATTTCCCGATCCTCGGCGTCGGCACCTCGATCACCGAGCTCTTCGCGCTCGGTGGCGTGGACGGGCCGGGCTCGGTCGGCCTCGAGGGCTACGATTGGGAGTACGTCCGTCCGCTCGTCGAGGACGTCGATTACCGGATGGAGGGCGGCATCGTCACCGCCCGACGAGTCACCGACGACTCTGGACGGACCCACGACAAGTTCACCTTCGAGATCACGCTGTTCGACGAGAACGACCACGTCGTGGCGCGGGTCACGAACCGCTGGGCGCTGCGCCGATGATCGACCTCGCCCACGTCCGTCCGGGCGACGAGATTCCGCCGTGGGAGATGCCCGTCGTCGATCCTGCGCGGATGCGCACGATGGCGGCAATCCTGCGCGATCCGTATCCGGTCCACTGGGACCGCGACGCGAACGCGGCGCTGGGCTTGCCGGGGCGAGTGATCAATCAGGGTCCGCTCAACCTCGGCTACATCGTCAACATGCTGATCGCGTGGGCGGGGCCGTCGTGCGTGCGGCGGCTCACGGTGTCGTTCGGTCGGCCAGTACTCGACGGCGAGAGCGTCACCGCCCGCGGTCGAGTCACCGCCGTCGCAGACGACGGGGCTGAACGCCGGGCGACGTGTGAGGTGTGGCTCGAACGCGACGGCGAACAGGTCGTCACCGGTACCGCCGTCGCCGCAATCGGATCGATTCGACGATGAGCGTCGTTGCAGGGGAGCAGTGGTGAACGAGGGGAACGCACCGATGGACGACGGATTTCGAAGTGTCGATGACGCTGACGCGCTGACGGAGCTGATCGTGACCGCGGTGACCGAGGCATGTGATCCGTTGACGGACACCACCGTCGCTGATGCGATCCTGCGGGTCCCACCGGCCGCGCTTGCGACGTTCATGCATGCGCAGTTCGACCCGGATGGCGACTACACCATCCTCACCACGGGGCTTCCGGCCTCACCGGGTGCTGCGTCGGGTCGCATCGTCACCAACGCCGAGGCTGCCGTCGAGGCCGCCGATCAGGGGATCGACGTGATCCTGGTGCGCACCGAGACGACCCCCGATGACGTCCTCGGCATGCAGTCCGCCCGCGGCATCCTCACCGCTCGCGGCGGCCTGGTGAGCCACGCCGCAGTCGTCGCGCGGGGTTGGGGGATCCCGGCGGTCGTCGGTGCCGGCGACGTGGTGGTCGTCGACGGCGGCATCTTCATCGGCGACCAGTTCCACGCCGAGGGGACCGAACTCTCGATCGACGGCCGCAGCGGCAATGTGATGGCCGGTGCCGTGGTGGCGGCGACACGGGCGGCGCCACCGGAACTCGAGACGCTGCTGCAGTGGGCCGATCTGATCCGTTCGAGTCGCGTGGGTGTTCGCGCCAACGCCGACACCGCCGACGACGCCGCGCATGCCCGCCACCTCGGCGCCGAGGGCATCGGGCTGTGTCGCACCGAGCACATGTTCCTCGCCGAGCACCGGCTCCGGCTGGTTCGTCGCCTGATCCTGAGCGATGATCCGGCCCACGAACTGGAGATCCTGCACGAACTCGACGTGGTGCAGCAGGCGGACTTCGCCTCGATCCTCGACGCGATGGACGGGCTCCCGGTGACGGTGCGCCTCCTCGACCCGCCGCTGCACGAGTTCCTCCCCGACTACGAACGACTGGTGGTCGCCGAGGCACTCGGCAGGCTCGACGACGAGTCGCGGGCGGAACTCGCGGCCGTGCGACGCCTGCGCGAGGCGAACCCCATGATCGGCACCCGCGGCGTGCGCCTCGGCGTGATCAAGCCCGGCGTCTATCAGATGCAGGTCCGTGCGCTGGCGCGAGCGGTGGGCGAGGCACTGGCCGCAGGCCACCATCCGAAGGTCGAGATCATGATCCCGCTGATCATCGGAGCCGATGAACTGGCGATGGCACGCGGTTGGGTGCTCGAAGCGCTGGCCGAGGCGGGCGTGGCCGACTTCGACGCGGTGAGTATCGGTGCGATGGTCGAGACCCCTCGTGCAGCCCTCGTCGCCGCCGAACTCAGCGCACACGCCGACTTCTTCTCCTTCGGCACCAACGACCTCACCCAACTCACGTTCGCCTTCAGTCGCGACGACGTCGAGGTGCGACTGCTGCCCGCCTATCTCGCCGCAGGCGTCCTGCCCTTCAACCCGTTCGATCAACTCGACAAGGAAGGTGTCGGGCGGCTGATCGAGATGACCTGCGCCGACGCCCGAGCGGTGAAGCCTGACATCAAGATCGGCATCTGCGGCGAGCAGGCCGGCGACCCGTCGTCGGTGCGGTTCCTCGTGGATGCGGGTATCGACTACGTCAGTTGCTCGCCCTATCGGGTACCGATCGCCCGACTGGCTGTCGCGCAGGCCCTCCTCGACGCCGGCCGGGTGCCGAGCGAGGAGATCGATCGCCTCACCGCCGACGTCGCCGACGGCCACGCTGTGCCGAGCATCACGGCGCGGCAGCCGAATGCCGTCGACACCGACATCGAGCGTGACGCCGCGTCCGACGTCGACGACGACGAGGCCCGGTTCCTCGTCCTGCATGCGCTGCGGATCAAGGGGTTCAGCGCAGCGTCGACCATCGCGGAGTTGTCGACGATCGCACCCCGACGCACGTCCGCAATTCTCAGCGAGCTCGCCGAAAGCGGACATGCAAAGTTCTTCGAGGCGCGTGAACTCTGGCAGCTCACGCCGGAGGGCAAGGAGCGCCATGCGTCCGAGCTCATCGCAACCGCGGCGGAGTGCAGCAGCGGCCTGCGGTCGGAGTACGGCGCATTCCTCGGACTCAACACTCGGTTGAAGGAGTTGTGCACCGTCTGGCAGACCCGTGACGGTGAACCAAATGACCACACTGACGCCGACTACGACGCCGCTCGGCTCGCGGAACTCGATTCCTTCAACGCGGAGTGCGCCGACGTGCTCGACGGTCTCGCCGACGCGGTGCCACGGTTCGGCGCGTACCGACGTCGTCTCACCGCGGCGACGGCACGGGCGGTGAACGGGGAGACGAAGATGTTCACCGGAGTGATGTGCGGATCGTTCCACGACATCTGGATGGAACTCCACGAAGACCTGATCCAGCTGTTGAGCATCGACCGGAACGCCGAGGGCAGCTACTGATCATCCGTCCGGCTGGTGCCGGGCGGATCTCGGATCGAACCGGGGCGGTCAGGACGGGTGGTCAGGACGGGAGGGCGTCGATGGTCACGGTGCCGGCGTTGCCGTCGACCGTGACCGTCGCCCCGTCCGGGATGATCTCGGTGGCGTCGGCCACGGACGCAACGCATGGCACGCCGAGTTCGCGCGACACGATCATCGCGTGGCTGCCCATGGCGCCGACGTTCACGACGACACCGGCGGCCGGTACGAACAACGGCACCCACGAGGGGTCGGTCTGCGGAGCGATGAGGATGTCGCCCGGCTCGAGGCCAGCGGGGTCGGCGGCATCGAGAATCACCCTGGCTCGACCGGTGGCAACTCCGCCCGATCCGGCCGCCCCGGTGAGCACGAGGCCCACGGTGGCCGCAGCATGTTGCTTGCCGCCGCGGCGGGTCATCTCCGACAGCGCCGGGACCCGCCCGTTGACGATGAACACCGGCTCGTACTCGAACAACGACTGGAACTGCACCCAACGCTGGCCGATGAGTTCCTGCATCGTTTCCGGGTGCAGGCGGAGTCGATCGAGTTCGTCGTCGGTCACCATGAACACCTGCTCGATCTGCTCGATCACGCCGCGTTCGACGAGGCGGCGGCCGAACTCGCGGAGGGCGACGCGCATCTCGTTGATGACGGTGACGACATTGGTCTTGGCCCGCTCGCGCCCGCTCAGGAACACCTGCGCCGACTGCAGTGCCGCTTCGAACATGGCGGCGGTCTCGGGGTCGTCGGCGACCTTGGCCCTGATGTCGGCCACGATCCGGTCGCGTTCGGCGACCGAAGCGCCGGTGCGGTTCGCCGGTGCCTGCGACTCCTCGGAGCGGCGCATCAGATCGATCGCCGCCAGCGCGATCCGTGGCTTGACCTCCCATGACACCGAGTAGGGGTCGTACTCGTTCTGCGCGCGTGCGCCGTGCTCGAAGAGGAAGGTGTCGAAGCGCTCGAGGAAGTCACGTGCGTCGGGCGTGTCGGACGCCCGCAGCGCGTCGAGCACCCCGTCGGGTCCGGCTGCGAACGCCGATGTGACCGCGTCGGACGCAACGGCGGCGCGCCCCAGTTCCCACATCGCATGCGACGGTGCGCCCGAGTCGACCTCGATGCCGGCGAGGAGTCGGATCGACAAGGTGGGATCGCCCACCGCCTCGCAGACGGCGCCGAGCGCGCCCGGCCCGAGCGACGCCAGCGACGAGACCCGCATGGCGTTCTCGAAGGTCTGCTGGAGCAACGGGGCCATCGAGCGGGCTCGTGCGAGCAGTGCACCGTCGGTGAGCTCGGACAGGTCGGGGCGATGTTCGCGCAGCGACCGCACCATGCGACGATCGGCTTCGAGTTCGGGTAGTTCCGAGGCCGACATCGCCCAGCCCATCGACTCGCCCAGCTTCGCCTCGTGCGCCGGCGAGACGTGCCACGGCTGCTCCTCGTACGGCGGAACCTCGTCGCGGTCGTCGAAGAACGCCTTGTCGATCATCTCCGGTGACGCGCCCGGCATCCGCGCCCCGAGGATGCGCGTCATCGTGAGCGGGTTGTAGACATAACCGCCGAACATCTTGAACAGGTCGGGCGCCTCGGGATGCTCGAACTCGTCGTAGCTCAGCGCGCCGAGGTCGATGTAGGCATCGCGCAACCCCGGTGACATGCCCTTCTGGAGCACCAGCGACTTGCCGAGTGGGCTGAACGGGTCGGGGAACACGTCGGCGGCGTTCCCCCGAGTCCACGCCGGGAAGCGGTCTCCGAGTTTGGAGTCGCCGACCCATTCGTTGCTGCTGCCGCGTTCGTTCATGGTGGTTGAACCATCCCCCTTCGGACGTGTCCGCCGTACGTCGGCAACCATAGCCAGCGGGGATTTCAGTCGTCGGGTCCGGCGTCCGCGCGTTCGCGATAGTCGCTGAACTTCGCATCTCGTTCGCTCAGCGCTTTCGACACCCCGACCTTGGCGAACGACTGGAGGTACTCGATCGATGGCGGCTGGTGGAACCCGAGTGCCTGGATCTCCGCCGTGGCGCGGATCCCGGTGCGGATGCCCTGTGCCTCCATCGCGCGATGGGCGGAGCGCTTGTTGAGTGCGAGCAGTTCGATCGGGATCTTGGCGACGCGTTCGGCGACGGCGAGCACGGCTTCGTCGAGCTCATCGGCCGGGTGGGCACGGTTGGCCATGCCAGCCGCGACGGCATCGGTGCCGCTCATCGCGTCACCGGTCAGCAGTGCCTCCATGCCGCGACGCAGGCCCATCAACCAGGTCTGCCACTGCATGTCGGGCGGCGACATCAGCCGCACCGGCGGGTAGCCGATCTGAGCGTCGTCGGCGACGTAGACGAGGTCGCAGGCCGCAGCGAGTTCGCTTCCGCCGGCGAGGCAGTAGCCGTGGACCTGGCCGATGATCGGCGTCGGCATGTCCCACATCTCGAACCAGTTGTTGACGACGTGGCGACTCCACCAGCCGTCCTGCTTCGCGATGGGGCGTTCGACGTCGCTGTTCGGCGACCCGAGGTCGTAGCCGGCGCAGAACGCGGGCCCCGCTCCTCGAATGATGATCACCGACACGTCGCGCGCTCGATCGGCTCGACGGAGTTCGTCGAACAGCGCGCCGCGCAGCGCGTCGTTCAGTGCGTTGCGCTTCTCGGGCCGGTTCAGCGTGAGGCGTCGAACACGGGGGAGCGGGTCGTCAACGAGCAGCACATCGTCGGTCATCCGACGATCCTGGCACCCCCCGTGTGACCGCGACGCAGTCGGCGATGAGCGAAGCGACCTGATACCGCTCGTTCGCTCATCGCTCGCCCGATCTCACGTGTACCGATGAGCCAGGCGCCCGAATGCCGGCCGTTCGCTCATCGCTCGGTACCGTTCGCCGCATGCCGATCCGTGTCGCCGTCGTCACGAAGGGGCACCCGTTCGACGGACCGGCCTTCTCCGAGGTGTTCGACTCGTTGGAGGACGTCGAATGGACCCACGTCGAACACCCTGAAGCGCTGGATCTCGTCGAGCCCGAGCGGGCGGCCGAGTTCGACGTGTTCGTGATGTACGACATGCCCGGCATCACGTTCACCCGATCGGACCCGCCCGCCGAGTTCTCGATGCCGCCAGCCGGCTACCCGGACAAGTTCCGGGCCCTGCTCGACCGAGGCAAGGGCATGGTCTTCCTGCACCACGCCATTGCCGGCTGGCCGGCTTGGGATGAATACGGCGACATCGTCGGTGGGCGATTCCTCTACCAGCCTGCGCACGTGCGCGGCGTCGAGTCCCCCGACTCCGGATATCGCCACGACGTCACCCACGTCGTCGAGGTGCTCGAGCCGTCACATCCGATCTGCGCAGGTGTCGGGTCGAGCTTCGTGATCACCGACGAGCTGTACTTGTCGCAGGTGTTCGAGGACGACGTCACACCGTTGATGCGGAGCAACTATGCGTTCGTCGACACCAACTTCTACTCGGCCGACCGCGCGATCCGCGGCACCCGAGACGACCGCACCGGCTGGAACCACCCACCGGGCAGCGATCTGGTCGCGTGGACCAAGACGGTCGGCAACTCACCGATCGCGTACCTCCAGTTCGGCGACGGCCCACAGACGTATGCCGACCCCAATTATCGACGCATCCTCGCGAACGCAATCCGTTGGGCTGCCGCGACCGCGCCGAGCCGATGAGCGAACCGCCCGGATGCGGGCGTTCGGCTCGTCGCCCGCTGAACCGGGTGCGTCAGATCTGGCGCACCCGGCCTTCCCAGTAGGGCGCACGGATCTTGGCCTTCTGGATCTTGCCGGTGCCGGTGCGGGGCAGTTCGTCGACGAAGTCGATCGTGCGGGGCACCTTGAACCCGGCCAGGTTCTCACGGCAGTAGGCGACCAGTGTTCGACGTAACTCGTCGTCGGCGGTCACTCCGTCGTTGGCGATGACCACGGCCTTCACCTCCTCGCCGAAGTCCTCGTTCGGAACACCGATGACCGCAGCATCGCCGACGAGCGGGTGGCCTGCCAACACACCCTCGATCTCGGCGGGATAGATGTTGACGCCACCGGAGATGATCATGTCGATCTTTCGGTCGCTCAACCACAGGTAGCCGTCTTCGTCGACGTAGCCGACGTCGCCGCTCGTGAACACGCCTGGTTCGAGATGCACCTCGCTCGTCTTCTCTTCGGCGTTGTGGTATTCGAAGTCCATCCCCATCGCGTCGCGGAAGTAGAGCGTGCCGGACTCGTTCGGGCCGAGGCGTGTGCCGTCGGCGCCGACGACGATGATCTCCTTGCCCGGCATCGGTGGACCGACGCTGCCGCCCTTGGCCATCCACTGCTCGGAGTCGATCATCGTGATCACCGACCCTTCGGTCGAGCCGTAGTACTCGGTGATCACCGGCCCCCACCAGTCGATCATCGCCTGCTTGACCAGCGGTGGGCACGGCGCGGCGCCGTGCAGGACCAACTGCAGTGACGAACCGTCGAAGTTCGCTTTGATGTCGTCGGGCAGGTCGATCAGTCGCTTCATCTGAGTCGGAACCAGGTGGATGTTGGTGGCGCGGTGCTGGTCGACCATGGCAAGGACGCCGGCGCTGTCGTACTTGTGCTGCATCACCGTGGCCGAGCCGGTAATCATCGGGAGGAACGAATATGCCCACTGCGCCGAGTGGTAGAACGGCCCGCACAGCACCGTGATGCCGTTCCCCTCGACCAGGTCGGCGAACCCGGCGCCGACCAACTGCCAGATCGCTGGGTCGCTTCCAGCCGGCATGTTCGACAGCGAACTGCGGACCCCCTTCGGATTGCCGGTGGTGCCGCTGGTGTAGAACATCGGCCCACCGAAGGTCTGGTCGGCAGGTTCATCCGGCGATCCGCCGGAAAGGAAGTCCTCGAAGTTCTGGAATCGGTCCGTGGTGGGCGCCCCGATCACCAATCCGAGCTCGACCGTCGGGCACTCGTGCTCCGCCAACGCCTTGCGTGCATCGTCGAGGAACTGGTGGCCGGTGACCAACGCCTTCGACCCGGAGTCGGCGACGATGTACGCAATCTCCCGCGCCACGAAGTGCCAGTTGACGGGCACGAACGTGATGCCGCTCGACGAACAGGCGAACGCGATCTCGAACCACTCGTTGCAGTTGCCTGCGAGAACGGAGATCGTGTCGCCTGGTCCGATGCCGGCAGCGCGGAAGCTGTGGATCAGGCGGTTGACGCGCTTGTCGAGTTCGGCCCAGGTGAGCGTGGCAGTGTCGTCGGCGAGAGCGAGGTCGCCGCCGCGCCTGTTTGCGAAAGGTGAAGTGAGGACGGACATCTCAGCTCCAGGCGTTGAGGAAGGGTGCGGACAGGTCCGGTGGGCCGCCGTACTGGACCACCAATTCCCGGCTGGCGAACTGCCAGCCGGCGTCGCTGCGGACGTAGAAGTCGTCGTAATAGGCGAGCAGGATCCCTCGCGAATCGTCGGCCCTCCACCAGTGCTCGATGATGTAGCACCGCCCGGATCCGGTCCCGGCGACTTCATCGATGTCGGCGGTTCGGTTGACCACGTTCTGTACGACGGCCTTGAACCCGTCCATCGCCGAGTTCCACAGCGAGAGAATGGCGTCGGCGCCTTCGACGCGTCGGCCCTTGCCGAGTTCCCAGACCGCATCGCCGGCCCAGGTCGAGATCCACTGATCGGGATCACGCCGGACCACCGCATCGGCATAGGCGTGCAGCAGGTCGTCGATCGAATTTCGACTCATCGATGGTTCCTCGTCATTGCTGGTTGGTCCCTTCAGAGTTCACTGGATCGTTGTCCGTCAGCGATGTACCGCCGGACAGTCGACTGGAAGTGACGGGCACGGATCTCCTGGTAGTTGCCGAGGGTCTGACCGCGCTTCTTGCTCGCCTTGAACCCACGGGTCTGCGCCGCCAAGTTGACCGTGTCCTGGTCGAGCACCTGCCCGAGCGACGTCGGCAGCCCCGGCACCGTCGTGTAGCTGTCGTCGACATCGAGGTCGACCGGCTCGGCTGGCGGCGGTGTCGGGCCCGAGCGCGGTCTGGGGCGCAGGTACAACACCTCGTAGATGCAGCGGTCCGGATCCGGGCCGTCGGGGCGGAACCGATAGCACAGAGGGATCTGGAGCCCCGGGAAGAAGAAGGCGTTGGGGAAGACGAAGTACTCGATCGAGTCGATGGTCTCGGCCACTGACAGCTGCGAGAAATCATTGTCGTACTGCTCGCCGAGCACCACCTGCATGTGGCGGGCGTACACGTCGCGGGCGCGCTCGCCGTGGGGAATCTCGGGGACCTCGTGCCCGGGATTCTTGCGGGCCATGAGCATGTTCAAGATGTCCTGCTCGCTGGGCCGCTTCGCCTCCGGCACGTGCGGACTCGTGGTGCCGATCGTGTGGATGAACCGGCTGACGTGATCACCGAACACGTCGTACTGAGCGTTTGCGTCGCCTGCGGTGTAGATCGACTGCGGGTGTGTTTCGAGGATGTGGTACGCCTCGAGGAACGCCTCGGCCGACGCCTTCCAGTTGGCGGGGAGCCGCTTTCGAATGTGGACCTCGACGTAGCGATCGGCGAGGTCCCAGTTCGCGAAGTGCTCTGGCAGCACGCCGAGATACTCCGCCAGTGGCGGCGCCATCAACTCGGGTGCGCAGTCGTCGAAGTTGACGAACACGAACCCTCCCCACGATCCGGTGCGGAGTTCGGGAAGCGAGAACTCCTCGGTGGCGACGTGAGGGAAGTCCCAGTCGCACGGTACGTCGATCAGGTCACCCTCGAGCGACCACGTCCATCCGTGGAACGGACAACGAAGCTTCGGGCTGTAGCCGACCGAGGCCGGCGGTTTGAGCTGGGTGCCGCGGTGCAGACAGGCGTTGTGGAACGCCTTCACCGAACCTTCGGGGCCGCGCACGATGATTGCGGATCGGTCGCCGACGTCGTACACGTAGTAGTCGCCAGGCTCTGGGATGTGCTCCTCCCGGCAGGCCCACTGCCAGGTGCGTGACCACATGTGGTCGTGCTCGGCCGCGGCGAACGAGGCCGACGTGAAGTCCTCGTAGGGGACGTCATCGTCGCCGCGGAACGCGTAGGACTCCTCCAGCAGTGCTGCAGGTGTCGGCGTGGAATCGCCGAGAATCAGGTCACGGGTGCTCGGCCCCGGACAACGCGCCTCGCCGGGGCGGACGCTGACGGGCGTGACAGTGTCGGTCATGGTGCTGCCGTGTCGAGCTTGGCGTCGTCGAAGTGGACGAGATCGGTGTGGTCGAGACCGAACGGCACGTCGGGGTCGAGTACTTCTTGCAGTTCGACGATGTTGCCGTCGGGGTCGCGACCGTAGATCGCTCGCAGGCGCACGTGGCCCAACTCGTCGCTGGTCGGCGGGGGAGCGTGGAACGTCATCCCATTTGCCGACAGGCGCTCGTATTCGGCGTCGATGTCGACCACGTCGATGCAGAAGTGGGTGTAGCCGTGGTCGGCCGGGTTGCGGTCGGGGGCGGCGGGCCGCGGGACCGGCGACTCGTACTCGAACAACTCGAGGAAGGCGTTGCCGGCCTTTACCATCACCTGGCGGGCAGCGGAGCCGGAGAGTCCGACCATCCGGTCGATGATCTCGCGGTCACGCCACTGCGAGGTCATGACGACCTCGAAGCCCATCACGTCGCGATAGAACGACACGAGTCGATCGATGTCGGGTGTCGAGAGACCGACATGGTGGATGCCGCGGATCATCGAGTCGCGCTCGTCAGGTTCTGGCACATACCGGCTGGGTCCCCCTCCTGACGCTCCGACCGGCGCCACGTGGTAATTGATCATTAGGTTAGTTGCGGGGACTCACCCGGGAACGGGTCGGGGCACGCAACACGACCAACGAACCAGGTCGAGGAGGATCTCATGACTGACATCGTCGAACAGCTGGTGAGCGTGGCGGGAACAACACGGACCAAGGCGCCCGAGCCGGAACTGACCGAAACGTCAATCCGTGGAGACCGTTACTGGTCCACCGAATTTGCTCGTCGCGAAGAAGAGGCGCTGTGGCCTCGCGTGTGGCAGGTGGCCGGTCGTGTCGATCAGATTCCCGAATCAGGTGATTACGTCACCTACGAGATCGGTCGCGATTCGGTCATTGCCGTTCGTGGGATGGATGGTCAGGTCCGGGCGTTCTTCAACGTGTGTCAGCACCGTGGGAATCGCCTCGTTACCGCCGAGGTGGGCTCGTTGCTGACTGGCGAGTTCCAGTGCGCCTACCACGGCTGGCGGTTCGGCACCGATGGCCGACTCACCTGGGTTCCCGACGAGGACGACTTTCCCCAGGGGAGTCCGTGCGGTGTTCGCAACCTGGTCGAGATGTCGTGCGACACGTGGGCTGGATTCATCTGGTTCAACATGGATCCCCGCGCCACGCCGCTGCGCGAGTGGCTCGACCCGGTGGCCGAGCATCTCGACGTGTACCGCATGGAGCAGATGAAGCGCACCCACTGGGTGACCGTCGAGGGCAGCTTCAACTGGAAGTGCGTGCAGGACAACTTCAACGAGAGCTACCACCTTCCGTACGTGCACCCACAGACGTTGGCGTCGATGAACGAGCATCACAGCGGCTGCCAGTTCGACCTGTACCCATCCGGCCACGCTCGGATGCTCATGCCCGGCGGTGGTCCGGGCCCCCAGTACCGTGGCAAACCAGAGCGCACGCTCAAGAGCCTCGGGCAAGACCTCGAATTCTGGGAGCTCGACCCGGAGCCCTACCTGGACGATCTGGCGTCGCTGCGCGCTGCGTTGCAGCAACGTAAGCGCGAACTCGGTGCATCGAAGGGTTACGACTTCTCCTCGTACTCCGACGAGCAGCTCACCGACAACTACCACTACACGGTGTTCCCGAACATCTCGTTCAGCATGAAGCCCGACGGCTGCATCTGGCTGCGCTCCACCCCGCACCCGACCGACCCACAGCGGTGCTACTTCGACATGTGGTATCTCACATTGTTCCCCGAGGGCTCCAGCGAGTACTGGTCGAACTCGATGCGCGCGTGGGTGTCGATCGACACCCAGGTCCAACACGAGACCGGCATCGCCGGCGAGGTCTCCTGTGGGCCAGGTATCGACCAGGACGTCGCCATCTGGAACACCCAGCAGCAGGGGCTGAGGTCGCGCGGGTTTCGTGGCGAGTACATGCCGTGGCAGGAACGTCGCATCAAGTTCTTCCACGACACTCTCGACCGTCACCTGGCGCTGGGTTCCGTCGATGGATGAAGAGGAACGCTTCGAACTCGGCGACCTCACCGATCTCTCCGACGGGCAGCTCCGCTGCTTCGAGGATGTCGGCCGCGACGGCATCGTCGTATGCCGGGTGGCCGGTGAGCTGTACGCACTCGATGACAACTGCTCGCACGCCGACACACCGTTGAGCGAGGGTCGGCTGCGCGGGTTCGGCCTGACGTGCCCGCTCCACGGCGCATCGTTCGACGTGCGCGACGGATCTCACTCCGGACCTCCCGCATGGGAGGGCGTCGCGTGTCACGCAGTCGAGGAGGTCGACGGCGTCGCCGTGCTCGTCATCGGTCGCCGCGAGCGAGACGATTCGGGCCCGGACGCCGGGCGGCTGCGCACCCGATGAAACTTTTCCGGTGCGAGTGCGATGACGTGGCCTCGCTACCTTCGCCGCCATGACCATCACGTTGCCGACCACCACCAGCGAGATCACCGCCGACTGGATGACCCAAGCGCTGCGTGACTCGGGCACCATCGGCGTCGACACGTCCGTTTCCTCGCTCGAGGTCGACTCCGCCGCTGCCGGCGTCGGCTTCATGGGTGAGATCGGCAAGGTCCGGGTCGTCTACGAAGGTGCGCCCACCGACGCGCCGACCAGCTTGATCGCGAAGTTTCCGACGGCGTCGGTCGAAGTCCGCACGATGATGCATCCCGCTCGCATCTACGAACGCGAACACCGCTTCTACGCGGAACTTGCAGCGTCGACACCGCTGCGGACTCCGGCCCTCTACCACGTCACGTGTGAGCTGGCGGACCAACCGGACGACGAGCGGTACATGCTGTTGATGGAGGACCTGTCGTCGCTGACGCCGGGCGATCAGGTCGGCGGGCTGAGCCCGCAGCAGGCCGAGGTCGCACTCGTTGCGCTGGCCGGCCATCACGCTGCGTTCTGGAACGGTGTCGGGCTCGAGGATGCGGACTTCGTGCCGATCATCAACGGCCCGCTGAACCAGGTCGGTGCTGCCGTGTACGAAGCGTCGTTGCCCGGGTTCATGGAGGCGTTCGGCGACGCCATCAAGCCGGAACTCGTCTCGTACGTGGCGAACTACGCGGCTAACCGCGGTCAGATCCTCGACGACCTCGAAGCGATGCCGCACACGCTGGTGCACTTCGACTTCCGTGCCGACAACCTGCTCTTCGACGGCGATGATTCGGTGGCAGTCGTCGACTGGCAGACCATCAGCGAAGGCGGGGGCGCGGCCGATCTCGGCTATTTCCTGTCGCAGAACCTCAGCACCGACGATCGGCGCACTCACGAGACTGCACTGTTGCGCGCCTATTACGGAGCGCTGCTCGGCCATGGGGTTACGGGTTATGACTTCGACACGCTCCAGAAGGATTACAAGGTCGGCATCACGTGTGGCTGGGTCATCCCGGTCCTTGCGGTCGGCACCCTCGACTTCACGAGCGAGCGCGCCGTGGCGCTGTGGACCGCGGTGGTCGAGCGGACCCAGAACGCGCTGATCGATCACGGGTACGGCGAGTGAACGACTCGCATCGCACAGTCACCAACAACTCGACGAGGCAACGACGATGACAGGACGACTCGAAGGCAAGACTGCGGTGATCACCGGCGCAGCAAGCGGTATCGGGGCAGGAACGGCGCGACTCTTCATCGAGGAGGGGGCGCTGGTCGTGGTGGCCGACATGCAGGTCGGTGCCGGGCATGCGCTCGTCGCTGAACTCGGCTCCCGTGCCCGCTTCGCCGAGGTGAACGTGCTCGACGAGGCGCAGGTCGCGTCGGCGGTCGACCTCGCCGTGTCCGAGTTCGGGCAGCTCGACATCATGTTCAACAACGCCGGCATCGTCGGCGCGGTCGGTCGCATCTCGGAGATGTCCGTCGAGGCGTGGGACAACACGATCGCGATCCTCCTGCGCGGCGTGTTCCTCGGTGTCAAGCACGCCGCCCGGGTGATGCTGCCGCAGAACTCTGGTGTGATCATCAACACCGCGAGCACCGCTGGAGTGCTCGGTGGGTTGGGCCCGCACGCCTACACGGCGGCTAAGCACGGCGTGATCGGGCTGACCAAGTCGGTGGCCAACGAACTGGCACCGAATGCGATCCGGGTCAATGCCATCGCGCCCGGCAACACCGTCACGGCCATGACCGCTTCGGTCACCAGCGGCGATCCCGACGACCTCGACGGCACCACCGTTCGCATCGCGTCGATGTCGCCGCTCGGCTACGCCGGAGTGCCGTACGACATTGCTGCGGCCGCGTTGTACCTGGCGAGCGACGATGCCCGCTACGTCACCGGCCACACATTGGTCGTCGACGCCGGTCAGACGACCGCAGGCATGACGCCGAACCGGTTCAACATCGGCTCCAGCCGTCAGATCCACGAAGCCGGTCGAACGAGCTGAGTCAGAGGCGGCGCACGGGATCGGCGCCGTTCCAGCCGACCGCGGCGGCGCGGACCATGTCGTAGAACCGTTCGAGGGTGGTCGTGCGCTCGTAGATCTCGATCAGGTGGCCGAATGCGTCGAGCCCGTCATGGAAGGCGAATGGCATCCCGGTCGACGTCTCGGCGTACAGAACTTCGCCGTACCCGGCTGCCTCGAGATTCGACGTCGCGTCGGCGAACTCGTCGACGAAGTGGGCGACGTGATGGATGCCTGAGGTTCCGACGATCGGGTCGTGGCCGCCGTCGTGCTGATGGATCAGTTCCACCATCACGCGTCCCCACTGCGCGAACGCCGACGAGTGGTCGAAGCGCGCCCGTTGTCCGCGGACTCGAGCGTTGGCGACTTCGATGTGATGGCGCACGAAGAACGGTCCGACGCCGCGTTGCGTCCACAGGTCTGCGGCTCGTTCGACGTCATCGACGGCGTACGCGATCTGGACTGGCCCTCCGAACACGATGGCGACGGTAGTGAACCCTAGGGTCGGCGCAGCGGCCGGACGGTCGCACAGCAGGTCGACGGCAGTCGAGGACAACGAGGAGGACACATGGCAGTGCTGGATCGATTCGCGCTCGATGGAGGTCGGGCAGTGATCACCGGCGCCGGTCGAGGCATCGGTGAAGGAATCGCAGTTGCGCTCGCTGAGGCAGGCTGCGACGTCGTGTTGACCGCGCGTCGAGTGCACGAGATCGAAGCCGTCGCCGAGCGGGTGCGTGGCCTCGGACGTCGCGCCATCGCCATCGCCGGGGACATCACCGACGGTGCGTTCGTCGACGAACTCGCAGAGCGAGCCACCACCGAGCTGGGTGGCCTCACGCTCTGGGTGAGCAATGCGGGTGGAGCCGATGATCGGACGCCACGGCACCTCGCCGACATGCCCGACCGCCAATGGGACTATCAACTCGACGTCAACCTGCGCGCCGTTTTCACCGGCGCCCGAGCTGCGGCACGGATGATGGCGAACGGTGGTTCCATCATCAACATCTCGTCGACCGCCGCCCTCAAAGCGTCGCCGAACAACGGCCCCTACGCAGTTGCGAAGGCGGGTGTCGACAGCCTCACCAAGACCCTTGCGACCGAGCTTGCTCCTCGCTCGATCCGTGTCAACGGCATCGCACCCGGACCCGTACCGACCGAGGTGTTCATGGAGTTCTTCGGCGCCACCGATGATGATCTCCCGAAGCTCGCGCAACGTCTCGGCGTGCCGCTCGGTCGCCTCGGGACACCCGATGACGTCGGTAACGCCGTGGTGTTCCTCGCCTCGCCGGCAGCGTCGTGGATCACCGGCCAAACAATCGTGGTCAACGGCGGCGACCGCTGATGAACGACGAGATAGCTGCACTATTCGATCTGTCCGGTCGCTCGGCGATCGTCACCGGGGCTGCCACCGGAATTGGCGAAGGCATTGCCCGACGACTCGCTGCTGCCGGGGCGCGGGTCGCCATCGTCGACATCGATGCCGACGGTGCCGAGCGAGTGGCCACCGACATCGGTGGTCGTGCCGTCGTGCTCGACGTGACGGATCCTGCAGCGTGCGACGCGACACTCACCCGGGTGGGGGACCGGCTCGACATCCTGGTGAACAACGCGGGTTCGTATCACGAGGCGGGAAGCATCCTCGACCAAACCGTCGAGTCGTGGAAGCGATCGATCGACATCAACCTCGCAAGCCTGTTCAACTGCTGCAAACCGGTCGCCACGCGAATGGTCGCGCAAGGCCACGGGGGAACGATCGTCAACATCGCCTCGGTCGACGGGCTGGTGCCGTGCCTCGGTACCAGCTACGACACGGCCAAGGCGGGAGCCATCCACTTCACGCGCAGCCTGGCGGTCGACCTGTCGCCGTATGGTATTCGGGTGAACGCAGTGAGCCCGGGCGTGGTTCCGGTTCCGACCCTTGACCGGATGCACGCCGGCGAGATCGAACACTTCTGGCCGAAGAACCCGTCGGTCAGTGGGCTGATGGGCCCGATCACCACGAAACGTTCATCGAATGTGCCGCTGGGCCGTAAGGGCACACCGAACGACATCGCCAACGCAGTGCTGTATCTGGTGAGCGACGCCTCGAGCTACGTCACTGGCCAGAACCTGGTTGTCGACGGTGGCTGGACCAGCATCTGACTTCGCATCCGAATCGAACGGAACCATGACATGACCGACCTTCAGACCCTCCTCGACGAACGCGAGATCCATCACGTGGTGACCCGCTACTGCTGGGCGCTCGACACCAAGGACTGGGCGTTGCTCGACGACGTGTTCGCACCCGATGCCACCGGCGACTTCTCGAGCGGCCGGATTCTGGTCGGCATCGACGCCATCCGTGACCGGATCCGCGACGCGCTGCATGAACTCGACGACAGCCAGCACCTCGTCGGCAGCCACGAGATCGTCGTCGACTGCGACGTGGCGACGCACCGTTGCTACCTCCAGGCCCAACACGTGCGCAGGGCGGCCGTGGGCGGACCGCACTACATCGTCGCTGGACGCTACGAGGACCGGCTGGCTCGTACCGAGCTCGGGTGGAGGATCACGCACCGCACCCTCACCGTGATGTGGACCGAGGGCAACGTGGCGGTCGCCCGGGGCAGCTGAGCGATGAGTGAAACGCCGGGATCAGGTCGATTCGCTCATCGCCCGGGTCGCCGGGCCGGTGCGCCGGGCTCACGATTCTTAATGCGGCTTCGGTAATCTCGCCGACGTGACCGATCTGCTCGTTTCTCCGGATGTCGCATCCGTTCCGGACCTGATCGATCTCAGCGGTCGCCGGGCGTTCGTCACCGGTGGCGGCAAGGGAATTGGCGCCGCGATCGCGCGGCGTATGGTCGAGGCCGGCGCCATCGTCACGATCGGCGACATCGACTCCGGAGCTGCACGATCGGCCAGCCAGATCGGTGCCGAGTTCGTCAACTGTGACATCACCAAGACCTCCGATGTCGCCGCCGCAGTTCTCATCGCCGCTGGAGACGCCGGACAACTCGACATCCTGGTGAACAACGCCGGCATCTTCCCCACGACCGGGCCCATGCTCGATGCCGACGATGACTTCGTGTCGCGGATGCTCGACGTGAACGTCCGCTCGACATTCAGCGTCGCCCGGGAAGCGGCCCGCTGCATGATCGCCGGCGCCTCGATCGTCAACCTGGCATCGATCGCTGCGCTCGGCGGTGGGGCGAACATCTCGGCGTACGCGGCGTCGAAGGCGGCCGTCGTGTCGCTCACGCGAGCATTTTCCCGCGAGCTCGGTCCGCAGGGCATCCGGGTCAATGCTGTGGCTCCCGGCGTCATCGACACGCCTGGCGTGCAGGACCAGCTCGAACCGTTGAAGGCGAGCGGTGTCGACATCGCATCCCGGATCTCGGCCAACCCGCTCGGCCTGGTCGGCCACCCTGATCACGTCGCTCGCGCCGTGTTGTTCCTGGTGTCCGACCTGGCCGCGTTCGTCACGGGCCACGTCCTCGTCGTCGATGGCGGAGCCACCGCATGATGGCGCCACGATTACATCGTTGGTCTGACCCCTGTTGTCACCCGAACACGGCGGCGGCCCGATGAGCGACGTGACCAATCCCACGCCGACCATCGACCAGCTCATCGCGATGGCGGCGTGCCGGGAGGCCTCGCACCGATACTCCTCCGGCGTCGACCGGCTCGATGTCGAGGTGATGAAGTCTGCCTACTGGTCCGACGGCACCGACGACCACGGCGTGTTCGTCGGCAACGCTTGGGACTTCTGCGATCGAGTCGTCGGCAGCCACGACGTGTGGGAGTGGACGATGCACACCACGTCGAACCATCGCGTCGAGATCGACCCCGACGGTGAGCACGCCCGCGGTGAAGCGCTGACCATCGCGTACCTGTTCCACCGCGACGAGCGTCGGCTCTCGACGTTCTACGGCCGGTATCTCGACAGCTACGAGCGCCGCGGCAACGAATGGCGAATTCTCCACCGGGTCTGCGTCCACCACGGCTCGACGATCGAAGCGGTACCCGATGCGATGCGGCTCGACGTGGCCAAGTTCCGTCAGGGTTCGTTCGATCGGCCCTCGACCAACCGACCGATCGGACCCTGATGCCCCGCTTCGCCAAGCAATGTGCCGCCGCCGACCCGACGGGCTTCGCCCTCGTTGACGGAGATCGTGAGCTGACCTGGTCGCAGGTCGACGAGGCACTGAACCGGTGCGCCAACCTGCTCCTCGCCGCCGACCGAGCCGGAGACCTCGGCGCGTCGCATCGCATCGCCGTCTTCGCCGAGAACGCTGCCGAGACGGCGCTTGCGCATCTCGGCGGACTGCTCGCCGGAGCGTCGTCCGTGCCGGTCAACTTCCATCTGACGGCATCGGAGGCGGCGTACATCTTGTCCGACTCCGACAGTCGAGTGCTGTTCGTCGGCCCCGAGACGGTCGAGCGGGGGGTCGAGGCTGCAGCCGAGGCCGGCGTTGCGCTCGTGATCGGGTGGAACTGCACTGGGATCGACGGTGTGGTCGATTGGGACGTCTGGCTCGCCGGCGGCGCGACCGACGATCCGCCCGACGAGGTCGTACCGCGCCCCAACCTGCTGTACACCTCCGGCACGACCGGCCTGCCGAAGGGGACCGAGCTGCCACCGACGATGTTCGCCGGCGGCAACAACATGGTCGAGCATCTCGACGCGCTCGCGCAGGGGGGCTTCTCGGGGTTCGGCACCCATCTGGTCGTCGGCCCGATGTACCACACCGGCCCGCTGTCGGGGATGCGACTGCTGTGTGCCGGTGTTCCGTCGGTCATCCTCCGCAAATTCGGCGCGGAGGCGACGCTCGCGGCGATCGACACCTACAAGACCGAGTCGAGCGTGATGGTGCCGACACACTTCGTGCGACTCCTCGCGCTGCCCCACGACGTCAGGGCCAAGTACGACGTCAGCTCGATGAAGATGCTCGCCCACACCGGCGCGAAGTGCCCGATCGAGGTGAAAGCGGCGATGATCGAGTGGTTCGGACCCGTGTTCCGAGACGCGTACGGCGCCACCGAGGTCGGCACCGTGTGCACGATCACCAGCGAGGAGTGGCTCGAACATCAGGGTTCGGTCGGCCGTTGCGTGGCGCCGTTCACTGCGGTCGTCTTCGACGAGGAGATGCAGGAAGTGACGCCCAACACCGAGGGCCGCCTGTTCTTCCGTGATTCGACCGGACGGGGGATCATCTACCCGAACGACCTCGTCAAGACGGCGGCGTCGAATCCCGAGCCCGGTCTGTTCACGCTGGGCGAAATCGGATACATCGACGCGGACGGTTACGTGTACATCACCGACCGATTCAGCGACATGGTCGTTTCCGGTGGTGCGAACATCTATCCGGCCGAGGCCGAGCAACTCCTGATCGACCACCCCGACGTCGCCGACGTCGGCTGTATCGGTGTACCGCATCCCGACATGGGTGAAATGCTGGTCGCGCTCGTGATGCCCACCGATCCAGCGTCGCCGCCCGACCCGGATGAGTTGTCCGACTGGCTGCGCGAGCGCCTCAGCCACTACAAGTGCCCTCGCGAGTACCACGTCGTTTCCGACCTGCTTCGCAACACGATGGGCAAGATCAACAAGCGCCGACTGCGCGATGCGTGGCTCGCCGGCGACCTCGAAGAACTCGTCACGACCTGAAAGGCCTGACATGACCGACACCCAGCAACGAGCACTCGTCGACCCCGACATCGGCGTGGACGATTTCGCCGCTCAGGCAACCGCATGGTTCGAAGCGAACGCCACCCGACGTCCGCATTCCGACGATGGCCTCGCCTGGGGTGACGGCACGTTCGACGTGTCGGTGTTCAGCGACATGTCGTTCGAGGACGAGCGATCTCACATCCTGTCGATCGCTGACTGGATCCAGAAGAAGGCGACGCAGGGCTACCACGCTGTCGATTGGCCCGTCGAGTACGGCGGACTCGGACTCAGCCGGGCACACGCTCGCTCACTGGGTCGAATCGAGCGACAGTTCCAGTCGCCGGGGGGCCACGAACTCGTCAGCGTCACCGTGGGACTGGTGGCCAGCACGATCCGTGTGCTCGGCAGCGACGCGCTCAAAGAGCGTTTCGTCGCCGAGTTCCGCCGCGCCGACACTCTCTCGTGCCAGCTGTTCAGCGAACCTGGCGCCGGCTCCGACCTGGCGGGACTCGCCACCCGGGCCGTTCGCGATGGCGACGAGTGGGTGATCAACGGGCAGAAGGTCTGGAGCTCCGGCGCTCAGTTCAGCCAGTGGGGCTTGCTGATCGCTCGTACCGATCCCGACGTGAAGAAGCAGCAGGGGTTGACGGCCTTCATGCTCCCGCTCGACACGCCCGGCGTCGAGGTGCGACCGATCAAGCAGATGAGTGGTGGTTCGTCGTTCTGCGAGGTGTTCTTCAGCGACGTACGTGTCGCGGACGATCTGCGACTCGCTGAGGTCGGCGACGGCTGGAAGGTAGCCACGACGACGCTGAGTTTCGAGCGCGACCACTCCGAGTCAGGCGGTGAGGGTTCGGCGTCGGGCGGGTCGTGGAAGCAACTGCTGGCGACCGCACGCATGATGGGCGTCACCGACGATCCGGTGATGCGTGACAAGTTGGCCAAGATCTACATCCACGGTCGAGTCGAGTCACACACGAACCGTCGCGCCGCCGATCTCGCCCGATCAGGCACACCCGGCCCCGAGGGATCGCTCGGCAAGTTGTTGTGGACCCAGGGGATGACGGAGATGGGCGAGGTCATCGGCGACATCCTCGGAGCCAAGCTGCAGGCCGACACGGGGGAGTGGGGTACCTACGAGTGGAACGAGCATCTGCTCGGTGCGCCGGGGTACCGCATCGCCGGAGGCTCCGATGAGATCCAGCGCAACATCGTCGGCGAGCGGGTGCTCGGCTTGCCTCGCGAACCCCGCGCCGACTCAGGCCCCTGGAGTGAGATCCCGCGCTGACGCACCACCTCGCCCGCCGAGGGTCGGGCCGAGGCCCGACCACAAGAGTTGGCTGACGTCGCGCACGAGTGCGTCGAGGTCACGTTCGTCGTCGCGTAGCCACATCGTGGTCACGACCTGCAGTGCGCCCACGATTGCCCACGCCCAGGCCCTCGCTCCGTCAGGGTCGAGGTCGACGTTCTTTCGGGCAGCACTGAACACCGAGATCATCGATGCCGCCGATCGATCGACGAGCCGGCGGAACTGGTCGGTTCCCGGCGCTGCAGAATTCACGAAGAGGAACAGGTTGCGGTCGGCATCGACGGCAACGACGTAGCCGCGAATCGCTGCCTCGAAGGCTCCGAGGGGGTCGGTTGCTGATCTGCTCGCGGTATTGACCGAACGGTCGATCTGATCGATCAGCGACTCGGACAGTGCCGACACCAGCGCCGACTTGTCACCGATGGTGCGGTACAGGATCGGCTTGGTGACCGACGCGCCGGCGGCGATGTCGTCCATCGTGGCATCGGGGCCCTGCGCTCGGATCACGTGAGCGGCCGCCTCGAGGAGCTGCGTTCGGTCGGCAACGACTCGGCCACCTCTCGGCCGTCCTGGGCCGCGTGTTCGGGTGGTCGGGTCGCTCATCGAAAAAAATCTACTCCAAGTAAATTGCGAGCACTGCGAAGGTGTTACCTTCGCCACATGACCGCAATCGACGACCTGCCGACGTCCACCCTGCCGTGGCATCTGCGCAACAACTGGGCGCCGGTCCTCGACGAACGCACCGACTTCGACCTCCGAGTCGACGGCACCATTCCCGATGAGTTGCAGGGCACCTACGTCCGAACCGGGCCGAACCCCTCTTCGGGCAAGTCCGACCACTGGTTCTACGGTGACGGCATGTTGCACGGTGTGCGCATCGCCGGCGGTAAGGCCGAGTGGTACCGAAACCGGTTCATCCAGACCCCGAACATCACCGAACCTGACGGTGGCGACGTGATGGCCAACATGGGCGATCTGACGCGCGGCACGGGCAACACCCACGTCATGGCACACAACAAGAAGCTGCTCTGCCTCGAAGAGGGCCACTGGCCCTGGCAGGTCGACACCGAACTCAACACGCTCGGCTACGAGAACTTCGGTGGGGCGCTCACCACGTCGATGACGGCCCACCCCAAGGTGTGCCCCGTGACCGGGGAGCTGATCGCGTTCAGCTACCTCAGCCCCGAGCCGCCGTACCTAAATTACATCCGCATCAGCGCCGACGGGGTGTTGCAGCAGCTCGAAGGCATCGAGATCCCGAACATGGTGATGATGCACGACTTCAACGTCACCCGGAACTACGTGGTGTTCATGGATCTGCCGGTGTGTTTCAACCTCGGCGCTCTCGAGACCGGCATGCCGTTCCAGTTCAACCGCGATGCCGGTGCCCGCCTCGGTGTGATGCCCCGCACGGGCACCAACGCCGACGTCCGGTGGTTCGAGATCGATCCGTGTTACGTGTTCCATCCCGTCAACGCCCACGAAACGGGCAACACGATCGTGCTGCACGTCTCGCGACAGCCCGAGGCATTTGGGTCGAGCAACGATGACTACGCCGAGGTGGGCCGCCTTTGGCGGTGGACGATCGACCTCGACGCCGCCACCGTCACCGAAGAGCAGATCGATGATCGTCCGGGTGACTTCGGGCGTGTCGACGACCGGATGGTCGGTCTCGACGCCCGCTACGGCTACCTGATGGCGATGGCCGGCGAAGGCAATGCCGAGGAGCCCGTGTACGGATCCGCACTTTGGAAGTACGACCTCACGACCGGCGCGTGTTCCGAGCACCAGCTCGGCGATGGTGTGCGGGGCGCTGAGCCGGTGTTCGCACCTGCATCACCGGACGCAGGCGAGGACGAGGGGTGGATCATCAGCCTCACGCACGACACGAACTCCGACGAGTCGCGCATGATCATCGTCGACGCACAGAATTTCTCTTCGCCACCGGTTGCGACGATCCATCTCCCACGTCGTGTGCCCTATGGTGCACATGGGAGCTGGGTGCCGGACAGCAAAATGAACTGAACACGCATTCGAAGACAATTGGGGAACAACAACTGAGGGGGAAATCATGAAGCGCAACAACCATGTACGCGCGCTGGCGGGCCTGACGGTCCTTGCACTCGTAGCGGCATCGTGTGGGAGCGACTCGGACTCTTCGTCCGATTCGGTCGCACCGGCCGGCACCGACGCAGCGGTCGAGGAGACCGTGGCTGATACCGCGCCCGCAGACACCGAACCGGCCGGCACCGAACCAGCCGGCACCGAGCCGACCGGCACCGACGCCCCGGCCGGCGGGGAGGGTTTCATCGCACTGCCGCCGCCGGACGGCGACCCGATCGTCGTCGGAATGGTCAACACCGAGGGAAGCCCCGGACTGGACTTCCCCGAGATCTCGATCGCCACGCAGGCCGCTGCAGACTTCCTCAATGAGCACGGCGGCATGGGTGGCCGACCCATCGAGATGGAGTTTTGCCAAGCCAACGGGGCCCCGGAGACCTCCCAGGCCTGTGCTCAGGAGTTGGCCGGCAAGGGTGTCGAGTTGGTCCTGCTCGGGCTCGATCTCTTCCCCGGCTACGACACCTTCACGGCGTCCAACATCCCGGTGACCGGCGTGCTCCCGATTCTTCCTGGCGACTACACCGCCAATGCGCTCTTCCTCGGTGGCGGTAACACCACCACGACGGCGGCGATGGCGGCATTCGCTCAGCAGAACTTCGACGCCACGACTGCCGGCATCGTCAGCGCCGACAACGCCGGCGCGAACGGCACCGAGGCGGATCTGAAGAAAGCACTCGACAAGGCCGGCATCACCTACGTCTCCATCAAGGGCGGCGACAACGAGACCGACGCCGGGTACCAAGGTCTCATGAGTCAAGCCACAGCGGACAACCCCGACGTGCTGTTCTCGCTGTACGCCGATGCCGGTTGTATCGGCACGATGCGGGGGCGAGTCGCGCTGGGCATCGAGACACCGGTGATCACGACTGCGATCTGTGCCAGCGCCGAGGTGATCGACGAGGTCGGTGACGACGCCGTTGGTTGGTACTTCATCGGGTCCCAGACCGAGAGAGAAGGCACACCGGAGGCTGCAGCCCTGGATGCGATCTTGGAGTCGCTCGGCTTCACGAATTCCACCGAGCTCGGGCTCGGAGGACTCGGTGTCACCGGGCTGCTGTCACTCGCCACCATTGCCAACTCCGTGGCCGATGGAGGAGAGGATGTCACCGGCGCCTCGATCTACGCAGCGCTCGGTGCCTCCGATGGGGTGGTCAATTGGCCCGACGGCAACGCGTTCAGCTGTGGCGCAGCGCCGACGTACCCGACCATCTGCAACTTCACCTTCCCGATTGCGGGGTACGTGGCCGGGACAGGAATCGAGACCGTCGAGGGCTTCGAAGCGCTCGACACCACCGATTTCCTGCCGTGACGCCCGTCGCTCGGCGGCTCGATGACTGACTACTTGTTTTTCATACTCCTCGGAACCGGGGCCGGCGCGATCATCGCGGCGTTCGGCCTCGGTCTCGTGGTGACCTATCAGGGATCCGGTCTGGTCAACTTCGGCTACGGGGCGATGGCCACGTGGGCGGGCTACGTGTACGCGGACTTGCGCCAGGGTGCCTACCCGTTCCCGATTCCGGGCCTCCCCGCCCGATATCACTTCGGTGAAGATGTCGGGATCTGGTGGGCCTTCGGGCTCGCGTTGCTCACAGCTGCCCTGATGGGTTTGCTCGTGTACCAGCTTGTGTTCCGGCCGCTGTATCGCGCGCCGGCGCTTGCGAAGGTCGTGGCCAGTATCGGGCTTGTGATCGTTTTTACGTCGTTGATCGAGCGACGGTTCGAGGACAACGCCGGCCTGCGGGTGGATGCAATCCTTCCGCGTGAGCCGGTGACGTTCACGGAGGGCGTGACGGTGCCACGCGATGGGCTCTGGTTGATGTTCATCGTGGTGTTGATCACCGCAGCGGTCTGGGCTTCATCGCGCTACACGCGGCTCGGTCTCGCCACGAAGGCGGCGGCGGGGAACGAGAAGGGAGCGATCCTGCTCGGCTACTCGCCGCAGCGGTTGGCGCAGTCGAGCTTCGTGCTGGCATCGCTCATCGGGGCTGTCGTGGTGATACTGGCATCGCCGATGATCCAGTTGTCATCCGGTGTGTTCACGTTCCTCTACCTCATCCCTGCCCTCGGTGCCGCCCTGATCGGAGCCTTCACGAAGGTCTGGCCGACGGTCATCACCGGTCTGGTGATTGGCCTCGTGCAGTCCAGCTTCACCAAGATGCAGGTCGACTTCAGCTGGTTTCCGCAGTACGGCGCCCGTGAGGGTCTGCCGTTCCTGGTCATCATCGTGGCGATGGTGTTTCTCGGCGAACGACTGCCGGATCGCGGGTCGGTCGAACATTTCAGAATGCCGGCGATCCCTCCAGCCAAGGTCACACCGCTGAGCATCATCGTGCCGGTGGGGGTCGCAGTGGTCGGACTCCTGGTGCTCGACCCGCTCTGGCGCGGGGCGATCATGACCACGACGATCGCCACGGTTCTGGCGCTGTCGTTGGTGTTGCTGTCCGGTTTCGGTGGGCAGCCGTCGCTGGCGCAGTTGGCATTCGCCGGTGTCGCCGGTTTCGCCTTGTCGAAACTGGCGATGCAGTGGGACGTCCCGTTCCCGATCGCGCCGATCCTCGCCTCGCTCATCGCCATGGTGTTCGGGGTGCTGGTCGGGATTCCAGCGCTTCGGGTGCGCGGGACGAATCTCGCGATCATCACGCTTGCCGGCGGTGTGGCGATCAATGAGTTCGTGTTCAAGAACCCGAAGTACGTCGGCGATGCGTCGACGGGTGGCGCGAAGGTGCCCAACCCGAGATTGGGCAATTGGGACCTCGGTCTGATCCTCGGTGACCAGGCGTCGCGGCCGATCTTCGGCATCTTGCTCGTCGGCGTCGCCCTCGTGCTGGCGCTCGCTGTGGCCAACATCCGCACCAGTGCCTCCGGGCGCCGAATGCTGGCGACCCGATCGAACGAACGAGCTGCGAACGCAAGCGGGGTGAACATCGCCAGGGTGAAGCTGGAGGTGTTCGCCGGTTCAGCGTTCATCGCCGGTGTCGGTGGCTGTCTGATCGCGTACCGGTTCGGCAGCGTTTCCGACGCATCGTTCGGCACCGTGGCGTCGCTGACCGCGCTTGCTGTGGCGTACCTCGGCGGTATCACGTGTGTGAGCGGCGCCGTCACGTCGGGCATCACTGCGAGCGCTGGGGTGGCGTTCTACCTGATCAGTAACCTCTTTGATGCCTTGGGCCAGTGGGAGGTGTTCATCGGTGGTCTGTTGCTGATCCTCACGGCGATCCTGAACCCGGAGGGGATCGCCGGTGGCATCCGCCAGCAGGTGGCCGCCGCCAAGTTGAAGAAGGCGAAGGCCAAGCAACCAGTCCGTACACCGATCCCCGCGACCTGACCGGTTCCTGCGAGCGATGAGCGAACCGCCCTCATGCGGGCTTTTCACTCATCGCTCAGCGGATGAGGTCAGCGCGAGGGAATCGCGACCGGGGTCGCGCTGACGTTGGTGGGGCCGATCTCGAGCCAGTGGTACATGTGCTCCCAGAAGTGGCGGATCTTGGTCTCGTTGTAGTTGGCGAACACGACCTCGTCCCGGCCCATCGCCTTCATGCCCCGTTGCACCTGGGGCAGGTTGATCGAATCCTGCTGGAAGATCTTGGCGGTCGCTCCGAGTTCGGGCGCCATCGTCCAGTCGTCATCGATGCCGAGACGGGTCACCGCCGCAGGGGAGGGACGGTTCGACTGGTCCTTCCACGGCACGAACATCATCACCTCGAAGATCGACTCGTCAGGATTGTTGCCGTTCGGGCGGAATCGGTAGAAGAGCACGTTGAAGACGCCCCACGGCGACCAGTTGGGGAACACCGAGTAGTACATGGCGTCGAGCAGCTCGGCGTCGCTGAAGCGTTCGGGGTCGACAGCTTCGCCGAACTGCGAACGGATCGACTCTCGGCGCTGATCGGCCACCCATGCGCGGATCCCACCCGGGGTGTCGATGCCGTCGGGCGGCGTCGGAGTGGTCAGCGGCGAGTCGAGCACGCCGTCAGGTGTGGGGCCGCCGATCCACTTGCAGAGATGTGGATCGCCCTGGGTGATCGGACCGCTGAGATGGTTGCCGTCGTCGTCGAAGAAGCTGTCGTTGCCGTCGAGATCGATCACCTTCACCTTTCCGAGTTCGACTCGCTCGTAGATGTGCCCGTTCATCGGATGGCGGTATCGGGCGTACTGCTTGCCGTCGGCCAGCGGCTCGTAGTGGGTCATGTTGGCGAGGTGCGGGCTCTCGACCGCCTGTGGTGAGATCGCTCGGGAGAAGTTTTCGTAGGTGTCGTAGCGGGAGTTGGCATCGCCGAGGTAGTCCATCAATGTCGGATGCGTGGCAACAACGTGGTACGACTCCATGAAGGCCTCCTGACATGCCTTCCAGTTGACTGCCATGATCTTCTCGACGTGGGCGACCTTGACGCGCTGCTCGAACGGGTACGCGGCGAAGTGCTCGTCGAGGCCTGTGAGATGCTCGCCGAGCGGGCCGGCGTCGAGGTCGGGATTGACGAACACGAAGCCGTGCCAGGTGTCGACCAGTGCTTCGGGGAGCGAGTAGTCGTCTTCGGTGACGCTGGGGAAGTCCCACTCACACGGGATCTCGTTCAAGGACCCATCCAGATTCCACGACCAACCGTGGAAGGCGCACCTGATGACCTTGGCCCCCTCGCCGTTCGCCGCGCGCAAGCGCCGTCCACGATGCATGCAGGCGTTACGGAACGCTTTGATGCCGTCGGCGGTGCGCACGATCAGCCACGACATGTCGGCGAGCTCGTACACGTGGTAGTCGCCGATGTTCGGGATCTCCTCCTCGAGGCAGGCGAGCTGCCACACACGGCTCCAGAGCTTCTCGACCTCGAGCGCGTGGAACTCGGGCGAGGTGTAGTACCAGGCGGGAATCCGGGTGTTGCCCTCGCGAACACCCACACGAGACTCGTTGCGCAGGAGGTCCGACACCGGGTGGGAGTCCGCTTCGAGCAGTTCGCTGAGGCTCACGCCCGATGAACGGTTGGTACCGGTGATCGTCTCGGTCATCGCGTCATGTTCGCAGATCCGCACCCTCGAGATACGGGCGGAGCAGGGGTTCCATGCGGAGTTCGGGCGCGATCCGCTCGGGACCGATCACCCGATCGATTTCCTCGTGGAGGTGCCAGATCCGGCGCTCCTGGTAGTTGATCGGGATGCCTCGGAGCGCAGGTGATTCCATCGATCGTTGCATCGGGGCCATGTTGCGCTCGTCCTCGGCCATGATCTGGTTGTAGACGCTGCGTCGTTGCTGCCAGTGCTCGGGGAGCTGATCGGGATCGAATCGGTCCTCACCGTCGGGTGGCAGCGCGTAGTAGATCCAGTCGAGCCGAGTGGTGTCCTTGTCGATCGGCCAGAACAGGTTGATGGGAAAGCCGATCCGGCCGAGCGGGATGATCACATTCGGGAACAGGCTGACGGCGCTGCTGGTGCAGTCGACCATCGCCGGTACGTCGTCGATCGGCGAGAACGGGGCCTGGTCGAGGTGATGCCAGTCGTCCCACGCCGCCATGCCCACTCGTTGGCAGTGCTGACGCGAGAACGGGGTGATCATCCGGCTGTGACCGTGCAGGTACAGGCCCATGGCAGCGCCGCGATTGTCGAGCACGCTGACGCCGTCGTGGGAGTGGATGTGGCGGAAGTGGTACACCTCCAAAAAAGCCTCGGCGGTGACCTTCCAATTGCACGGCACGATGCGGGACTCGCGGTAGACCTCGCGGAGGTGCTCGCCCTGGAACGGCTCGAGCATCTCCCATGCCGAACCGAGCCAGTCGAGTAGCGGGGTGGCGTCGGGATTGCGATTGACGAACACGAATCCTGCTGCGGTGTCGCAGCTCGCCTGCGGCAGGCACCGCTGCTCCCAGTCGAGGTCGACGAAGTCACGCTGGTCGGGAACCGACACCAGTGTGCCGCCGTCGATCTCGTAGGTCCACGAGTGGTACTGGCAGCGCAGTTGTCGTGCCGATCCCCGGGCGTCACGCACGACGGGGGCGCCGCGATGCTGGCACGTGTTGGAGAAGCAGCGGATCTCGCCGTCGGTGCCACGCACGATCACGAGCGGCACGCCCAGGTCGTCGAAGGTGACGTAGTCGCCCGGGGTGGGGACGTCTTCGACTCGGGCGGCGATCACCCATGTGTTCGGCCACAGGTGCTGTAGCTCGAGGTCGTGGAACTCGGCGCTCGTGTGCCGCTGCGTGGAGATGTCGTGGAACGCCGGGAAGCCCTCCGGTGGCGCGGACCGCCCGAACTCGTAGCGCATGCTTGAGCGGATGCGCTCGACCAGTGCGTCGTCCACCGCTTCACACCTTGGTTCTGGTGGCGCCGGCGGGGGAGTTGGCGAACATCGCCTCTGAATCGAACCCGATGCGGGCGTCAGGGTCGATACGTATCACCACCCGTCCCGGCGAGTCGAGGTGGTCGGCGAACGCTGACTGCGCAGCGTCATCGCCGGGGCGAACCTTGCGGGCGAGTTCAGCGTAGAACCAGTCGAGTGTCGCTCGGTCATCCAGCACCGTGGCGTTGCCCTTGTAGGTGACTGCTTGGCTGATGCCGATGTCGGTGCCACGGCTACTGATGGCGATCGCCACGCGTGGACGCGCTTCGATCGCAGGGACGCGCTTACGCCGTCGCGTGCACGTCAGCCAGAACGCACCGTCATGGTGCACGAAATTCATGATCACACCGACCGGGTCACCGAGCGAGGTGGTCCACATGAAGGTGCACTCGGTCTGGGCGGCCAGGAGGTCGGCCTCGCGACCTCCCGACAGTGTGAACACCGAAACGTCTTCGTAGCTGTCGGTGTATCCGGAGCTGGCGTCGGTCGATTCGCTCATCTGTCTCCTCGTGGCGGTCGACCTCGAACGGGGATCGTTCGGCATCGACCGGCTAAGTTTCGCCGCTGGTACACGTCGACAACGAAGGGGAGGGGCGATGACGACGAGCGTCGCGGACATGGACCGCTGGATCACCGACACCGAGATCAGTCCACGGTTTCCGTACTACACCAGGGCGAACGCCGATGAGGTCGGCCCGGAGCCGTTCAGCCCACTCGGCTGGAGCCTCGGATGGATGAAAGGGTGTATTCCCGGTGTGGCCGAGGGGTTCGTCCGTTTCGGTGTGCTGCGCCGCGACGAGTTCGCCTTGAACCCGCCGGAGGTGTTCGGCAACTGGGGTGGCTACTTCTACAACCAGCTCTCGTTGCCTCGCACGATGGGCGCCCGCATGCCAGGAGCGTCACCGGACGCAATCGACAACGCCTACTTCGGCGATCACCCCGGCGTTCCGCCCTACACGCCGCACCCGGACGATGACGACGAGGCGCAGAGCGCCAAGCTCGCCGAGACGATGGCGTGGGTGATGGGGGCCGGGGGGTTCCCGGAGCAGGTTGCCTCGTCGCTCACGTCGATCGAGGCCGTCCGTACCCGCCCGGACCTGTCGGTGCTGTCGGATGCCGAGTTGGTGGCACGAGCTCGCGAACTCGCCGGGCCTGCGCTGGAGCAGGCGTGGACCCAGTACTGCCAGACCGCACTCGGCGTCTCGCTCGGACCGGGTGCCGTGCAGGCGATCTGCGACGCGATCGGTCGGGGTGACGACGCAGCCAAGTTGTTGAGCGCCGTCGGCGACATCGAATCGGCCGAGGCGCCGGTGTTGATGTGGGACCTCTCGCGACTGATCAAGAACTCGGCGTCGCTCACCGAGGCGTTCGATGCCGGTGTCGACGGTGTGCTCGATCGTCTCGGCGCGTCCGACGACGCGAACGCAGCCGCCTTCCTGGAGAAGTGGGCTGGGTTGATCGCCGCGCACGGTCACCGTGGCCCCAACGAATGGGATCTCCGTGCCCACTCGTGGACGACGAAGTCGTCGATGCCGCTCGGCATGCTCGAACGGTTGCGCCACCAGGACGACGGCAAGTCACCGCTCGAAGCACGGGCCCGCGGTGCAGCAACTCGTGAGGCGCTGACCGTCGAACTGCTGGCGCTGGTCGAGGGCGACCCGGAAACCCACGGGACGCTGCAGGCCGGGATCGCGTCGGCGGCGCTGTTCGCCCAGCTTCGAGAGCTGGGCAAGAATTCGTGCATCCGCCTGATACACGAGGCGAAACTGGCGCTGATGGAAGTCGGCCGACGCTCGGTCGAGCGCGGCGATCTCGACGACCCACAGCAGATCTTCATGCTGACCGACGACGAGCTCGACGGATTCCTCGCCGACCCTGCAGTGCTCAGTGCCGAGCTGAGCGAGCGTGACGCGGTGTTCCACGAACTTGCCGACCTCGAGCCGCCGTACATCGTGAGGTTCGAAGACGGTGTCCCACCGATCTCTGCGTGGCCGAAGCGGGGCCATGGCGACGCAGCGAGCGTGGCGGTCGGCGACGTGCTCCGGGGAGCCGCCGGGGCACCTGGTGTCACCACCGGAATCGCACGAGTGGTCCTCGACCCGTCGGACCCCGGAGCGGTCGGCCCCGGCGACATCATGATCGCGCCGACGACCGACCCGTCGTGGGTGCCGCTGTTCTTGGCGGTCGAGGGCATCGTCGTCAACGTGGGAGCCGTCGGGAGTCATGCGGCGATCATGTGCCGCGAGCTCGGCCTGCCGTGTGCCGTCTCGGTGATCGACGCCACCAAGCGCATCCCCGACGGTGCCACGATCGAGATCGACGGCTCCACCGGCAAGGTCACGATTCTCACTCTGCCCTAGCCGATGAGCCCTGACGAGATCGACACGTTCTTGGCCACACCCCGCGACGCGGTGCTGAGCGTCGTGCTTCGCTCGGGGCGAGCCATGGGTACGCCGATCTGGTTCCGCTGGGTCGACGGTGCGGCGCGCTTCCAGAGTCCGACGACATCGGCCAAGACCGCAGCGCTGCGCTCGTCGGGCCGGGCGAGCCTGTGCGTGCACGACCAGCCATTGCCACTCGCCAGGTACGTCACACTGGAGGGTCCCGTGCGCGAGGTGGAGTTCGATCTCGACACCGACATCGCTTCATCCGCCGAGCACTATCTCGGCGATGGGGCAGCAGCGTTCGTGGCGAGGATCGAACAGGCCCTCGCCGCCGGCCGGCGCTGGGCGAGCTTCGAATTGGACCCCACGACCGTGGTCGCTCGGAGCCAATCACTCGGCTGATCTCGCTTGCGCCGACGAGGGTACTGTCGACGTCGACGGAGGGGATCAGATGACGGCAACTGGGTTGAGTGAGAACTGGGCGACCTTGTGGGAGGCGTTCGCCGACGCGCAACCCGATCAGACGGCGGTCGTGATCGGCGAGTCATCGCAGACGTGGCGAGAACTCGACGACCATGCGGCTCGGCTGGCCTCGGCACTCGATGCTCGCGGTGTCGGTGTCGGCACCCGGGTCGCGCAGCTGATGTACAACTGCCCGGAGTACCTCGAGTCGTCGTACGCAGCATTCAAGCTCCGAGCAACGCCGATCAACGTCAACTATCGCTACAAGGCGCCGGAGATCGGATACATCTGTGACAACGCCGGCGCCGAGGTACTCGTGTTCCACGGCTCGCTCGGCGCGCAGGTTGCCGATGCCGTTGCATCGATGCCGACCATGAGGGTGCTGCTCCAGGTCGACGACGGCACGCCGCTCGTCGAGGGCGCCGAGTGGTATCACGAGGTCGTGGCGCTCTCGGAACCTGCGCCACGAATCGAGCGCTCCGGTGAGGACACGCTGATGCTGTACACGGGTGGCACCACCGGCAACCCGAAAGGTGTCGTGTGGCGTCACGTCGACCTGTTCGGTGCGCTGGGGTTCACGGCCTACATGTCGGCGGGCATCGAGGTGCCGACCACGCCCGACGACGTGGGGCGAATCGCCGCCGAACTCCGAACCGACGGCAAGAGTCCCGTGATGCTGTGCGCCCCACCTCTGATGCACGGCACGGCGCTCTTCTTGGCGATCGGTGCATTCGTGATGGGTGGAAGCGTCGTGCTGCTCGGGAGCCGAAGGTTCGACGCCGACGAGTTGTGGGACCTCGTGCAGCGCCATCGGGTCACCCAGATCTCGCTTGTCGGCGATGCCTTCGCTCGTCCGCTGAACGAGGCGCTCGATGCCGCTGAGGCCGACGGTGTGATCCACGATCTGACGTCGGTGACCCGGATCGTCTCGACCGGTGCGACCTTGTCGGCGGATCAGAAACGGGCCTTTCAACGTCGGCTCCCGAACGCGATCATCATCGACATGATTGGGGCGTCGGAGGGCGGCCCCTACGCGATGTCGATGACGATGCCCGGCAACGAGCCACCGGAGACGGCGGTCTTCGCTGCACCCCCGAATGTCGTGACGATCGATCCGATGACCGACCAGGTCCTGCCACGTGGATCCGACGTGCCAGGGATGCTGGGGGCGACCGGGCCGATGCCGCGCGGTTACTGGGGCGACGAGGCCAAGACCGCCGAGACGTTCCGAACGATCGATGGGGTGCGCTACACGGTGCCGGGCGACTTCGCGTTGATCGCCGAGGACGGCACCGTCACGCTGCTCGGTCGGGGTTCGATGTGCATCAACTCCGGCGGCGAGAAGATCTATCCCGAGGAGGTCGAGGTCGCGGCTCGCACGCATCCGAACGTGATCGACGCCAACGTCGTCGGGGTCCCACACGAACGTTTCGGTGAAACCGTCGTGTTGGTGTGCTCGGTGAGCGCGCCCACGTCTCAGGACGACATCGTGTCGACGATCAAGGCATCGATCGCCGACTACAAGGTGCCGCGCCGTGTCGTGTTCGTCGACGAGGTGTACCGCGCGCCCAACGGCAAAGCCGACTACCGCTGGGCCCGCGACCAAGCCCTCGGCGCCACCTCGTGACCCCTGAGCGATGAGCGAACCGACCGAATACCGGCTCTTGGCTCATCGCTGACCGGGGTGGAACCGGAGCGATGAGCGAACCGCCCGTATCCGGGCTGTTGGCTCATCGCTCAAGAGGTGGCGGCGTCAGGTGATGGCGGCGGACCACCAGGATTCGAAGTGCGGGAGGACGGCGGCGTCGACGAGTTCGACGATCAGGCCACCACTCGGGGGCTGGAGGTAGGTGAACATGCCGACGCCGGCACCGGCACCTGGATCGTGTTGCGCTCCGACCAAGGTCCAGCCAATCGAGACCAGCCGGTCGGTCTCGGCCTGGACGTCGTCGGCCCACACACCGACATGGTGGGCGCCCGGCGCCTCGCGCCCGTCCCAGAACGTGCCGGCCGGGCCTTCGAGCAACTCGATGTGTTGGGGCCCCTCCGCGGAGTAGGTGTACTTCAGGTGGATCTCCTGCAATCCGCCGCTCGGTGTCCAGAGTGTCTGCGCAGGGTTCTCGCGTCGCTCGGCCCAGGTGACGCCCATGCTGGCGCCGATCTCGTGCATCGCCGCGTCGAGATCGGGCACCCGCACTCCGACGTGGAACAGGCGTTGGTAATCGATCATCGGCGACTCCGGTCAGATCGAATCGAGCGAGGCGGGATCGCCGAGGAGGCCGGCCACGGTCTGGCAGAACGCAGCAGCGGGAGCGCCGTCGAAGGCCCGATGGTCCCACGTGAGGCTCAGGGTAAGACGGGTGCGGACGCCCACCTGGCCGTCGTCCATCACCACGTCCTCGCGCAACCGGCCAACTCCGAGGATGGCCGTGTTCGGTGGGTTGATCACCGGTGTGAACCCGTCGACGCCGAACATTCCCAGGGTGCTGACCGAGAACGTCCCACCTTCGAGATCGGGGAGTGCGAGCGAGCCCCCGCGGGCAGCTTCGGCCAGACGTGACGACTCGACCGAGAGCGATCCGAGATCGAGCGATGCCGTGTCGCGGATGACCGGCACGATGAGCCCGTCGTCGAGGGCAACCGCCATGCCGACATGAGCCGTCGGGAGCAGCGCGACGCCGTCGTCGATGATCTGGGAGTTGACCAGTGGATGCTGGCCGAGCGCCCGTGCCGCGGCAGCGATCACGTAATCGGTGTAGCTCGGTGCCGATCCGGACTCCTTGCGGCGCGCACGATCGGCGACAGCGGCATCGAGGTCGGCGTCCATGAAGAGCGTGAGCTGCGCCATCTGGCGCAGTGACTCGTGCATGCGCTTCGCGATCGTGCCGCGCATCCCGCTCATCCGGATGGTTCGGATCGGCTCCTGGAGTGCTCGTGGCATCGTGGGAACCGGCTGGGTCTCCGCTGGCGATTGTGCGCTGGCGGCGATCAGCCCTCGTACGTGGTGCGCGACCGAGTCCTTGGTGATGCGCTGCTCAACCGGGTCGATCGGCACCTGGGCGAGGTCGATGCCGAGCAGATCGGCAAGGCTGCGCGCTGCCGCCGTGGCCGGCGTACCGTTCCCCACAGCGGTCCCGGCCGGTCGAACTGGAGTCGGGGTGGGCGAGACGACAGCTGCCGACGGTGCTGGCAGGTTCTCGAGGTCGGCCGCCACGATGCGGTCGCCGGGTCCCGTCCCTCGCACGGTGCGCAGATCGATGTTGCGCTCGGCAGCCAGTCGCTTCGTGAGCGGCGACGCAACGATGCGTCCGGCGTTGACCACCACCGAAGTGGTCGGGGACGCGGCGGCCGCCGCAGCCGGGGCGGCTGACGGTTGGGGAGCGGTGGGGGCAGCCGGCGCAGCTGGAACACGAGACGATCCGTCGGGCGCGTCCTCGCCATCGTCGAGGAACCAACCGATCCGATCGCCACACGCGAAGGTCTCGCCGACCCGGCCGACCCGATGCAAACGCCCGGCCCCGGCCGCCTCGACATCGGTTTCGGTCTTGTCGGTCTCGATCCGCAGCAGCGGTTCACCGGCGGTGATCGAGGTGCCGTCATCGGCGAACCATTCGGTGATGGTGCCTTCCTCCATCGTGAGACCGAGTTTCGGCATCAGGAATTCAGTCGCCATGGGCGTCCTTTCGTCCGGGGGATATGTCGAAGAGCTGCAATCGTGCGGCGGCGACGAGCACTTCCTCGACGTCGATCATGCGAGGGCCGGAGGCTTCGATCGACACCGTGATCGTCGCATCACCCCCCACCGGGGTGGTGCGTTCGCCGTCGTAGGCCAGCACGCCGCCGCCGGGCACGTCGACCGACTCGGCGAACCCGAGCGGCTCGACCGATTGCACGTCGACGGTGACGAAGGTGCCAGGCGCGAGCGGTACACGCACCCGTCGGCCGCCGGGTCCGAGCCGGATCAGCACTCCACCGGCTGCGCGCCGATCGACAGGATGCACGCGCCCAGCGATGCTCGCCACGCCGGTGCTCGCCGGTTCGGCGATCGCAGCGACCACCCAGCGGATCGTCGACGGGTCGTTGACGGCCCGGGCACCAACGAAGGCGGTCTCGATGAGGGCCGCTTCGACCAGCGCAGTGTCGTGGTGCACCGTGTCGTGGCGGGGGTCATCGATGCGCAGAGCAACTCGTTTGGCCTGCTGGCTCGCGTCTGCGATGCCAATCGCACAGGTCGCTACCAGCGCTGCCGCAACGCCCGCCGTTGTGGCGTCGAGCGTCGATGGGAACACGTTGTTGGTGCCGGTCGACAGCGCGATCAGTGGAGCATCGGGCCACCCGGTCGCGACGTCGCGACACGTTCCGTCGCCGCCGAGCGCAACGATGGCCCCGGCCTGTTCCTTCCACATCGATCGTGCTGCGGACACGGTGTCGAGATGCGATCCGGTGAGTGGGCTCTCGACGAATTCGATCGGTCCGTCGATTCCCTCGACCGCGCGCTCGGCGAGTCGATGGGTGTCCGTGCTGATCAGCACCCGCTCGGCGCCTTGCTCCAATGCCCCAACGACAACACGCCGGACGATGCCGATCTTGACCGCATCGGACGTCTGGCCCGCTGCGGAGACCAGCCGACGGATGTCCTTACCGGCGTGCGGGTTGATGATGACGCCGACCGTCGAGACGTCAGCGTGCGCCATGGTTCAGGCCCCGGGGCGGGCGACGGCGGCGCGGATGCCCGCAACGATGTCGTCGACCGAGGGGAGATAGTGCGCCTCGAGCACCGGTGAGAACGGCACCGGTGAGAACGGCGCAGCGATACGCCCGACGGGAGCGTCGAGGTAGTCGAATGCTTCCTCCTGGATCTGCGCAGCGACCTCGGCGCCGAGTCCACCGAAGCGGACTGCTTCGTGCACGATGACCGCACGGTTGGTCTTCTTCACCGACTCGATGATCGTCGCCGAGTCGAGCGGCTGCAGTGTGCGGGGATCGATCACCTCGACGTCGATGCCATCTGCAGCAAGCAGTTCGGCCGCAGTGAGCGCTTCGTTGACCATCCGCCCCCATCCGATGACCGTGACGTCCTTGCCGACGCGCAGCACGTTGGCGGTGCCCAACGGGATCTCGTAGGGCTCCTCGGGCACCTCGCCGGACATGCCCAACAACCGCTTGTGTTTGATCATGATCGTCGGGTTGTTCTCGCGAATACAGGCCGTCATCAGACCTTTCATGTCGTACGGATTCGAAGGATGCACCACCTTGAGCCCGGGGATGTGGCAGAGGAGGGCTTCGAGGGACTGGCTGTGCTGTGCGGCGGCAGAGAGCCCACCGCCACCGCCGGTGGTGATCGTCAGCGGGATGGTGGCGGCGCCACCGAACATGTACTTGAGCTTCGCCGCCTGATTCACGATCTGGTCGAACGCCACGCAGATGAAGTCCATGAACATGATGTCGACGATCGGACGCAGCCCGGTGACCGCAGCGCCGACACCGAGGCCGATGATCGCCTGCTCGCTGATCGGGGTGTCGACCACTCGCCGCTTGCCGAACTCGGCCTGGAGGCCGGCGTACGACTGGAAGACGCCGCCAAAAGCGCCGATGTCCTCACCCGCGCAGAACACGTCGTCGTTTGCGGCCATCTCCTGGCGGACTGCCTCGTTGAACGCCTGCACGTAGGTGAGCTTGCGGGTCATACCGACGCTCCTTCCGCGGGGGTCATCAGCGTGTACACATCGGCCAGGACAGCTGCGGGATCGGGCAACGGGCTGTCCTCGGCGAACTGGATCGCCGTCTCGATGTCGTCTCGGAGTTCGGCCCAGATGGCATCGAAGTCGGCGCGGGACGCAGTGCCGGCTTCGATCAGGCGGTGCTCGAAGGTGAAGATCGGATCGCGTTCCTTCCAGACCGCGACCTCGTCGTCGGTGCGATACTTCAACCCGAGGTTCTGCACGCCGTGGTGGTTGTAGAAGCGGTACGTCTTGGCCTCGATCAGCGACGGGCCCTCGCCCCGACGGGCACGAGCGGCGGCTTCGACGGCGGCCTCGTGCACCGCCACGACGTCCATACCGTCGACGATCACGCCCGGCATCCCGTAGCCGGCCGCCCGGTCGACGATGTCGGTGATCGCCATCGTGTCCCTGCGTGCGGTGAACTCTCCGTACTCGTTGTTCTCGCAGATGAACAATACGGGGAGCTTCAACGCGCACGCCATGTTGGCGGCCTCGTGGAAGGCGCCGATGTTGGTGGAGCCGTCACCGAAGAACGCGGCTGCGACGTTGCCGTTGTCGGAGTACTTGTTGGCGAAGCCGGCGCCGACGGCGATGGGTGCTCCGGCACCGACGATGCCGTTGGCGCCGAGCATGCCGACGTCGAGGTTGGAGATGTGCATCGAGCCGCCGCGGCCCTTGCAGTATCCGGTCGCCTTGCCCATGAGCTCGGCCATCATCTCGTTGAACTGGCCGCCCTTGGCGACGAGGTGGCCATGACCGCGATGGGTCGAGGTGATCTGGTCGTCATCGCTCAACGTGGCGCATACGCCCGAGGCCACCGCCTCCTGGCCGACGTACAGGTGGAGGAATCCTGGCAGCTTGGCGGCCTCGGCTAGCCGACCGGCGGCTTCTTCGAAGAGCCGGATCCGCACCATGCGGCGGTGCAGGTCCATCTGCACGTCGGTCGAGAGTTCCATCGGGGTCCTGACTGTCGGGTCGTGCGGTTCGGGCGAGCAGTTCGGCTTCAGCGGCTGAGGATCGTGACGCCGGAGATGCCGGGTGCACCGTACACGTGGGTGTAGGCGACCTTCGGCTCGTTGGGCACCTGACGTTCGCCGGCGTCGCCGCGCAGCTGCAGCACGTTCTCGTACACCTGGCGCAGGCCGGAGGCGCCGATCGGCTCGCCGTTCGCGAGGCAGCCGCCGTCGGTGTTGACCGGGAGGCGGCCGTTGATCTCGGTGTCGCCATTGGCGAGCATCTGCTCCTGCTCGCCGTGCTCGCAGAATCCATTCTCGGCCATGTGCATGATCTCAGCACCCGCCTCGGTGTCCTGCAGCTGGGCGACGTCGATGTCCTCTGGGCCGATGCCGGCCATCTCGAACGCCGCCTTCGACGCTGCGCTGGTCGGTCCGGGATCGTGCTCGAGCGGAATGGATGGCGCCAGGACCTCGAACGAACCGAACTTGCGGGTGCGCACCGCAGCGGCCTTCAGGTAGATCGGACGGTCGGTGTACTCCTTGGCCTTGTCGGCGCGACACACGATCATCGCCACGCCGCCCTCGCCCGGTGAGCAGAACATGTACTGCGTGAGCGGGTACGAGAGCATCAGCGAGTCGAGCACTTCTTGCTCGCTCAGCGGTTTACGACGCCAAGCCATCGGGTTGATCGACCCGTTGCGGAAGGCCTTGGAGGCGACACGGGCGAGCGTCTGTTGCGAGATGCCGTACTCGTGCATGTACCGGGTGATCTTCATGCCGAAGAACTGGGTGGTGAGCGCCAACCCGGAGCCGCCGTACCAGTCCTTGCCCCGCGGCCCTTTGATGCGAAAAGCGCCGGGCTCGTGTTTGTCGAAACCGATGGCGATGCCGACGTCGGCCGCGCCGGAGTTGATCGTGTTGACGGCCTGTGCGAGCGCAGTACCGCCGGTGGCGCAGCCGTTGACGACGTTGGTGAAGGGCAGTCCGGTCAGTCCGATACGGCTCACCATGGTGTCAGCAGCACCGCCGTCCATCGAACCGCCGACGGCGAACTGCATGTCGGACCACTGGCGGCCGCAGTCGGCGAGCGCTCTGCGGACGGCGACGACGCCCTGGTCCATGCCCGAGATGCCGTCGTTGCGGCCGAACTCGTGCATGCCGATTCCGACGATGGCGACGTTGCTCATGATGGTGCTCCGTTCGAGGTGGGTGCGAATGCGTAGGTGACGACCTGGTTGCCGTCATCGTCGATGCACAGCGGGTGGATCACCAGTTCCATCTCCATGCCGATCTTCAGTTTCTCGGGGTCGGATTCGGTGAGCCTTGCCTCGACTCGGAGCTGGTCGGCAAGCTCGACGTAGCCGACGCCGTACGGTACGAAGTCGTCACCCGTGGGGCCGAGGTAGGGCGGCGCCTTGGGAGGAAAGGCCTGCACCGTCCAGGTCCACAGCGTGCCGGTGGTCGCCAGCTCGACGTCTTCTTGCTGATCGAACATGCACTTCGGACAGCCGCTCTGGCGCGGGAACATGTGGTTGCCACAGTTCGTGCATCGACTGCCGAGCAGCTTCGGCCGCCCGTCCTCGATGGAGAAGATGCCGTCGGCGACGGCGACAGTAGTGGTCATGGAGTTCCCCTCGACATCGGTGCGGGCGTCGGTACGTGGCCTCGACAGACCGGCACCGGCGGTGACCTGCACCTGCTTAATGATCGTTCGGAAAGGAGATTAGCAGTCGGCCTTCGGACCCGACGCAGCGAACCACCCGTCGATCAGGGCGTCGACCTGGCGGCCGATCTCGTCCTCGGTCACGCCGAGCCCGCTCACCTGATCGGTGTGCGACAGGCCGAGCAACAGCAGGTAGTACATGTTGACCTGCGCGGGTGTGAGGCCGGCGAGACGCTCGAGTCGACGGGCGTTCTCGAGCTGCCAGGCTGCGAGCAGTTCGGCGACTTCGGGTTGACGAATCGCGGCGCCGTGCAGTTCGGCCACCAGAACGCGAGTACGAGCGAAGTCGGGGCGCAGCCAGTGCCGCGCGATCTCGCGAATGCTGGCTTCGCCGCGGAGCCGGGTGTTGCTGATCGCGTCGAGTTCGCACTTGATCGCCTCGACGAGCAAGGCGGCTTTACCGGTGAAGTGTCCGTAGACCGCCGGCGTCGACACATCGGCGCGGCGTGCGATGTCGGCGAGCGTGGCCCCTTCGTAGCCGCACTCGACACAGGCATCGACGGCAGCGCGCAACAGTCGGTCACGCGTGGGGGTCCCGTCTGCGTCGACCTTCGGTGGTCGACCGATGCGGACCTGCTCGTGCGGAGCGTCATACCCGGTGATGTCTGCCATATCCTCCGCCGACCCTAGTGACCGGCCGGTGGGGAGCGGTTCCCGACCCCCAAGCGATGAGCGAACGGACCGGATACCGGCGCCTCGCTCATCGCTCGGCGGTGGCAGTCCCAGGCGATGAGCGAACGGACCGGATACGGGCGCTTCGCTCACCGCTCGGCGGTGGCAGCGGGGTGGCAGAGGAGCGGGGTGGCAGAGCGGGTTCAGGCGGTGTCGCCTCGGGCCCAGCGCAGCGAACGCCGCAGCAACTCGTAGTAGGCCGGGTGCTGCCACGAACCTCGTTCGATGGTGGGGTAGTAGTCGACCACCGGGACCATGTCGTAGTGGCCACGGCAGTGCCCGAGCGTGTTGTAGAGGACGGCGCCATCGCCGAGTTCGCGGAGATACATCACCAGGCGATGGTCGTCTCCGGTCGTCCAGTCGGATTCGACGAAACCTCGCGCCGTGCCTGACCACGTGGTCTCGAGGAGCGGCACGAGTGCGTCGCGGTCGGCGTGTTCGGACAGGTAGAGCTCGTCGTCGGTCTCGAAGGGCTCGATACCGTTGACCAGCCAGTGATCGGTTGTCGCCGGCTCGACCAGATACGGCGCGATCGGCGGGTGAGCGACGAACTGAGAACCGAGCGTGGCAGCCCACAGCGGGAAGATCCGCGGGGAGTCGACCCCGTTCGGAGTGCCGACGTCGAGCGCCGAGTTGGTGCCGTGCAAGGCCACCCATCGACCGCCGCCCTCGACCCAACGACGGATCTTCTGCTGGGCGTCGAGGGTCGGCCTGACGTTGCACGTGTAACTGAGGAGGATCGAGCCGTTGGTGATGCCGGTGGTGTCTTCGTAGTCGGGTTGCACTCGGACACGGAACTCCTCGTGCTCGTCGAGCAGCCCGAGGAGTTCACGGCGAGCGAAGTCGATGTCGTGGTACATCCCTCCCGCGACGAGGGTGACGTCGATCCGGCCCATGGCAGCGCTCAGTAGTCGACGCGCTTGAGGAAGCCGCCGTCGACGGTGACGTTGACGCCGTTGACATGCCGGGCGCGGTCACTCGCGAGGAACGTCACCACGTCTGCGACGTCCTGAGCCGTGCCGAGGTCGCCGCCCGGGTGGTTCTTCTGGGTCGCCTCGAAGAAGGGCGCCATGTTGTCCTTGATCATGTTCCAGTCGCCGCCCTCGATGAAGATCGGGCCGGGCGACACGACGTTGCAACGGATTCCCTTGGCGCCGAGTACCTGTGCCTGCCCCAGCGTCCAGTTGGTGACAGCGGCTTTGAAGGCGCTGTAGCTGCCGGAGCCCGATGCAAAATGTTCGGTGACGGCCGTGGTGCCGATGCTGATCACCGAGCCGCCGCCGTCGGCCAGCGCCTCGGACGCTGCGCCAACGCCGAGCACCAGCGACATCAGGTCGATGTTGAAGTTGTTGATCCATTTGTCGGTGCTGCGTGCCGGCTTGCCCGAAGTGTTGTGGACGTACACATCGATGCCGCCGAGCTGCTCGGCCGACGAGGCAACCCACGCAGCAAGGGCATCCCCGTCGGCAGCGTCGACCGCAGCGCCGACCACTGTGCCGAGCGAGGACATCTCGGCCACGGCAGCGTCGACGCCCTCAGCATTGCGAGCACAGATGGCAACCGAAGCGCCCTCGGCCAGCAGCGTCTCGGCGATCGCGCGTCCGATGCCCTTGGTTGCCCCCGTGACGAGTGCCTTCTTGCCGGTGAGTGCGAGGTCCATGTTGTCTCCTGTATCGATGTCGACGAGCCGGGCGCATGTCGGTCCAGCGCTTCGAAGCTAATTCACCGGGTGACCGGTTTCGTCAGCGGGACGAGCACGAGGGACGGCGCCCGCATCGTCAGCGACTCGGGGAGCGCTCTACGGTGCGTCGATGGCCGGTGATGCATACGACACGATCAAGCGGTTCTGGGAGATCCAGGACCTCGGAGACTACGCCGCCCTGGCGACGCTCTTCGCCGACCACGCCGAGGTGATCGACCCCGTCTACGGCACGTTCACCGGCGGTGAGGCGATCGCCGGGTTCTTCACGATGATGAACACCGAAATGGCCAAGGCCGGTGCGTCGTTCCGGCTCGTCGAGTTGGCTGGTGACGACGAGACCGCGTGGGCGCAGTGGGAGGCGATCACACACAAGGGCGTGCGTCATGGTGTGGGTGTCTACCGAGTTCGCGACGGTCAGCTCACCTACTACAAGGACTACATGAACCCGTGACCGACCGAGTCGCCATCGTCACCGGCGCCGCATCGGGTATCGGGCGAGCGACTGTCGAGCGACTCGTGCACGCTGGCACCTCGGTGATCGTCGTCGATCGAGAGCCCGCCGATTGGATCGAATCACTCGGTGAGGCTGTGGTCGTCGTCGTCGGCGACGTCACCGATCCGCTGACGAACACGGCGGCCGTCGACGCGGCGGTCGATACCTTCGGACGCCTCGACGTCGCGGTGTTCAATGCCGGCATCTCGATGGGCGGCGACCTCCTCGAGCTCCCCATCGAGCAGTTCGACCGGGCCATCGACGTGAACGTGCGTGCCGTCGCGCTCGGCATGCGTGCGGTCGTTCCGGCGATGCGGTCGGCTGGGGGTGGCCGAATCATCGTGACGGCGTCGACCTCCGGTATCGGAGGCGACCCGAACATGTGGGCCTACAACACCGCCAAGGGTGCGGTGATCAACCTGGTTCGGGCGGCGGCGGTCGACCTGGGTGCCGACAGCATCACGGTGAATGCCGTGTGCCCAGGCCCGACCGAGACGGCCATGACCGCTCGGATCTCGTCACTGCCCGAGGTGCACGAAGCACTGCGTCGCCGCATCCCGCTCCAGCGGTGGGGGCGTCCCGAGGAGGTCGCTGCAGTGATCGCCTTCTTGGCGTCGACCGATGCGTCGTTCGTCAACGGTGCCATCATCCCGGTCGACGGTGGGATCACCGCCAACACGGGACAGTTCCTACCCCGCGAGACCGTAACGGAGTCCCCATCATGAGCTTGCTGGACCATTTCGACCTGACGGGCCGCGTGGCCGTCGTCACGGGGTCGGGTCAGGGAATCGGTCGTGCGATCGCCTGGGGCCTGGCCGACGCAGGATGCGACGTCGTGCTCAATGCTCGACGCATGGGCGACCTCGAAGCCACGGCGGCGGGAGTTCGCGATCGTGGCCGTGAGACGCTGATCGTGGCGGGTGACATCCGTGATCTGTCCGAGGATCTTGCTGATCGCACGATGGATCGCTTCGGGCGGCTCGACATCTGGGTGAACAACGTCGGTGGCTCCGACGAGAAGACGACTCGTACATTGGTCGACACCCCCGACGACGTGTTCCGGTCGCAGCTGGAGTTGAACCTCACCTCTGCGTTCCAAGGCTGCAAGGCGGCGGCGAAGCGGATGCTGCCTGGGAGTTCGATCGTCAACATCAGCTCCGGTGCGGGGCTTCGAGGTTCGCCGTTCACGGGCCCGTACGCCGCGGCGAAGGCGGGGATGAACAACCTCACTGAGACATTGGCGTTGGAGCTCGCACCGAACATCCGCGTCAACACGGTGGCGCCCGGCCCGGTCGCGACCGAGGCGTTCTCCGAGGTGTTGGGTACCGATGGCCAGCACGAGGCCATCGCTGCCACGATCCCGCTCGGGCGGATGGGGGTACCCGACGACATCGCCGGAGCGGTCCTCTATCTCTCCTCGGATGCGGCGTCGTGGGTCACCGGACAGCTGATCCTCGTCGCCGGCGGGCGAACCCATCGCGTGCACCAGTACTCTCCCGGCACCCCGCCGCCGTAGCCCAAAGCGTCATACTGGGCCGATGCCGCGAGCCTCCCGCACAGCACCACGTCGACTGGGGCGCCCGCCCGACACCGACTCGACCGAGACGCGCGAACGCATTCTCACGATCGCCCGTTCGGCCTTCGCATCCGGCGGCTTCGACGCGTCGACGAATCGGGAGCTCGCAACTCGCGCAGGGATCACCTCGGGTGCGCTTTATCACTATTTCGGGTCGAAGCTCGACCTCTACCTGGCCGTCCACCACGACGTGCAGGCGAGGATCTATGCGCGGTTCAACGAGGCCGTCGAGAATGCCACGGGGTTCCTCGGGAAGTTCGATGCCGTGCTCGACGTCGCTCACGAACTCAACGCACACGATCCGACATTCGCGGCGTTCCTCGGCGCCGTACGCACCGACATGCGACGACACCCCGAGATCAAAGTCGCGCTGGGGGTACAAGCTCGTCGACGCGAAGAGTTCTTCGTCGGCCTCGTCGACATGGGCGTCGCGAGCGGTGAGATCAGTCCGGCCAATCGCGAGGTGATGATCGAGTTCGTCGCCATCATCCTGGTCGGTCTCACCGATGGCGTCTCGGACGATCTCGAGCTGCACGAGCGCGCCATCCAATCGATCAAGATGGCCCTGCGCGGACAGTTGGTCAACGTACCGCCGAGCTGAGTCCGGCGCTTCGACTCTCGGCTGCTGCGAGCAACGTTGTACCTTGCGGCACCGGACACAGAGGGGGTTCACATGGGTGTATTGGACGGGCGGGTTGCCTGCGTCACGGGCGGCACGCGGGGCATCGGCCTCGGCATCGTCAGAGGGTTCCTGGACGAAGGAGCGTTGGTCGTCGTCAACGGGCGAGATCCGAACAAGGCCGAGCAGACGCTCGCTGAGCTCGACGCGGGCGACCGGGTGCATTTCATCGCCGGCGACGTCAAACAACGTGAGTCGTGCGAAGCGATCGTCGATGGCACGGTCGAGCGGTTCGGGCGGATCGACATCGTGGTCGCCAACGCCGGCGGCGCTTCGGGACACGCGCCGATCGCGACGCTCACCGATGAGGCGATGCAGGACTCGATGGTGTGGAACTTCTGGCACACGTTCTGGACCATGCGGCGGGCGTTCCACTACATGATTCCGCAACACCACGGCCGATTCATGAGTGTCAGTTCGCTCGAGGGCAAGGTCGGCAAACCTGGCATCTCGATCTACGTGGCGGCGAAGCATGCGATCAACGGCCTCACCAAGTCGGCGGCGCACGAAGTCGGCACCCTCGGCATCACGGTCAACGCCCTGTGCCCGGGCGCGATCGAAACCGACATCATGATGGCCGAAGGCCCGGCCGCTGCGGAGTCGATGGGTCTCGACTACGAGGGCCTGCTGAACATGTTCGCCCAGGAATCGGCGATCAAGCGCTTGAACGATGTCGAGGACGTTGCTGCAGTGGCAACGTTGCTCGCCTCGGACGCTGGCGCCGGAATCACGGGCTCACTCATCTCGATCGACGGCGGCACGGCTCCCTACTGAGCCGGGCGGGAACGAAAGGAACCATCATGGGAAAGCTCGACGGAAAGGTCGCCTGCATCACGGGCGGCACTCGCAGCATCGGCCGAGCAATGGCCGAGGCATTCATCGCTGAGGGCGCCAAGGTCGTCGTCAACGGGCGCGACGCCGCCAAGGGTCAGCAGTGTCTCGACGAGATGGACGCCGGCGACAACGCGGCGTTCTTCGCCGGCGATGCAGCGAAGCAGGATACGGTCGAAGGACTGATCGACTTCACGATCGAGCGGTACGGCCAGCTCGACATCTGCTGCCTCAACTCCGGTGGCGTGCTGATGACTGCACCGGTGGCCCAGATGAGCGACGAGGAGTGGAAACTCGAGGTCGACTGGAACCTGAACCACGTGTTCTGGGGAATGCGGCGTGCGCTACAGCACATGATCCCGCGCGAGAGCGGTCGGGTCATCGTCACGTCGTCGGTCGAGGGCAAGCTCGGCAAACCGGGGATCCCCGGCTACGCCGCGACCAAGCACGCCGTGAACGGTCTCGTGAAGGCAGCCGCGCACGAGAACGGGACGCTCGGGATCACGGTCAATGCGATTCTTCCTGGCCTCATCGAGACCGACATCGTTCGTGCGACCGGACCGGATTCGGCAGTCGCGATGGGACTCGGGAACTACGAGAACCTGATCACTGCATTCACCTCCGAGTCGGCGATCAAGCGACCGAACACCGTCGAGGAGGTGGCCGCTGTTGCGGTGCTGTTGGCGTCGGATGCGGCCCGGAACATCACGGGCTGCATGTTCCCCGTCGACGGTGGCACGATGCCGTACTGAGCTCGATGGTCGCACGATCCGAAGGTCAGCGGTCCAAGTGGGCCTGTGTGGTCGACAGGACGTGGCGGGCGCGGTCGGCGGGATCGGGGAACGTCGAACGCAGGTACGCCGAGCGGATCTCCATCGACAGTGCGGTGTGGCCGGGGAGTGCGGCGATCAACTCACCGATCGGGAGGTTCCCATCGCCCAGCGTCAGTCGCTCGTCGAGCGCTTCGGTGACGAGGTTGTCAGGCGACGCAGCGGGAGCGTCGCACAGCTGGACGTAGGGCACCCGCGCCGGATCGAGCGTGGCAACGTCGTCGGGTGTGCCGGCAGTCCGCTCGAGGTGGAGGTTATCGACGAGTACTGCGGCGTTCGGCCGGTCGACGGCGTCGAGCACGGTGATCGCCTGCGGGAGGTCGCGGACCGACATGAACGCCATGAACTCGAGGCTGCACCCGATGCCGTTCGGCGCTGCGAGGTCGCACAGTTCACCGAAGCGCTCGATGAACCGCTGATCGTCGACGCCGCGCGACACGACGAGGAGGTTGCGGGCACCAACGGCGGCTGCCGCATCGACGATGCGATCGCCGTGGTCGCCGTTCGGCGTGACGAAGATCGGCTCCATGTCGAGCGCGATCAGTCCGGTGTCGTCGAGCCGCTGACGAACGTCGTCTGCGACTGCGTCGGTCCAGGACGCGGCATCGAACCAGATCCCGCACGCTGGCCAGCCCGCATCAGCGCACGCCGAGACAAAATCGGCAGGTCCGGTCTCGGGGCAGACCCCGGCGGCGAGCGACAACAGTCGGGGCACCTCCTCACGCTAGACCGCTCGTCACCCGTCGTTCCGACCCGATCGCGTCAGCGCCTCGCTGGAAGGATGGGCGGTGATGGCTGACGCGACGTTGGAAGAACGGATCGGAGCGCTCGCGTGCCCGATCGAGCACACGATGCTCGATCCGATGATCCAGGACGATCCGTGGGACTTCTACCACGACCTGCATGAGCGGTGCCCCGTGTTCCCGATGCCCGAAATCGGAGCGGTCATGGTCAGCCGGTACGAGGATGTCCGTTTCGTGCTCACCAACCCCGAGCTGTTCTCCAGCAGCGGGCGCGGTGGCGGCACCAAGAAGGGATTGCAGGTCGATAACGCCCGCCGCTACCAGCAGATCCTTCGCGAACGCGGCTGGGGACACGTCGAGACGTTGCAGCGCACCGACCCACCGGTCCACACCGACTATCGGCGATTGGTGGCCAAGGCGTTCCTGCCGCGACGCATCAAGGAGATGGCGTCGCACATCGACGACGTCACCACCGAGCTGATCGACGGGCTGATCCAGGCGGGTGAGTGCGAATTCAACCTGGACTTCGCGATGCCGCTGCCAGGCGTCATCATCGCCGAGGAACTGGGCCTCGACCGTTCCGATATCCACCGGTTCAACCGCTGGGCCGAGGCGATGCTCGCGCTGGCGATGCGGCCCCTGACAGAAGACGAACTCCTCGCGACCGTGGAGGTCGAGCTCGAAGCACAGCACCACCTGGCAACCGTGTTCGAGCAGCGTCGGGCCGAACCGGCGAACGACCTGATCTCGACCTTGGTGCACGCCCACGAGGACGAAACGGGCGTCGAGCCACTCACCGTTGCCGAACTCCAGAATCTGATGCACCAACTGGTCACCGGCGGGTTCGAGACCACCACGAGCGCCCTCAACCACGGCATGTGGCTGCTCACGCGAAATCCTGACGTGCAGGATCGGGTCCGCAACGACCTCTCGCTCGTTCCGGCGTTCATCGAGGAAGTGCTGCGTTACGAGAGTCCAGTGCAAGGCCTCACCCGGCGCGCCACGCAGGACGTGGAACTGAACGGCGTGGTGATTCCCGAGGGTGCGATGGTGATGATTCGCTACGCCGCGGCCAATCGCGATGCCGGGGTCTTCGCTCACGCCGACGAGTTCGACCTCGATCGGGAGAAGTCGCCGCAACATCTCGCGTTCGGGGTGGGCCCGCACTTCTGCGTCGGCGCAGCGCTGGCCCGCCAGGAGTTGGTGAGCGCGTTCACGCAGTGGCTCGGGCGCACGTCGACGATCGAACTGGCGCGACCGTTCGACGGACCGGTCCATCACCCCAGCTTCATCCTGTTCCCCATGAGGAAACTCCCGCTCCGATTCGAAGCGGCCGACAGAAAGCAACGCTGATGAGCGAACACCCCGAGAACTACGAAGACGTCACCGTCTACGGCCTCGACGACGACGTTGAAGCCGAGATGCTCCACGCCCAGAACGAATGCACGTTCATCTGGTCGAACAAGGAGGGGTGGCCCGTCGGCGTGATCATGTCGTACGTGTATCGCGACGGGAAGTTCTGGCTCACCGCATCGAGTCAGCGGGCCCGAATCAGCGCCGTGAAGCGTGACCCTCGGGTCTGCATCGTGGTCACGTCCACCGGATCGAAGATGGCGCGGAACAAAACGGTCACCTACAAGGGAACCTGCACGGTGCGTGACGACCAGGACACGAAGGATTGGTTCTACCCGGCACTCGCTGCGGCGATTCGCGGCGATGACATCAAGGGGCAGGAGATCTTTGCCAAGTTCCTCGACTCTCCTCGTCGGGTGATCCTCGAGGTCGAACCGACCCAGCGCATCGGATACGACGGCGGCAAGATGGGCAAGGCAACTGCTGCGTGGATGCAGTCACAGCAGGAGGCAGCGTCATGAGCGAGCGTCTCGGCCTGTCGGCCGACGAGGTACTCACCACCACCCGGAGCGTCCGCAAGCGTCTCGACCTCACCCGACCGGTACCGCGCGACGTACTCATCGAGTGCATCGACATCGCCCACCAGTCGCCGACGGGGTCGAACTCGATGCGGTGGCGCTGGATGATCATCGAGGACGCCGGCAAGCGCCAGGCGATCGCCGAGATCTATCGCACCAACTTCGAAGCGGCCTACGCGGGTGCGCCCGACCCCGAGCCGGGTTCCCAAGCCGATCGGGTGAACCAATCGGCTCGTCACCTCGCAGCGCACCTCCACGAAGTCCCCATTCACGTCATCCCCTTGCTTGCCGACCGCATGGGCGAAGGCACACCGTCGGGGCGCCAGGCGTCGCGGTGGGGAGGCATCCTGCCAGCGGTGTGGAGCTTCATGCTCGCCCTGCGCGAGCGTGGTCTCGGCTCGGCGTGGACGACGCTGCACCTCGCGAACGAGCGCGATGTCGCCGAGCTGCTCGGCATCCCGTACGACGACTACAGCCAGGCCGGACTCTTCCCCGTCGCCTACACCATCGGCACGGACTTCAAGCCGGCCAAGCGCCCGCCCGCCGAAGAGTTCATCCGCTGGAACGAGTGGTCGTAGCGCCAGTCGGATCGTTCAGGAAGTGGGCGTCTGCGAGGTGACCCGATGGTTGGCGATGATCGGTCCACCGACCCAACCGCACAACTGCGGGTCGCACTCGCGGAGTTCTCCCGAGATCCAATGACCGTCGGTGCCGAAGAGCCCCTCTCTGCCGTCGAGTGTGACGCGGATGTTGCCCTCGCCGTCCTGCTCGTGCAGTGCACCGGTGAAGGGGTGCACGATCCCTCTCACGACCGGGTCCCGACGCTGACCGGGGTGTCACCAGCGGTGTCGCCGATGAACTCGCTGAGGAGTTGGTGGATCCAGCGGATCTTCGACTCCTGGTAGTTCGAGAACGTCGCCCCCGGTTTCCGCGTGGTCTCGAGGCCCTTTTGCACCTTGGCCATGTTGAACACGTCCTGCTCGAAGACCTTGGCCAACATGCCGAGCTCGGGCGCATCGGTCCACGGGTCGTCGACTCCGAGCTTGTGCTCCTTGGCCGGCGGCGGCCGCTCACCGGTGAACGGCGAGAGGAAGAAGCACTCCATGATGGCCGAGCGATGGTCGTCACCGTTCGGGCGGAAGCGGTAGGTGATGCGGTTGAATGCTCCCCACGGGTGCATGTTCGGGAAGACGGTGTAGTCGAGCGAGTCCATCATCTCGGCATCGCTCATCGAGTCGACGACGTCGCCGGCGATCGCCCGCCACCGCTCGCGCGACATCCCGGCCAGAATGGCTCGGGCGGTCTGACCC
>JANPKU010000071.1:0-10613 GCA_031426215.1 Actinomycetes bacterium
TGGGCCCCGGTATCGGCCACCGCTCGAACGTACGCCCCTGACGCCATCGTGCCGACGGTGCCGATCACCCCGACGTTCCCGGTCGTCGTCGTGGTCACCAGCGCCCGGGCCCCCGGTTCGATGACGTCGATGATCGGCACCGGCAACTCCAGGCGCAGCTCGTCGAGACCCGCAGCGGTGGCGGTGTTACAGGCAACGACGATCGCCTTCGCGTCGAAGTCGTTCACCAGACTCCACGCAAGTTCGTGTGCGTAGCGGCGCACGTCGGCGAGCGGTTTCGACCCGTACGGATACCGACCGGTGTCGCCGATGTACACCAGGTCTTCTGCAGGAAGGAGGTCGATCATCGCCCGGGCCACGGTGAGACCACCGAACCCTGAGTCGAACATCCCGATCGGCCGATCCACGGTGCGCCAGCCTACGCCGACCACCCGAAATGAAACTGAGGGGTCTGGGCCGTTTCACGGGGTGACGGCTGCAGACCCCTCAGTTTCATTTGGTCACTCGGGCAGCTCCTGTGGCAGCAGGACTTGGTCGATCACGTGGAGCACACCGTTCGACGCCTCGACGTCGGCGACCAGCACGGTCGCTCCGCCGATCGTCGGCGGATTCGCCGCCGACTCGATGGCGTGGGGGCCGGGGTTCGCCACGACGAACTCGGGTGGATCGAGCGCGAAGAGGTCACGGATGAGCAGTACGGCGGTGTTGTCGACGTGGGTCAACAGCACCGACTCGACGACGGACGGATTCGAGAAGTCGGGCGCACCGACACCGCGGGCCGCCGCCGTGATCGCATCGTTGCTCGGCGCGAGCAGGGTCAGCGTGGCGTTGGGATCCGACAGGACGTCCACCAGGCCGGCGCGCTCGACAAGGGCGCGTAGCTCGCTCAGATCCGGGCTGTTGACGATGACGTCCCACAGTGTGGCTTCGGGTTGTGGTGGCACCGTGACGACCGGCACCGTGGTCGGCGCCGCCGCCGTAGTCGACGGGGCGAGGCTCGAGGTTGTGGTATCGGCGACGGTCGTCGTGGTCTCCACGATCGTGGTCGAGGTGGTCGTGGTCTCGGTCGGGGCGATGCTGGTCAGCACACACGTCACGGCGTCGCCGGGTCGGAAGGCGTAGTTGGGGAAGTTGTAGGTGACTTCCTGATCGGCGGCAGGGTCGTTAGAGGTGACGACAGCATTCATCGAAACCACGCTGTCGTCGTCGCCGGCTCGCTGCAATTGGCATTCGATCAGGGGCCCGGGCGCAGTCCATCGGGCAGGCAACGATTCGATCACGGTGACCGTCGCGAGCCACGTGGCCGGATCTGTCACCGTCGCATCAGGCTTCCACTCGAAATCGACCCGACCATCGTCGCCGGTGCCGTCACCGGCGATCAGACCGGGTGTGCCGTCGGCGGGCTGCAGCCACGTGTAGGAGTTCTCGCTCCCGGCGGGGCCGGTGACGCTGATCAGGAACCCGCGGTCGAGGCCTGCGCCTGTGGCGTCGCGCGCCTCGAGCATGAGTCGGCTCGACACCGGTGAGGCGGGCTCGTCGACGGTGTCGTCACCATCGCTGAGGAGTATCCATGCGATCACACCACCGATGAGGAGCAGGGCGAGCAAGAGCGCGATGACCAGCCCCGGCCGCTGGTACCACGGGATCTCCTCCTCGGGGAGGCCGTACAAGGTCTCGACCGGTACCACCGGCGGCAGCGCGCCCCCGGCAGCAACCATGGCGACGGGCATCTGGGTGGTCGCCTCGGGCGGTGGAACCGGAGTCGACTGCGGCAGCGTCGGCCATGCCTCCGTCGGCATTTGCGAAGTCTGCGGCGGGTCGGGCGGGGTGGACGGCGGTGTCGGCGGTTCGGTCGGCGGCGGCACGGCGCCTGGCTGGTCCGGGTCACTCATGACCACCAGTGTCGCAGAGCGCGCCACGTCGGTGCTGGACCCCCCTGCGCGGCGGCGGTGTCCCCGGTCGACGGTCGCATGACCGACGGGTGCTGGGTGCGCGAGCGGCGCCTGGCATGATCTCGCCATGCCAACGATCGCAGCGAACGACATCGAGATCTGTTACGAAAGCTTCGGCGATGACGACGCACCGCCAATCCTGTTGGTGATGGGCCTCGGTGCTCAGATGACGCTGTGGTCGCCGGGGTTCATCTCCGAACTGCTCGACCGAGGGTTCCGTGTGATCCGTTTCGACAACCGCGACGCCGGACTGTCGACCAAGACCGACGGACCCCCGCCCGACGTGATGGCGATGTACGCCGCGTTCGCATCCGGACAGCCAATCGAAGCCCCGTACACCCTGTCGCTGCTGGCATCCGACGCCGTCGGACTGCTCGACGCCCTCGACATTCCCGCTGCGCACATCGTCGGGGCATCGATGGGCGGGATGATCGTGCAGACCATCGCGATCGAGCACCCCGACCGAGTGCTGTCGCTCACCAGCATCATGTCGACCACCGGTCACACCGAAGTCGGCCAGCCCGATCCCGAGGCGATGATGGCGTTGCTCAGCCCGGTTCCCGAGGGTCGCGAAGCCGTCATCGAGTCGAGCGTCAACACGTCCCGGCTGATCTCGGGCGACCTGTTCGACGAGGCCGAGTCGCGCCGAGTCGCCATCGAGTCGTACGACCGCTGCTTCAACCCGGCGGGCACGATGTTCCAGATCTCGGCGATCGCGGCGAGCGGTGATCGCACCGACGGGCTGGCGGCTCTCGACCTGCCGACGTTGGTGATCCATGGACGTCAGGATCGGCTCGTCACGCTGTCAGGTGGGGAGGCCACGGCCAAGGCCGTGCCGGGAGCCGAACTCCTCGTGTTCGGACTGATGGGCCACGACATGCCCCGGCGCTACTGGCCACAGATGGCCGATGCAATCTTCAACATCGCCGCCCGGGCCGAGGAGTTCTGAACGTGCCCGACATCGAGAACGATCCTCGCCTCGATCCCCGGGTGAAGTGGGCGTTACGCAACGTGCCGGTCACCACCCTCGGCGACGTCGACAGCCGCGAGACGTTGCTCGAGATCTCCAACAGTCCGAAGGCGATCGCACTGCGCGACAAGATGGATGCGCTGTACGACACGCTCGACACCGAGGACGTTGCGTCGTCCGACGGCCTGGTGAACTCGGTGCACGAGTTCGTTTCCGCTCCCGATGCGAACACCGTGAAGATCCGGTTCGTACGGCCCGAGGGCGACGCCGTGGTGCCGTGCGTGTACTACATCCACGGTGGCGGGATGCAGAACGGCACGGCGTTCGGCGCCATGTACCGGGTGTGGGCGCGTGTGCTCGCTGCGCAGGGAGTTGCTGTTGCGATGGTCGACTTCCGCAACTGTGTGACGCCGTCGTCAGCGCCGGAGACCGAGCCGTTCCCGGCAGGACTGAACGACTGCGTGTCGGGCCTGAAGTGGATCGTGTCGCAGGCCGACGAACTCGGCATCGACGCAGCGCGCATCGTCGTGGCCGGTGAGTCCGGTGGTGGGAACTTGACGCTGGCGACCGGCATGCAACTGCTTCATGACGGCGACATCGGATTGATCAGCGGGCTCTACGCGCTGTGTCCGTACATCGCCGGAGCGTGGCCGCAGGAGCGTTTCCCGTCGTCGATCGAGAACGAGGGCATCCTGCTCAACCTGCACCACAACCGCGGTGCCGTCGCATACGGCATCGAGCAGTTTGAGGCAGGCAACCCGCTGGCGTGGCCGTCGTTCGCATCGGTCGACGATGTCGCCGGCCTGCCGAGGACATTCATCAGCGTCAACGAAGCCGACCCGCTGCGCGACGAAGGCGTCGAGTTCTATCGACTCCTCCTGCGCGCCGGGGTCGCAGCGCAGTGCCGTGTGGTGATGGGCACCAGCCACGGCATGGACGTGTTCACGGCCGTGCTGCCCGACATCAGCCGGGAAACCGCAGCCAGCATCACCCGCTTCGCCTCAGCCAAATGAAACTGAAGGGCCAGACCCCTCAGTTTCGTTTCGCTCAGAAGTAGATGATCTCTTCGGCTTTGGCTTCGGCCGAGTCGAGGTCGTCGGTGTAGGCGCCGGTCGACAGGTACTTCCAGCCACCGTCGCACACGATGAACACGATCGTCGCCGGACCGTCGATCTGACTGGCGACCTTGGCAGCGCCGGCAAGCGCAGCGCCCGCCGAGATTCCGGCAAAGATGCCGCACTCGTTGACCAGTCGGCGGGTCCACTCGATCGACTCGCGAGGACGTACCACGCGCTTGCGGTCGAGGATGTCGAAACCGTTCCAGTTCTCGAACACGGGCGGGATGTACCCCTCGCCGATGTTGCGAAGACCCTCGACCCGCTCACCGAGCGGTGGCTCGACGGCGATGATCTGAATGTCGGGATTCTGTTCCTTGAAGTACCGGCCAGCGCCCATGAGGGTGCCGCTCGTGCCGAGTCCGGCCACGAAGTGGGTCAACTCGGGAACGTCACGCAGGATCTCGGGACCGGTGCCCTCGTAGTGCGCACGGGGGTTGGCGTCATTCGCGTACTGGTACGGGAAGTACCACTCGGGATGCTCAGCGGCCATGTCGAGCGCTCGGGCGACGGCGCCGTTCGAGCCCTCTTCGCCGGGCGTGAGGATCAGTTCGGCACCGAACACCTCGAGCATCTGACGGCGCTCGATCGACACGCTCGTGGGCATCAGGATCTTGATCGGGTAGCCCTTGATCCCCGCGATCGCAGCGAGGGCGATGCCGGTGTTGCCCGACGACGGTTCGAGGATCGTCTGGCCCGGCAGGAGACGTCCGTCCTTCTCGGCGGTCTCGATCATCGACTTCGCGATGCGGTCCTTCACCGAACCGAACGGGTTCTGCATCTCCATCTTGGCGAGGATGCGCACGTCCGGGTTGGGTGACAGGTTCGACACGTCGACCATCGGGGTGTTGCCGATCATGTCGAGCACGCTGTCGTTCACGAGGCCCGGCATCGTGAAGTTCGGGTTCAGTGTGTTCGTCACGTCCACCTCCAACGCCAGCGGTCCCGGAAGCATTCCGACTAATCCGATGGTTTCTGTCAGGAATCGTATCGGGCGTTCCCGATCCGGTCCACACGTCCGCAATGGGCTCCGGTGAGTTTCAGCGCGGACAGGGTGCGGCGAAACTCACCGGAACCTTGTGTACGCGGCTTCTGGTGAGTCTCAGCGCGGACGGGATGCGGCGAAACTCACCGGAACCCCAGTGCCGCCTGGGTCAGACGATGGCGATGGGTTCTTCGGTGATCTGGCCGTCGACGATGCGGTAGCTGCGCGCTTCCGGAGCGTCACGCTTCAGGCTGATGATCACGTAGTGCCACGACGGGTCGGGGGCCGAGGCGACATCGGTCGGGCTCGGATACGGCTCGGAGTGGGTGTGACTGTGCACCACCCCGTTGATCTCGAAGTCGCGATCGTCGGCATCACGCTCGGCGCGCAAGTGGTCGATCGGGTCGATCGTGTACACCCGCGCCGACTCGGCGACGTTCGCACACGGGTAGAACACCGGCGCCCGGTCCCCCGCTCCCCCATCGGTCGACGGTGGACCGGCGATCAGGCCGCAGGCTTCGAGCGGATACGAGTCGAGCGCAGCGCCGACCATCTGTGCGTATGCGGCGCGGGAGATCTCGATCACCTTGCCGAGGATACGAACACGACGAGCCTTGACCCCCAACGTCGACGGTCGTCAGCGGATCGATCGGGTGAACAATGCGCGTGCCTCGTCGTCGAATCGGGGATGCGCCGGCTCGACGACGATCACCGAATCGGCCGGGTCGTACCGGCAGGTCACCCACCAGTTGCGATTTGCCCGCGCCCACAGCACCCACCCGACAACCGTGACGACGACGCCGACAGCGCCAGGCGGCAAACCTCCACCTGCGATAGCTGCTGCGAACAGGACCAGCCCGAACGTCACGGTGGCCTGTCCGGCGGTGACCCTGCGACGCCACCGCGTCCAGACATCTCCGCACACGGGCAGCACCAACATCGAGCTCGGCCGGCCGAGGATCCGCCAAGCGATCAGCGCCGCACCGGGAACGTGCAGCAGCCAACGTGGCCCGCCCAAGGCCACCGCTCGAACCCGAACGGCGTTTGCAGTTGGCACACCCGACAGCACGCACACATCGGGGAGGCGCCCGGCGTGTTGGTCGCTGACGCGGAGCACCGACCGTCGCATCACGTTGACGTCACCGGGCTCACCGGGGTGCTGACGAGGTCGCCTTCCAAGACGTCGTAGTCGTCGGCATCGGTGCCATCCTCCGCTTCGAGGAAGATGCAATCGCCCGGACAGTCGAGCGCAGCGGCGATGACCGCATCGACGAGCTTCGGCCGGACCGCGACGACGCTGATTCGACCACCTGGATCGTTGCCGACGTTGCCGCTTTCGTCTCGAACGTAGGAGATGCCGTCCTCGAGCAGCACGAACACCTCGGGGCAGTGATCGGTGCAGAGCCCGTCTCCAGTGCACAGGTCCTGATCGATCCAGACACGCATCACCCCTCCCAGCGCAACTCCAACGCGAACCCGGACCGAGATCCCAGATCGGCACCGGATTCCGAATCCCGTCGTACTCCTCGGCGACGCGACGTGTCAATCGTCTTCTCGATGCGGCGCCACTGCGTCTCACTCAACGAGCAGCCACCCGCATCGGCACGCCGCCGACGGGGCGGCTGACGATCAGACCGGACGCCGCTGGCGGCTGCCCGACCATGGAGTTGAGATCGACGCGCTGGGCCAGGCGAGCGACGATGAGTGTCAGTTCCATCTGTGCCAGGGCGAAGCCGATGCACATTCGCGGACCCCGCCCGAACGGCACCCAGGCGTCGTCGGCAAGCGCCTTCTGGGCCTCGTCGAGATCGGCGAAACGTTCCGGTCGGAACTCGTCGGGATCCGTCCAGGATCCGGGGTCGCGTCCAGCCAGATACGGCGACCACAGCACCAACGTGCCCGCCGGGATGGAGTGGTCGCCCACCTCGACGTCGGTGACTGCCTGTCGCGCACCGATGCCTGAAGCCGGATGAAGGCGCAGCGTCTCGCGCATGACGACATTGGCGAAGCTCAGCCGGGCGAGCGACGACTCGTCCGCAGTCACGGACTCATCCAACGGACCGAAAACTGTGTCCGCCTCGTCGCGCAACCGAGTCAACACGTCGGGGCGGATCGCTGCCTCCCAGATGATCCAGGCGAGCGACGATGCCGTCGTGTCGTAACCAGCGCCGATGAGCGACTTCACCTGATCGCGGATCTCGGCGTCGGTCAGGTCGCTTCGATGAACGAGCGCATCGATCACATCGCCAGTTGCGTCGTCATCGGAGATGTCGCCGTTGCGCGATGCGGCGATCGCCGTGTCGATCAACGCGTCGAGCGCCGCGCGATCCTGGCGTACCCCTGCTCGCAGCGTGTACGGGAACGGATGCGGGATCTGGCGCTGGAGCGGGCTCGAGAGGTATTCCTGAGCTCGCGCGAATCTCACGTCGATCTCGGCGGTGTGCTCCACGAGCCGCTCACCGAACAGCGCCCGAACGACGATCTCGATCAGGAGACGCCGACCGAATGGATACAGATCGGTGGGCGATCCGCTCGGAGCCGTCGCGAGGAGATGGTCGATGGCCACATCTGCACGCTCGACGATCATCGGGATCCACCGATTCAGACGTCGACGCCCGAACGCCTGCTGCACTGCGCCTCGGCGGCGACGGTGGTCGACACCATCGGAGGCGATCATCGTGTGTTTGCCGACGACGAACGGGAACGGGCTCAGCGGTGTATCCCAACGGAACCGGTCGTTGGGTTGCATCAACAGGTCACGAATCAGCGGCGGTGAACCGACGACCACGAACTTCAGCGGACCTGCGCCCATCGCACACAGCGGACCATACGACTGGGTCAGCTCGTCCAACACGGTCTGGGGTGTGTCGGTCAACCCGCGCATGAACCGCACCTGATCCCGACGTCGCGCCCGCGGAATCGCCCGGAACTCGCCGGACACACCGAGACTCACCATGGGCCACCTCCTCGGTCGAGATCAGTAGAGGTTCACCATGCGCCGGCGAGTCGTGGATGTCAACGCCTCCAGTCTCGAAGATCCAGGTGTCTCGAGTTCGCAAGGAGCTCCTCGAGTCGGCGATGTCCACCGCAAAACTTCGCGCTGGACACCGCCGGTCGCAAGGCGCACAGTCGACAGCGAAGCGGAGGTCCGATGGGCATCGAACACAACAAGGCCGTCGTGCGGCGGCTCTTCGACGAAGTGTGGAACGGTCGACGATTCGACGTGATCGACGAGCTCTACGCACCCGATTACGTGGCCGACTACCAGCCGTACGCGCCGCTGCGAACTGGACGAGATTCGGTCCGGGAGATGGTGGAGCGAGCGTGGACCACCACGCCGGACTACCACGAGGAGCTCCTGGGCATGGTCGCCGAGGGGGATGTCGTCGCCGTCCACCTGCGCATCACCGGCACCCAACTCGGCGCATGGGGTCGGATCCCGCCGACCGGCAAACGCCTCGAGTTCGAGGAGATGATCCTCCTCACCTTCAACTCCGACGGTCAGGTCGTCCACCAGCGTGGCATCGTCGACAACCTTCTCGGTCTCCGGCAGGTCGGTGTGATGCCGACGCCAACCTGACTCGCCGATTCGCATGGACCTGATCGACGATTTCGTCGCTCAGCCCGAGACGGTGCCGACACGATCGACGAAGGCGAGCGCTGCGTCCCGGAATCGGTCGCGTGCCGCAAGCTCATCGTGCATCAGGTGGCCGGCGCCGTCGATCACCACGTACTCGGTGGCGGGTGAGATGTCAGCGAAGTGTTGAGCCAGCGTCGGGTCGGCGACCGCATCAGGCTTCGACGGATCGGCGCAGACGATGAGCGACGGCACCAGGAACGGGACGTCAGCGTCGAGGAAGGTACCGATCGTGCCGGTCAGCACCGGATCGAGCACGCTGGCGTCGACCGCCAACAACGACCCCGCCATCGACGTGATCCCGTCGGGATGAAGGAGCTCGCCGAACGTGCCACCCGATGCAGTTGGAGCAGCGGCGAGGATGCCGGAGAGCACGTCCACGGTGATGCCCGACGACTGGAGCCGTGGCGCCGACTCGCGAATCAGGCGGAACGACGCCAGGAGCGAGTTGCCTTCCGGCACCGGCTCGCCGGCGGCCGCTTCATCGGTTTCGTCGCTCGCCGCGGGGTTCCCGGCGAGACCCAATGGCGGGTCCTCCATCAGCGCGGCAACGACGAGATCGGGGTGCTGTTGCGCGAGCACCGCCGCGGTTGCTCCACCAAGCGAGTGCCCCATCACGACGCAGGGCCGGCCGGCCGCCTGCTCGATCGCCGCGACTGCATCGCTCACATAGCCGGCGGGGCTGTACGCCCCCGGCGCCCGGTCGGACCCGCCGTGACCACGGAAGTCGAGCCGCAACACACGGAAACGTTCGGCCAGGATCGGAACGATCCACTCCCACGTCCCACCGAACGAGGTGATGCCGTGCAACAGCAGCATCGGCGGCGCCATCGGATCGCCATCCTCGGCCACATGGAGTTCGATGGACTGGTTGCTGATCTTCACGTCGCCGACCGTAGATCGCCGTCACCGTCGATCGACACTCCGAGCAGAACCGGAACTCCGACGGGCCACGTCGATCACGGTCGGTAGGGTTGCATCTCCTCCGAGAAGGTGAACCGCATGGCGAAGGGCAAGAAGACCAAGAAGGACAAGGGTGCCGGCGACGGCACTCATCTGATCGCCTCCTACAAGCGCGCCTATCGCGACTACGACATCCTCGACACCTACGAAGCGGGCGTGGTGCTCACCGGGAGCGAAGTGAAAAGCCTGCGTGAGGGCAACGCCCAGATCGCCGAGGGCTACGCCCGGGTGCAGCGCGGTGAGATGTGGCTCGATGGCATCCACATTCCGCCGTACACGAACGCGATCGGCTTCGGCGCGCACGACCCCGATCGCCAACGCAAGCTGCTGCTCAACCGGGCCGAGATCGACAAGCTCGATCAGCGTGTCGCCCAGGGAAGCCTGACGATCGTGCCGTTGCGCCTCTACTGGAAGGACGGTCGAGCCAAGATCGAACTGGGCTTGGCCAAGGGTCGCACCAAGGGCGACAAGCGTCAGCACATGGCCGAGCGCGACGCCGACCGCGAGATCCAGACCGAGTTCAACCGCGCCAACAAGTACGGCGATGCCAATCGCTGATCGTTAGGGTCGCCGGATGCTGATCGTCGCCGGTTCCATCACCACCGAGGACGGCGGGCGCGCTGCGTTCCTCGACGCCGTCGCTCCGATGGTCGCCGCCACCCACACCGAGCCGGGCTGCCGCGAGTACGTCTTCTCGCCCGATCCGGACGACGGCAATCGGGTCATGCTGTTCGAACTGTGGGACGACCAGGATGCGCTCGATGCGCACTTCGCAAGCGACCACATGGCCGAGTTCCAGCGTGCCAGCGCCGGCCTGCCCGTCACCGGCCGAGACATCAAGAAGTACACGATCTCCGACGTCGGCCCAGTCCGCTGACCGGCCACCGCTGGCGTCATGCGCCGCGCCCGCCGGAGCGATGAGCGAAACGCCGGCATCCGGGCGGTTGGCTCATCACCAGCGAACGTAGGACCGGAGCGATGAGCGAAACGC
>JANPKU010000072.1:0-39209 GCA_031426215.1 Actinomycetes bacterium
TCAGCCGGTCCACGCGATGAGCACGATGATCACGATCACCATGGCAAGTCCCGACAGCAACACGTCGGGGTGCCAGGCGTGCGCCCAGAACGACCGCTTCGGCGCAGGGACCGGCACCGGCATGTACGCCTGCGGCGGGTACGGATACTGCGGCGCCTGCCCGCGGGCTTCGAGGATCGGCGCCATCGCCGCTGCGAAAGCTCGTGCGAACGAGTCGGCATCGAGCACCACGTGGAGTGGCTGCGGCCCACTGCGATCGATGTTCGGTGCCCACTCCGCCAGCTCGTCGTCGGGGCGGGCATCGACCTCGGGCAGGACCAACGTCATCGGCGCCGCGGGAGGTGAAAGCACCGGCAGTTCCGGCGGCGGGAGCAGTAGCACTGGTGGCGGCGGCGGGAGCAGCAGCACGGATGGCAGCGGCGGGAGCGGCTCCGTGTCGGCGGCGTCCACCTCTGGTGCCCAGAACTCGGCCTGATCGAACAGCGCCGGCGAGGCGGGCTCGACGGGAGCTTCCAGTTCGATCGGCGCTGCCACGTCAGGTTCGGGCAACGACTCGACGTCAGGTTCGGGCAACGACTCGACGTCAGGTTCGGGCAACGCCTCGACGACAGGTTCGGGCAACGCCTCCACGTCAGGTTCGGGCAACGCCTCGGCGACCGGCTCCCAGAGGACCTGCGCTTCCGCCGCACGACGGGCCAGTTCAGCGGCCGCACGTTCGGCCATCGCCCTGGCGGCCGCAGCCTCGACGGCGGCAGCCACGATCCGCTCGGCCTCCAGGTGCGCAGCGGCGATCGCCTCGACACCGCGGGCACGTTCCTCGGCCACCTCGTCGTCGAGTGCACGGCGGCGTTCGTCGATCAGCGGGGTCAGCCGTGACCTCAACTGCCAGAGCGCGCCCTCGACGTCGATCGCGTCGGCCGCGGCCTCGGCGTCGATCGCCTCCTGCACGGTGCTGCGCAACTGCAGCGACAGCACGGCGATCCCGGCGCGCGGTGACAGACGCGTGCGATCGGACATCGGTGCTTCGTCGATCATCGGACGTCGGTCCCAGGTGCGGCGAGCTCCGCGGTGACCGAGCCGGCCCGGCGGTGCGCGTCGGACAGGATCCGCTCGACCTCGGCCTGCGCATTGCTCCGCACGAGCTCGATCGTCTGGGCGTGTTGGCGTTCGATCTCGGCGAGCATGTCTCTCGACGACGCCAGCTCGGCTCGCAGCAGCCCCTTGGCCTCGGCATCGAGCTGGGCGGCTCGGTGTTGTGCCGACAGTTTGCGTGCCGTCGCCGAGGCGATGTCGGCGTCGAGCCGAGCACGCTGCTCCTCGATCGCCTCGACCGACACACCGTTGTCAGCGGCGCGCGACGGTGGTGCGTCGAACGACATCAGCCGATCACCGCGAGCACGAGTGCGAGCACAGCGATGACGCTCACGGCAGGCAGGAGCAACTGCGGGAACATCCAACGACGGTTGCCGGGCACTCCGAAACTGCCCCAGAAGCGATCGAACGCTTCCTGCGGGGCAGCGGTCCGGTCGTTCAGCGAGTCGGCGGGCGGCGCCACCGCCGGCGCAGCGTCCTTTGCGTGAACAGGGACCGCCCACAGTTCCGTCGGGTCGTCGAGCGTGGTGTCCGGGGCATCCGACCCGGCAGGAGCGGGCCACAACCGAGGCGACGGGTGATCGTCCAACTCGTCGAGCAGGTGCGCAAGGACGTCGTCGAGGTGGGCGTGGTCAGTTGCATCGAGGGCGCTCACCATCGGTGTCGGCAGCGCCGTGGGAGCCTGGTAGCGGTGTACGGCGGGTGCCTCCGTTGTGGTCGACGGTGGCCCGAACCGTGCGATCTCACCGGCTTCCACCTTGGCGACATGGACGTACATGGCGGCGCGTGCGGCGGCATCGTCGACGGCCGCCTTCGCCTCCTGGTTCTCTGCTTCCCACCATGCGTCGAGCAGCCCGCGCAGCTCACGACGGGCAGCGACCCCATCCGGTTCGGTCGCCTCGAACGCACCATCGATCAGCTGCACGAGCGAGTCGCTCGCCCGTCCTGGCGACTCGGCGATCGAGGGACGAACAGTCGGGACGGGCAGCGGAAGCGGTGCCGCCCACGATCCGGTGGAGGGCGACGGCAGCGGACGACCGATCGCAATACACGCACGGGACCGAGCAGCGACCAACAGAGCAGCAGCGTCACGATCGGCGTTCTCGGCGATTTCTGCGATCTCGGCGTCGGTTTCGGCGCGGCGCTTGATGATGGCGCGTTGGGCGTCGAGGAACTCGTGGGTGAGGCGCGCCTGGATGGCCGCCACCTTGGTGATCTGCCCAGCTGAACCGCTGAGGTCGCGGTTCGCTTCGCCGATCGCAGTGAGGAAGCGGCGCTGCTCGAAGCCGAGTCGGGCCAGGTACGCGTCGACTTCGGGAGGCAACGAGCGCAGCACCTGATTCGTTTCGCTCGGGGCGAGCGGGGGTGTCACGTCCACGAGGGAGGAACCTAAGGGTGCCGGCTGACGGCGAAGTGAACGCCAGGTGGCGCGCAGATGTCGGACCGGTGAAAACTCGACGAGTCGGTCAAGAGAGGTTTCGAACGAACCGATGACGGCGACGCTCCGAGGGCCGTCGGCCACGCAACGTCGACCTGCGTGGCCCGCCGCTCAGCGAGCGCGGTTCGCCACGATGTCGGCGAGGTCTTCGTAGGAGATCTCACCCATGAACAACGAGCGGATCGCCCGCCCGAACGGCCGACGGGGCCACCGCTCGTCGCCGACGAAGTGCACCTCGCTGGTGACGGTGCCGTCGATGCCGAACTCGTATGTCCTGTAGCCCGGAGGCAGCCAGGTGCTCGCCAGAAGATCGAAGTTGTTCTTCAGCGACGGCGCCACGAACACCGGCCTCCCGGCGAACTCGTAGACCGACGGGACGTGGGTGTGGCCGCCCGCAAAGCCACGGATCTTCGGGCGATCGACGACCACCGTCTCCCACTCGGCGGTGTACGCCGGGTCATTGGTGAGCGGCACGTCGGCATCGGGCGGGTGGTGCAGCCAGACGAACACATGGTCGGCATCGTGTCCCGCAGTGGCCGCCCGCAGCCACGCCGACTCGGCGGCGCCCAGCGAGCCGTTGCGGTGCAGACGGTCCTCGCCCGGCGGATCGAGCAGCCGACCGGCGTCATCAGCGCCCATCGCACCCGCATTCGTGTCGGCATAGACGAACGACCACGGTCCATGGCGGGTCACCCGAGGGACGAAGACATCCGGAGCGCGGAACGCCTCACGGAACGGAGCATCGAAATCGTGGTTCCCCGGACACACGAACACCGGGCACGGCAGCCGGGCGAATGCCGCAACAGCAATCTCGTACTGCTCCGCACGCCCGTGGTCGGCGATGTCGCCAGTGACGACGACGAGGTCCAATGCCCGGCCACGCAGGTCATCGAGTACCGCGTCGAACGCCGCGGAGGTGTCGTAGCCGTGACCCCCTTCCGGGTCGAGCTCAGGCTCCAAGAAGTGGGTGTCCGACAGTTGCACGACTCGTAGGGCCTCAGCCATCGGGTGGAGTATCGCACGCAACGCACGACCTACGATCCGTCGATGACGACAGAAGACGTTCGAGAATGTGCTCGCCGCGTTCGAGCCGGCGAGGTGTCGGCTCGCGAACTGGTCCAACGGGCCCTCGACGACGTTGCGGCAACGCAGGGCAAACTGAACGCGTTCGTGCACATCGACGCCGACGGCGCACTGGCTGCGGCTGACGGCGTCGACCGGGCCCGCGCCGCCGGAGCGACGCTCGGTCCGTTGGCCGGCGTGCCGTTCGGGGTCAAGGACCTCGAGGACGCCATCGGCATGCCGACCACTCGCGGATCGCGCTGGTACGCCGACGCTCCCCCGGCGACCCGCGACGACATCCACGTCGAACGGTTCCGTGCGGCCGGCGCCATCCCCATCGGCAAGACCGCAGCCCCCGAGTTCGGTGCGTTCGGCTACACCGCCAGCCCGCTGCACGGCGTGACCCGCAACCCGTGGAACCTGTCACGAACGCCGGGCGGCTCGAGCGGCGGAACCGCCGCAGCGGTGTCGGCCGGTGCGATCGCGTTCGGTACGGCGAGCGACGGCGGTGGCTCGATCCGTGGACCGGCCGCATCGTGCGGACTTCCCGGTCTCAAGCCCACCTATGGACGAGTCCCCACGTTCGGGGTGACGCGCCATGCGGGCAACGCCGTCAACTTCGCGCTCGCGACCACCGTCGCCGACACGGCGCTGCTGTTCGACATAGCAAGCGGACCCGACATGCGCGACCGCACCTCACTGCCCCCACCCGGCATCTCGTACCTCGACGCGATCGAACAGCTCGATGTCAGCGGACTCCGGTCGGCGTGGTCGGCAGATCTCAGCTTCGCGACCACCGATCCCGCGGTCGTCTCCATCACCGAGCAGGCAGCTACGACGCTGGTCGACGCCGCAGCACTGATCGACACCGGCTTCGACGTGCAGATCGACGACTTCATCCGGATCTACGCGTTCATGGAGTCGGCCGATCAGTTCGTCGACGTGCCCGACGACTGGGAAGACCGCCTCGACGAACTCGACCCGCTCGTGGTCGGCGGCTGGCGGCGCAACCGGACCGCGACACTGCCACAGTTCGCAAAGGTCGAGAAGGCTCGACGTGAACTCGAACTCCAGGTCGCCGAGCTGTTCGAACACATCGACGTCTTGCTCACCCCGACCAACCCGTGCGCGCCGTTCGCCGCCGAAGGCCCGATGCCCACCGAGATCGCCGGCCAACGGTGCCACGCCGGGAGCGCCGCGCTGTTGACCATCTTCGCCAACATCGCCAACCTGCCGTCGATCACCGTGCCCGCCGGACTCGACGCGGACGGCCTCCCCCTCGGACTGATGATCACCACGTCGCGCCACCGCGACGACCAGTGCCTGCGCCTCGCCCGCATCTTGGAACAAGCCGCCCCCTGGCCCCTCCACGCCCCCTGACCCGACCCCGCCTCCCCCGTTTGCGTTGCAGTTCGGGTGGACCGCCCCACCCGACCTGCCACCCAAACGGGTAGGGCCCAGTCCATCCCCACCACCACTCCGTTGTGCTGCATTTCCGGTGGACCGCCCCACGCGAACTGTCACCCAAACGGGTGAGCGGGTGGTTGGAGGTGGAGTCAGCGTTCGGAGTCGAGGCGGACGAGGCCGTCGAGGATCAGATCCAGCACGAGTTCGAAGCTGCTCGAGGTGTCTCCCGCCAGATGCTGTCGCACGTGAGCGACCATGTGCGGGTGATCGGTCTCGGAGATGCCGGCCAGGAACTCGTTTGCGCGTGCCTCGGGGTCATCACCCATGTTCAACCCGAGTTGCTGCAGCGTGTATCCGAGCACGTGGTTGGTGACGGCGTGGAAGCCGTGGTGGGCGAGTTCGGGTGACAGTCCACTCTGAGCGAACAGCGCGAGCAGGTCGTCCATCTGGCGAGTACGAGCCGGACCGGGCAGATAGCGGAGCCAGAGCGACGGCGCCCACGGATGTCGAACGAACACGCCGTACGTGGAGATCGTCAACGCCCGAACTGCGTCCAGCGGCGCAGCATCAAGGCGCGGCGCATCGATCTCAGCGGCGACCGCATCGACCATCAACGAGAGCAGTTCGTCCTTGTTGGCCACGTGGTTGTAGAGCGCCATCACCTCGTAACCGAGCGTGCGAGCGAGGTTGCGCATGCTCAACGCGTCGACACCTCTGTCGTCGGCGAGCTCGACGCCGGCCACGATGATGCGATCGCGCTGCAGCGGCTCCCTCGGCGTCGAACTCATGTGTTGTCGATCATCGCAAACCCCTTGACAACGTACACTGTACGTCTCAAGATGTACAGTGTACGTCCACCCTTCCAGAGGAGCTTCGTGAATCCCCCACCCACCACTACCCGACCCGGCGACGAAGCTGGGCTCGAACCGAGCGCCGATCGTGCGGCGATCCCTCCCACGATGACGGCCGCAGTTGCCCGGCGCTACGGCACCGCCGAGGTGGTCTCGGTCGAGACGGTGCCGACCCCGACGCCACGCAAGGACGAGGTCCTCATCCACGTTGCAGCGTCGTCGCTGAACGCTCTCGACTGGCATTTCCTCACCGGAACCCCGTACTTCCTCCGACTGATCGCCGGCCTTCGCCGACCGAAGCGGATCGTCCACGGCGCCGACGTCGCCGGCACCGTCGTCGCGGTCGGCGCAGGCGTCGCCTCGGTCCACGTCGGCGACCGGGTGTTCGGCGAGTGCGCAGGAGGCTGTTTCGCTCCGTACGTCACGACCAAGGCCGAGAACCTCCTCGGCATTCCCACAGGTGTGTCGTTCGAGGCGGCCGGGACCACACCCGTCGCCGGGCTCACTGCACTGCAAGGCCTCCGAACGCACGGCGCCGTCCGCCCCGGCGAGCACGTACTGATCAACGGTGCGGCCGGCAGTGTCGGCACCTTCGCCGTGCAGATCGCCAAAGCGCTCGGTGCCGAGGTGACCGCCGTGTGCAGCACACGCAACGTCGACATGATCAGGCGGCTCGGCGCCGACCACGTCGTCGACTACACCACCGACGACTTCGTGCCCGGCGGCGCGCGATTCGACGTGATGCTCGACAGCATCGGCAATCGGAGCGCCGCCGACTGCATGAGCGTGCTGCGTCCCGCTGGGCGCTATGTGGCGGTGAGTGGTCCGAAGGAGAATCGCTGGCTCGGCCCGGTCGTCCACCTCGTACGCACCAAGTTCGCGTTCCGGCGCACCGACGCCACGTTCCACCAGTTCACCGCCGCGAAGAACCAGGCCGACCTCGCGTTCCTCGGCAGCCTCCTCGCCAGCGGCGCCGTCGTACCCGAGGTCCAGCGCACGATCGGACTCGACGGCGTCGCCGACGCACTCGCCGAGATCGGCTCGGGCCACGTCAGAGCGAAAATCGTCGTCGTCCCCACCTGACAGGACCAACCCGCGCCCCACCACCCCACCCCCCACCACCCCGTTTGCGTTGCATTTCCGGTGGACCGGTCCACCGGAAATCTCACACAAACGTGGAAGTGAGCTGGTCCCGATCGGGCTCAGCGGCCGGGGCCGTAGAGGCCGAACGCCAACTCGGGATCGCCGGGGATCCACGTTCCCCGGAACTGCGAACGCTCGCCGAGATCACGCGCTCGTGCCACGAGTTGGCGACCCAGTTCGAGCTGACCGACCTCCCACTCGGCGAGCGCGTCGGGCACGTTGTCGTGAGCGTCGAGCGCCTCGATCAGCTTCCAACAATCCTGCGCAACCTTGGCGGTTCCGGCCGCGGCATGAGGACGCGCCGCGAAGGCGCCGTCGCCGAGCATCGCCACCCGACCTGTGGCCATCCGGTCGGATTCGATGTCGACGATCACCTGCAGGAACGGTTCGGGAGTGCGCTGCACCACTTCGGCGAGCGGCGGTGCGAGCGCGTCAGCGGACGCCTTCATCTCCGCAACGAATCGGTCCTGCACGCCACCGGGATGCAACGACACCGTCCGCACGTTGCCGTCCTTTCCGGTCATCAGCTCGGAGAGTTCGGCGCCCGCCTCCACATTGCGATACCAGACGTAGTTGACGAGTCGCTGGCCGATCTCGGTGCTGCCGTCGGTGGTGGGGATCGGGTAGGCGACGATGTGACTGTCGGGGATGACGCAATACGAGATGGCGTCGGCGAGGAGCTCGAACGTCGCCGACGACAGGTCTCGCTCCGACACCAGACCTCGCCACCCGACGTAGCCGCTGTACGAGGCGCTCACTGACGGAAAAATCCGCTGACGCACCGTCGAGTCGAACCCGTCGGCACCGACCACGAGTTCCACCTCATCGACGAGCCCGTTCGCGAACCGCAGTTGCACCGAGTCGTCGGCCACATCGAGACCACACAGTGCATGACCGAGCCGGTAGCGATCACCGATGCCACGGAGCAGCTGCTGGTACAGCGTGTTCCACGCCGTGAACCGATACGTGCTCGGTTCCTCGAACTCCACCGACCCATCCGGCGCGAAGTACCGCAAGGTGCTCGACGGGCAGCTGATCTCGTCGAGCGTCGATCCGAGGCGCTCGAGCAGGTACCGAACCGTCGATGGATGCACCACGATGCCGGCACCGCGACCGTCGAGTGCCACCGGCGAGCGCTCGTACACCGTGACGTCCCAACCGTGATCGCGCAGGAGGTTCGCCGCGGTCAACCCGCCGAGCGATCCTCCGATCACCGCTGCCCGTCGGCCGTCACCTTGCACCGAGGCACTCTCCCGCGCCGGGCCTGTGCTCGTCCAATCAGGCACGGCTTCTGAGGATGGCGCATACTCTCGGCGTGCACGGACCCGGCTTTCGGATGGATCACGCCAGCGTGAGCGTCGGCGACGTCGACGCCGGTGTCGCGTTCTACGGCGAGCTGATCGGATTCCGTCGTATCGATCGGCCGAACTTCGGTTTTCCCGGCGCCTGGTTCGACGTCGGAGGCCTCGCGCTGCACCTCACCACGGGGGGCGATACCCGTGGAGCCGACGCTGCGCTGCGCCCCAACGATCCGCATTTCGCCGTTGCCGTCGACGGTGATCTCGATGCGTTCCTCGACCACCTCCGCGACCACGGGGTCGAGGTGTTCGAGCTCGAGAATTCCCCTGCTGCACTCCGCCAGACGTTCGTCAAGGACCCCTGGGGCAACGTGATCGAGTTCTGCGTCAACCATCCGACGAGCGTCGACTGACCGCTCGAAACCACCACCAGGAGCACCACGCCATGACCTTCAAGATCTCCAGCATCGGCACGCCCGGCTCTGGCTACGACTTCAAACAGAGTCAGCCGACCGAAGGCAACAGCATCGATGATCTCGACGCCGTGTACCAGCAGCTCATCGACGGACCGATCACCGTCACCCTCGCCACGCAGGCATCAGATCGCCTGCAGCTGAACGCAATGTGGTTCGAAGCCAGCCCCGACCGCACCAACGTGCACATCAACACCGCCATGGGACGCGCCAAGGACCGCCAGATGCGTGCGACGGGGACCGCTGCGATCAATGCGATCAACCCTGCGAATCCGTACCACTGGGTGACGCTCTACTGCGACGTTGCCGACGTGATCGACGAGACCGATCCCGAGCGGGGACACCTCGCCACCGAGTCGATCGACCGCCTCGCGAAGCTGTATCTCGACGCCGACGCCTACCCGTTGCGAGTCGAGGGCGAGCACCGGGCGTTGTTCGTACTGAGCCCGACGAAGATCGTCACCTTCGGTACCCCCTGAGCAGCGATCAGCTCTCTGCCGATCACGTCTTCGAGTAGTCGACGGAGAACCACCGCTCGGGGCGGAGGCGGATCAGGATGTCGTCGGGGCCGACGCTCGAGGCCGCATACCCGCGACCCATCTCTTCGCCGAGATAGCGGATCGCCATCGGGACGACTGCTGCGCTCGATGCCGCGGCGTCGAGCTCGACGATCTCGAGCGAACCGTCCACGCTGACGTACTTGTACGGCAACTCTTCCTGTTGTGCGCACAGCGACGCCCGTCCCGCTGCGGCAGCGAGTTGTCCCTTGATCGACGAGGCGCTGGTGAGGACCACGACATCGCCGCCGACTTCGTAGGAATACCAGACGGGCACAGCGAGCGGCGGTCCGTCCGATCGCTCGATCGCCATCACGCCGACATGCAACCCGGCCAGGAATTCCTGACGCTCCGATTCGGTCATCTTCTGATCAGCCATCCCGAGCATCCTGCCAGACCTCGCGCTGTGATCTTGACCGATCCACTGTGATGGACTTGCACCATGAGCCTCACCGAGCAGCCGGCGCCGCACCTCACGCTGTACCGGGCGTCCGGCGCAAAGCCGTCACACGAATTGCACCCGAACGGCGTGAACCACCTGGCGCTGTCGACCGCCGACATGAAGGGGCAGCTCACGTTCTTCGCCGAGGTGCTCGGCTGCCCGACCCGCGCGTTGTACTGGATGCATGGCGTTGCGAACACGTTCCACGGTTTCGTGGAGTTGGCTGACGACAGCTACATCGCGTTCGTGCAGGCACCGGGTAACCCGACGGAGCCGCAGTGGGGAGTCACACATTCGGGCAATGCCGGCGACCCGGTCACCGCCGGGACGATGCAGCACCTGGCACTCAACGTCGATTCGATCGACGACGTGCTCGTGATGCGCGACCGCATCCGGAGCCACGGGATCCAAGTGATGGGCCCCATCGACCACGGCATGATCCAGTCGATCTACTTCGCAGGTCCCGAGCACCTCAGCCTCGAGGTCTGCACCGGCCGCGACATCGACGAGCGCCAGTGGATCGATCCCGAAGTGCAGAGTCTGTGCGGCATCTCCTCCGACGAGCTCGAACGACTGACGAACCCAGCAGGATTCGAACGCCCGGACCAGCCGGTCACCCAGCCGAGCTACGACGAGTCGAAACCGAACATGCACTATCCGCCAGCCGTGCGCGACGCCATCATGGGGATGTCCGACGCTGCGGTCTGGGACAAACTCAGCGTGCCCGAACCGCCAGTGCCACTGGAGTGACCCCGTGCCGAGGCGATGAGCGAACGGACCGGATAGCGGCGCTTCGCTCATCGCTCGCGGTGGTCCTGTCGAGGCGATGAGCGAACCGACCGAATACCGGCGCTTCGCTCATCGCTCGCGATGGTCCGTGCGGTCAGGCCAGCGGGACGTCAGTCGGCCCAGGCCTTGATCTTCTCGATCGTGGCCAGCGGGTCGGGGCCGTGCGGGTTGATGTTGAGGTAGGTCACACCGACGTCCTTGAACACTTGGATGCGCTCTCGCACGTGGCCCTCGTCGCCGATCAACGCCGAGAGGTCGATGTACTCGTCGGGCACTGCGGCGATCGCCTCGGCGCGCTTGCCCGACAGGAACAGTTCCTGGATCTCGGCGGCCTCCTTCTCCCAGCCGTAGCGGACGAACAGGTCGTTGTAGAAGTTCTTCGACTTGGCACCCATCCCGCCGACGTAGAACCCGATCAGACCACGCGCCGCCTCACGCGCCTCGTCGACGTGGGCGCCCGAGCCGAGTGCGACGGTGCCGCCGGCGATGATCTCCAGCGGCGCCTTGTTCGGATCGCGCTTGGCCGTGCCGGCAGCGAGGGACTCACCCCACACCTGCTGGAAACGGTCCGGCACGAAATGGATCGTCTGCCAGATGTCGGCCATCTCGGCGGTGAGCTCGACGTTCTTCGGCCCGATCGTGGCGAGCGAGATCGGGATGTCCTTGGCCGGCGGGCGGTTCATGAACTTGATCGGCTTGCCGAGTCCGGTGCCGCCCTCGGCGAGGGGGAGCTGGTAGGTGGCGCCGTCGTGTTCGACTTTTTCGCCACTCCACACTTTCCGACAGATCTCGATCGTGTCGCGGGTGCGCCCGATGGGCTTGTCGAACGGCACGCCGTGCCAGCCCTCGATTACCTGCGGACCCGACGTGCCGAGCCCGAGCACGAACCGACCGTCGGAGAGAGCGTCGAGCGTCGCGGCAGTCTGGGCGATCAGTGCGGGGCTGCGTGAATACAGCGGGATGATGCCGGTCATCAGTTGCACGGTGGACGTCTGCCCGGCGAGGAAGCCGAGCGTGGAGATCAGGTCGTAGCCGTAGATCTCAGCTCCCCAGATCAGGTCGACGCCCGCCGATTCGAGGTCGCGTGCCTCTTTGGCGAGCTTCTTGGGGTCACCGTTGAATCCGATGGTGGTGGAGATCTTCATCGCCGTTGCCTTTCGTCGAGATGTGGGATCGACCGTAGTGATCCGAGGTTCGTGGAATGAAGGTGACGGCCCTGCGGCGGTCAGGCGCCCGGACGCCCACGACCGGGAGCGACCGTGCGGGCGAGGATGCCGAGCGTGGCACGCAGGCTGGCCTCGGAGATGATCGGGAACCGGTCGGCGAAACCGGCGTACTGCTCGTGGAGGTTCGACCAGTCGTAGTACGAGGTGACCAGCGTGCCGCCCTCGACGGGCTCGAGCCGGTAGCCGTACACGTGCCCCATCGGCGGTTGCATCACGCCGTCGATCGTCCACGCGATCTCAGCGTCGGCCTCGAACGTATCGATCACCACGGTCACGTCGTACTCGCCGAGATCGAAGTCGCGTAGCGAGTCACGGTCCATGTGCACGACGAACCGGTCGCCGACCGCACTTGCCGGCTCTCCGTCGGCCGACATCAACATGCCGGACGCGTCGATGGCCACATGACCATCGGGGCTGCGCAGGACGTCGAAGATCGCAGCCGGCTCAGCAGCGATCATGCGGTCGACTTCGAGGCGTGTCGTGGAATTGCTCATCGGCTCATCCTCGCAGTCGAGGCACAGGGCTGATGCACTCGAAACCGTCTCGGTCGCAATGCGGTCAGCGGCGAGCGAACACCTTGGCGAGGCTTCGTAACGCGAGAGAGAAGCCGATCCGGCCAGCGAGCGCACCGACCGGCGAGAGGAATCGGGGCAGGTACGGCACGGTGACGTCTTCGCGCCACTCGAGGATCGAACCCGACCCGTCGGCGCGCACGGTGAAGCCTGCGGCGCCACCGAGCACCGGGCCGAGTTTCTCGACATCGCAGATTCCGGACTGTGCGGTGTCGTCCCAGTCGCATCGTGTGACTCGCATCCGGTCTTCCAGCGCAACCGGTCGGAACCCGGTCCACGCCGTGAAGGTGTAGCCGATCTCGTTCGGGTCACCGGACTCGCCTTCGATCGTGGTCGCCGGGATCCATGCACCGTGCGCCGGCCAGTCGATCAGTTCGTCCCACAGTTCACGAACGGGGACGTCGAATCGTCGGGTGAGCTCGAACTTCACGGGCAACATGGTGATCATGCTGCCACCGCCCGGCCCGTGGTTGACATTTCCCACCTCGTTTGCGTCGGGTTTTCGGTGACCCGGTCCACCGCAAATGCCACACAAACGTCGATCAGTGGCGACGGGCCGGAAGCTGATCGAGGAAGCGAAGCGCCGCCTCGGAGTTTTCGTGGCGCCACAGAGCAACGACATCGCCCTGAGTCTCGACGGTCATCGCTGCCGCGAGGCCGGAGACGATCCGGCGTTGGTGTGCCAACATCGGAGTCAGGTCGATGTCGCACCGCTCAGCGATCACCAACTTCAAGAGCAGTTCGCTGCGCAGATCACGGAGGTGTTCGACGGGGGCGCCAAGCCACCGACGCAACTCGGCACGCCCAGTTCGCGTGGCTTCGAGGACGGTGCGGTTGCCGCCGGCGATTCCCGGCTCCTCCCCCACTGAGCGAACGAGATCGCGGTCGGCAAGTTGCGCGAGCGAGCGGTAGGTCAGCGCACGCGACAGCGACCACACGCGACCCAACTCTCCGCCCGGTCGCAGCATCGACGCGATGGCAAACCCGTGGGTCCGACCCTCGTAGAGCACACCGAGACACGCCCACTCGCCGAGCAGGAGCTCTCGTCGCCGCCGGTCGGTCGACGACCGTGTCATGTCGGAGCCACCTCGATGTCGGTGGCCTTCACCGACGCATGCACGTCGTCACCGGGCCGGAAATTCAACTCGTCGAAGGCGGCCGCCGTGATCTCGGCAGTGAGCGGGAGCTCGCCATCGATCACCAGCCGCACCCGCTCGCCCAAGCGATCTACGTCGACGATCGTTCCGCGCCAGGTGTTACGGGCGCTCGACGCTGCGGCGCTCCCACGGGCCACCAGCACGGAGTGTGGGCGGATGGTGGCGAGCGCCGGCCCATCGACGGCGTCGGCGATGACGACACGGGCGCCGGTCGAGGTGGTGAGCACTCCGTCGAGCACGTCACCGGTCACGAGGTTCACCCCGACGAGGTCGGCCACGTAACGCGTGCGTGGATGTGCTGTCACCTCGGCCAGCGTGCCCGTCTGCACGATGCGGCCGGCTTCGAGCACGACGACGCGATCCGCGAGTGCATACGCATCGATGGGGTCGTGGGTGACGACCAGGCGCATCCCGTCGAACGTCGCGAGGTGCTGGCGCAGATCTCGCCTGACGACGGCACGTGTGCCTGCGTCGAGCGCGGCCAGCGGTTCGTCGAGCAGCAGCAACCGAGGATTGGTCGCCAACGCCCGGGCCAGCGCCACACGCTGAGCCTGACCGCCCGACAGCACACCGGGACGCTGCATCGAATAGTCGGCAAGGTCGAACCGTTCGAGCCACTCACGCGCCCGACGACGGGAATCGCCTTTCGCGACGCCTCGTGCCCGCATGCCGTACGCAACGTTCTCGAGCACAGTGAGGTGGTCGAAGAGCACGTAGTCCTGGAACACGAATCCGACCGGGCGATCCTCGGGTTCGACGAACGTGCCGTCGGCCGGATCGTCGACGACAACATCGTCGATCGCGATTCGACCGTCGTCGATGGGCGCCAGCCCGCCAAGACATCGCAACACCGTGCTCTTGCCAGCCCCGTTCGGACCCAGGAGTGCCACGACCTCGCCCGGATGCGCCGTCAGTTCCACCCGCAAGTCGAGCGAGCCCAGCCGCAGCCCGATCCGGACATCCAACGTCATGCCACGACCTGCTGGGGTCGACCGATCGAACCGAACCAGCGGTCGCGCAGGCCCACGAGCACGGCGAACGAGATCGCGATCATCACCAATGCGAGCACGATCGCCTCCTCGGGATTCGTCTCCAACGACAGGTACACCGCCAGCGGCATCGTCTGCGTGGTGCCGGGAAAGTTGCCGGCGAAGGTGATCGTCGCGCCGAACTCGCCCAGCGCCCGCGCCCAGGCAAGCACCGCGCCGGCCGTGAGCGCCGGACGGATCGCCGGCAGCGTCACACGACGGAACGTGTACCAACGCGACGCACCGAGTGTCCGCGAGGCCTCCTCGAGGCGCGGATCGAGTTGTCTGAGCGCCGCCTCGACGGTGACCACGAGGAATGGCATGGCGACAAACGTCTGCGCCACCACGACGCCGGCCGTGGTGAACGGCAGCGTGATGCCGAACCATTCGTCGAGGTACTGCCCCACCAACCCGCGCCGACCGAGTGCGAAGAACAACGCCACGCCTCCAACCACCGGGGGCAACACCATCGACAGCAGACACAACGCGCGCACGGCACCGCGTCCTGGGAAGGCGACGCGGGCGAGGAGCCAGGCAAGCGGGACACCGAACACGATCGAGATCGCGGTCGCACACAGCGACGTCACCAGCGACAGCCGTAGCGCCGTGAGCGCCGCATCGTCGGTGAGGTAGGTCCACGCGTTCGACCAGGGGGCTCGCCAGAGCAGCCCGACGAGCGGTAGCGCGAAGAACGCCACGGCCACACCCGCGAGGATGAGTGCCGGCAGCGGGAGCGCCGCTCGACGACTGCGCTGCGGCCGCTGCTTTCTCATGTCGAACCGAATCCGAAGTCGGCGAGGACCTGCTGGCCGGACGGTCCGAGGACGAAGTCGACGAATGCCTGCGCTCCATCCGGGTTCGCGGCATTCGCGGTGAGTGCGATCGGGTACTTGGCGACCACGTTCACGTCATCGGCAATCACGACGCCATCGGCGTCGTCACTTGCGGCGAGCACATCGGTCCGGTACACGACGCCTGCGTCGGCCTCGCCGAGCGTGACCTTGGTGACGACGGACTTGACGTTCTCCTCGAACGACGCGGGTGTCACGGAGACGCCGGCATTCGCGAAGATCAACTCCGCATACGATCCGCACGGGACCTCGGGGGCACACTGCACGACCACCAGATCGCCGTCGGCCAGGTCCGACACCTCGGTGATCCCTCTCGGATTCCCGGGTTCCACGATGATCTCGGCGACATTCGTCGCGAAGATGACGGGATCGTCGGCAACGAGTCCGGCGTCGAACAACTTGTCCATGTTGGTGGCGTCGGCAGATGCGAACACGTCGACCGGTGCACCCTGGTTGATCTGCGCGACGAGTTCGGACGACGCGGCGAAGTTGAACGTGACCTCGGCGTCAGGGTTCGCTGCACTGAACGCCTCCCCCAGTTCGGTGAACGCAGCGGTCAGCGACGCTGCAGCGAACACCGTGACGTCAGCGTCGCCACCACTGCGGGATGACGATTCGCCAGAAGCACATGCGGTCACGACGGTCAGAACGGCTACGACGCCAAGGCAACAGCGGCGCATCGAGATCATCCGGAGCACAATAGTCACTCATTGACCATTGGGCGACCGCATGTCCACGGTCGCCCGCTGCGGCTCCACATCGGCGCGCGACGGGCAATGGAAGTACGTTCGCACGCATGTGGTCGTTCGAGACAGATCCCGAATTCCAGAAGAAGCTCGACTGGGTCGAGCAGTTCTGCAAAGAGGAGGTCGAGCCCCTGCACTACGTGTTCCCGTATGCGGTGCGGTCGCCGGACCCCAAGGTGCGCGAACTCGTCAAAGGTCTCCAGCAGCAGGTGAAAGACCAGGGACTGTGGGCGATCTTCCTCGACGAGGAGCTGGGGGGTCCAGGATTCGGGCAGTTGAAGCTTGGCCTGCTCAACGAGATCCTCGGCAAGTACCCGGCGGCACCGCAGCTGTTCGGCGCAGCCGCTCCCGATACGGGCAACATGGAGATGCTGGCTGCGTACGGCACCGACGAGCAGAAGGAACGCTGGCTGACGCCGCTGCTCAATCAGGAGATGTTCTCGGCGTATTCGATGACCGAACCGCAGGGCGGGTCCGATCCCAACCTGTTCCGCACCACGGCGGTTCGCGACGGCGAGGAGTGGGTGATCAACGGCGAGAAGTGGTTCACCAGCTCCGGTCGGGTCGCCGACATCTTGTTCGTGATGTGTACCAACGGGATGTACGTGGTGCCACGCACCACGCCGGGCGTCGAGATCCAGCCCGAGCCGCGCAACCACAACCACATCATCTACAACGACGTTCGCATCCCGCTCGATCATCTGCTCGGGCCGGAGGACGGCGCCAAGGTGCTCGCTCAACGGCGCCTCGGCGGAGGCCGCATCCACCACGCAATGCGGACCATCGCCCAGTGCAAGCTGGCGTTCGACATGATGTGCGAGCGGGCGCTGAGCCGCGAGTCGCACGGCAAGATCATCGGCGAACACCAGATGGTGCAGGAGAAGATCGCCGAGAGCTACGCCCAGCTGCGGATGCTGCGCCTGTTCGTGCTCGAGACCGCGTGGAAGATGGACCGGACGTCGAGCCAAGAGTGCCGGACGGAGATCGCTGCGGTGAAGTTCACCATGGCCCGGGTGCTGCGGGAAATCTCGTTCAACGCCCTGCACATCCACGGCTCGCTCGGCACCACCAACCTCACCCCGCTGCAGGACATGTACGCGAGCGCACCCACGATGGGTCTCGCCGACGGCGCCGACGAGGTGCACAAGTCGACCGTGGCTCGCCGTGTCCTGAAGGATTACCGCCCGCACGAGGGCTACTTCCCGCGCGAGTACATCCCGTACAAGCGTGAGGCGGCGTGGGAGTCGTACCAGCCGAAGTTCGCCGCCGACCCCGAATTGAAGGAAGCCGCCGAGCGTTACAAGAAGTACTTCGCCAACCGCAGCTGACCTGTTCGAGATGTGCCTGGGGACTCGGCGTAGACGGTCCCGAGCACGTCTCGAACAGCCATCCCGGTCACGCGATCGCGAGCTACCGTCTCCGTATGCCAACCGGGGAACGCGACATCAGCGCCGACACCACCGACGACGACGCAACTGACTGCTCGGGCCTCGCCGACGTCCTCCCCTTCCCGACACTCGGACGCCGAACGGCACCCCGAGCCGACCACAAACTTCGCGACGTGATCGGCGAGGTCGTGCGCAACGAACGTCAGGCGCAGGATCGCACGCTCGCCGACGTCGCAACCGCTGCCGCGGTCTCGCTCGCCTACCTGTCCGAGGTCGAGCGCGGACGCAAGGAGATCTCCTCCGATCTGCTCGATGCGGTGGCCGGCGCCCTCGACATCAGCCTGGTCGACGTGCTCGAACGCAGCGCAGAACGGCTACGCGCCAGGATGCAGCGCGGCTCGGGAATCCAGCTCCGGGCGGCCTGACACCTCGGGCACCGAGTCGGCAACGCCGTACTCGACCACGCTCTCGCCGGTCAGCAACAGCGCACGATCGGTGTCGGCTCGTATCTGCGCCACCGATCGGCCCGTGTGGAGAGCGAGGAGCGCATCGGCCTCGGCACGCACCCGTGACAGCTCAGCCGCTTCTACGGCAAGGTCGCTCATCGAACCGCGGGTTCCTTCGGTGTGAGGTTGGTGCAGCATCACCCGTGCGTGTGGCAACACGGCCCGCTTTCCTGGCGCACCAGCGGCGAGCAGGATCGCCGACGACGAAGCGGCCTGACCGACACACAGTGTCGCGACGTCCGGAGCGACGAACTGCATGGTGTCGTAGATCGCCATCATCGCCGTGAACGATCCGCCTGGCGAGTTGATGTAGAGATGGATGTCGGACGACGGCTTGTCGGCGGCGAGATGGAGCAACTGGGCGACCACCACGTTGGCGACTCCGTCATCGATCGGCGTTCCGAGGAACACGATCCGCCCGGCGAGCAGACGGCTGTAGATGTCGGTGACCCGTTCGCCCCGGGCCGTTGCCTCGATGACCATCGGGATCGTGTAGCTGCTCACGCGGTCACCCCTACCGCACGGTGCCGAAGGAACGGACGGATGTCGTCGAGCGACGAGACCACGTGATCGACGAAGCCGTAGGCGCATGCTCCCACAGCATCGAACCATCGGTCGCGTCCGACATCGTGCGCGATCTCGTCGAGCGGTCGTCCGGTGTGTCGCGAGATGATTACCCGCATCCTGTCCGACGTCGCAGTCAGATTGGCGGCCTGGATCTCCACGTCGGAAGCCGATCCACCGAGGCCGGCCGAGCCCTCGTGCATCAGCACCTGCGCGTTCGGCAAGGCGTACCGCTTGCCGGCGGTTCCAGCGCAGAGCAGCACCTGGCCCATGCTGGCGGCGAGGCCGACTGCGACCGTGCTGACATCGTTCGGCACGAGCTGCATCACGTCGTAGATCGCGAGACCGGCGAGCACCGACCCACCGGGTGAGTTCACGAACAGACAGATGTCGGAGTCGGGGTCGTCGGCGGACAGCACGAGTAGCTGCGCCACCACTCGATTCGCAAGTTCGTCGGTGACCTCGTCACCGAGCATCACGATTCGGCGGTCGAGGAGCCGTTCGGCCAATTTCTCATCGATGGAAGTGGACATCGCGCCATCGTCACCGGTGCAGCCAGCCGGCGCTCGCGTTTCTGCTGCAGGCAGAAGACCTGCGATGAGTGTCAGCGGACGAGACGAGAAAGCTTCGGCAGCACGCACGGGCGTCCTGAGCAGCCGTCCCACGTGGCCAGGCCACCGCTCAGCTCGCGCGTGCCACTCAGATCGAGGACTTCGGCTGCGAGCGCCAGTCGATCAGCGAGCTCCTGAGGGCTGTACGCAACCCACTGGTCGGGGTCGCCCGCGAGCTCGTCGGAGACGGCCGCCCCGTCGGAGCAGTTCCAGCCATGGTCGTCCGAGGTGCGCGACCGAAGGATCCGCACACTTCCCGTTGGGCTCACCAGGATCGTCCCAGGACGCAGTGCAATTCGAAGCTGTGCCACGGCTGTTCATCGGCATCCGAAGTGCCAAAGTTGAAAGTGATGTTTCCGGGCGGCGACGTCGACTCACCTACGTGGCGACGTGGCATCAGATCCGCAGCGCGGGCACAACGCCCCCAGAGTCCGCGAGATCGCGGTAGCGCTGTTCGAACTGTCGGGCGTAGTCACGAATGGGGCCGTTACGACGGTCGTGATCGCCGTCGGGATCGTGCGAGCGGGGATAGTGACTGTAGATCATCACGCGCCGAGGCTGGCCGGAGCGATTGGGTTCGGAGTCGTGCACAAGCTTGGCGTGGAACAGCATCACCGATCCGGCGGGCACGTCGAGCGGCACCAGATCGTTGCGTGAGAAGAAGCCGTCCACGACCACGCCGGACCCGGACTCCGGATCATCGTCGGCCAGGGGTACGTCGATCAGATGCGAGCCGGGGATCACCCGAAGCGGACCCCGACCGGCGCACTCGTCGATCGCCACTGCCGACGACAGCGTGTTCTCCGGGTACCCCTGCTGGCGGTAGTAGCCCCAATCGTGATGGAGATGGAAACCTTCCATCCCGATCTCGCTATTGAACGACGACATGGCGAGCACGCTCAGATCGAGGTGCCGCGTGTCAATCGTCTGTTTCGGGTTGAGCTTCTCCTCCATCAGGATCGGCTCGTCTGCCATCAACTGACGAAGTGGGCCGAGGAGCCGCTCGTCGCCGGCAATTGCTGCCAACCGAGGGTCGAGATCGTTGATCGGCTGGATCTTTCGCACGGTGACGGTGCCGTCGTCGTGGAGTCTGGCGTCGAGTCGCGGGTGCCGGCGGCCGAGTGCGGCGGTGGAGTTGATCGACAGCTCGAGGATCCGGTCGGAGGCGTCACGGAACGAATCGAGTTCGCCCTCGGTGAACACGGACTCGAGCAGAAGGTAACCGTCACGCCAGAACGCCGACACGTCCAAGGGTTCGAGCGTCGCCACCCGCTCGAGCGTACTGCGCCCCCCATTCTCCCTCCGTTCTCGTGAACAAGATGCGTAACTGAGCCGCACCTTGTTCACGAGAACGGAGCATGCAGCACGGTGTGGAACACTCGGCCACATGTCAGGGAATCGTTGGCTCGCGAAGATCGAAGAAAACCCCGGACATTCCGACTGGTACGTCGAGCGCTTCCGGACGATGGCAGCCGAGGGTGTCGATCTGCACGGGGAGGCACGTCTGATCGATGCAATGGTCGGACGGCGTGCGCGCATCTTGGATGCAGGCTGCGGTCCTGGCAGGGTAGGCGGTCATCTCGCCGAGCTCGGTCACGACGTCGTCGGTGTCGACCTCGATCCGGTGCTGATCGCCGCTGCCAAGCACGACCATCCAGGTCCCGAGTGGCTGGTCGCGGACCTGTCGGAACTCGACCTTGCCGCACTCGGCGTCGAGGCAGAATTCGACGTGGTGGTGTGCGCCGGCAATGTGATGGGTTTCCTCGACCCGGACACCCGCCGACGAGTCCTGGAACGACTGGCACCGACGATCAGCGCCACTGGGCGAATCGTCACGGGGTTCGGATCAGGCGGCGACTACCCGTTCGATGAGTTCTTCGCCGATGTCGAGGCAGCGGGATTGACGGTCGAACTGCGGCTGTCGACGTGGGACCTCCGGCCGTTCACACCCGAGTCCGACTTCCTGGTCGCAGTGCTGTCGACACGGTGACCGACTTGGGTGGGACAACACGGGTCTGACCCGTGTTGTCCCTCCGAGGTCACTTGAGGTCGAAGCGGCCGAGATTCATGACCTTCGTCCAGGCCTTCGCGAAGTCGTTCACGAACTTCGCTCCGCCATCGCTGGCGCCGTAGATCTCGGAGATCGCCCGCAGCTGCGAGTTCGAGCCGAAGATCAGGTCGCAGCGGGTACCGGTCCACCTGACATCGCCACTCGCCCGGTCACGGCCTTCGAACACCTCAGCGTCAGCCGAGGTCGGAGCCCACTCGGTCGACACGTCGAGCACGTTGACGAAGAAGTCGTTCGTCAGTGCACCCACCTGCGAGGTGAACACTCCGCGATCGGACTCGTCAGCGTTGGCGCCGAGCACCCGCATTCCGCCGACCAGCACCGTCATCTCCGGTGCGCTCAGCGTGAGCAGCTGGGCCTTGTCGACCATCAGCGCCTCGGCCGACAGCGGCTGTGCCTTGCCCACGTAGTTGCGGAAGGCGTCGGCCTTCGGCTCGAGGGGGACGAACGAGTCGGCGTCGGTCATCTCTTCGGTGGCGTCAGTGCGACCTGGCATGAACGCCACAGTGATGTCGTGACCAGCAGCCTTCGCCGCCGCCTCGACCCCGGCGCTGCCGCCGAGCACGATCATGTCGGCGAGCGAAACCGGCTTTGCGAAGCCGGCCCGAATCTCTTCGAGCTTGGCCAGCACACGACGAAGCTGCGGCGGGTTGTTGACCACCCAGTCGTTCTGCGGCGCCAGACGAACTCGGGCGCCGTTGGCCCCGCCACGCCGGTCGCTGTCGCGATACGTCGAGGCTGATGCCCAGGCCGTCGACACCAACTCGGAGACGGTGAGGCCGGAGTCGAGGATCGTCTGCTTGAGCGTTGCGATGTCGGCGTCACCGATCAGTTCATGATCGACGGCCGGAACCGGGTCCTGCCAGATCAGTTCTTCCGACGGAACCTCGGGGCCGAGGTAGCGAGCCACGGGGCCCATGTCTCGATGGAGCAACTTGAACCATGCACGGGCATACGCATCGGCGAATTCGGCCGGGTTCTCGTGGAAGTGACGGGAGATGGGCTCGTAGATCGGGTCCATCCGCAGCGCCATGTCGGCGGTGGTCATCATCGGAGCGTGTCGGCGCGACTCGTCGTGAGCGTCGAGCACGATGTCCTGCGCTTCGGGGTTCGACGGCTTCCACTGGTTGGCGCCAGCCGGGCTCTTGGTCAGTTCCCAATCCCAGCCGAACAGCGTGTCGAAGTACGAGTTGTCCCAGGTGGTCGGGGTCGGCGTCCACGCTCCCTCGATGCCGCTGGTGATGGTGTCGACGCCCTTGCCGGTGCCGAACGCGTTCTTCCAACCCATGCCCATTTGCTCGATCGGTGCACCTGCAGGCTCCGGGCCGACCAGCTCGGTGTCGCCGGCGCCGTGCGACTTGCCGAAGGTGTGGCCACCCGCAACGAGCGCAACGGTCTCGTAGTCGTTCATCGCCATACGGGCGAACGTCTCACGAATGTCACGCGCCGAACCGAGTGGGTCCGGGTTGCCGTTGGGGCCTTCGGGGTTCACGTAGATCAGACCCATCTGAACCGCGCCGAGCGGCTGCTCGAGCTGGCGATCGCCGTGATAGCGATTGTCGCCGAGCCATTCGGTCTCGGGGCCCCAGTAGATGTCCTCTTCGGGTGCGAACACGTCGACGCGGCCGCCGGCGAAGCCGAACATCTTCAGACCCATCGACTCCATGGCGACGTTGCCGGCGAGCAGCATCAGGTCTGCCCACGAGATCTTCTGGCCGTACTTCTGCTTGATCGGCTGCAACAGCATCCGAGCCTTGTCGAGGTTGCCGTTGTCGGGCCAGCTGTTGAGCGGAGCGAAACGCTGCGTGCCGTTACCGCCACCACCGCGGCCGTCCTCGATGCGATACGTGCCGGCCGAATGCCACGCCATACGGATGAAGAAGGGGCCGTAGTGGCCGTAGTCGGCGGGCCACCACTCCTGCGAATCGGTCATCAACGCGGTGAGGTCGGCCTTGAGGGCGGGGTAGTCGAGGCTGTTGAACGCTTCGGCATAGTCGAAGTCGTCGTCCATCGGGCTCGATGCCGGTGAGTTCTGGTGCAGCATCCGCAGGTTGAGCTGGTTCGGCCACCAATGCTCGTTGGCGGTTGCGCCCATCGCAGTGTGGGCGGAGTTGGATCCGTGCATGACGGGGCAGCTCTGCTCGTTGTCGTTGATCTGGAGGGCCTCGGTGGTGTCGCTCATGGTGTGCTGTGCTCCTTGCGGTGAGTGGTGCTTCTGGTCAGTGGTCGGTGTTGCGGTGTTCAGGTCTTCACGTGGTGGTTTCGGGTGCTGCCCTGCACTCGGGACAGCGGCCCCAATAGACGACTTCGGCCTCGTCGATCTCGAAACCGTGATCGTCGGCAGCGGTGAGACACGGCGTGTCGCCCACGGCACAGTCGATGTCGAACATCGCTCGGCACGAACGACAGATGAGGTGGTGATGGTTGTCGCCGGTGCGGTTCTCGTAACGCGCCGGCGACCCGGCTGGCTGAATCCGACGGACCAGTTCCTTGTCGGCGAGCGTCGCAAGCGTGTCGTAGACGGATTGGCGCGAGATGGAGCCGATGTTGGTGCTGACAGAGGCGAGAACGTCGTCGGCGGTGGCGTGCGGGTGGGCAGAAATTGCTCGCAGCACTGCGATGCGCTGTGCTGTGACGTGGAGCCCATGATCTCTCAGGAGCTGATCTACGCCGTCGGTCACGCCCCCAGCGTACAGCGAGTTCCGTACTCTGTCCAGTATTTGTCTCGGTCTACTCGTTGGATATCGCTGATCTGCGTCACGGTATGGTGATCTCGTGTCAGCCATTCTGATCAGCAGTGCCGAGAGTGCGTCACGCGGCAGCTTCAGTATCGGCCCGGTGGTGATGGTCATCGGCCTCACCATCGCCAGCGCGCTCGTGCTGGCCTGGTTGGTCAATCGCCTGCCCGGCTCGAACGAGAACAGCGGAGCGAGCCCCTTCTCCCGACGGGGCCGCCGCAACCCGTTCGGCCGATCCCCCGACGATTCGTCAGGCGCCGCGCCACGCGGTCCGTTCGACACCTGAACCGAACGGTCCGGCGTCGCTGGCGCTGGATCAGACCAGCGACGCGATGGCCCATTGGTCGCGGCCCTGACGTTTGGCCCGGTACATGGCCTCGTCCGCCAGCTGCAACAGTTCGGTGGGTGCCGCCTGGCACGCGAGACGCGACGCCACCCCGATCGACGCGGTGACGCGATGCACCGAGCCGTCGGGAAGCGAGAGGGTGATGTCGAGGACCGACCGGAGACGCTCGGCCATCGCGAAGAGTTCGTCTTCGACGTGGTGCTCGGCGAGCACGGCGAACTCGTCGCCGCCGATGCGGGCCACGGTGTCACCCGGTCGGACCGACTCCAACAGCAGCCCAGCGATCCGCTCGAGGAGTTGGTCGCCGGTGTTGTGTCCGAGTTCGTCGTTGACCTCTTTGAAGTGATCGAGGTCGATGAAGATCACACCGATCAACGCTGACGAACGCGACAGCCGGGCATGGGTGTGGATGAGGCGGTCTTGGAAGTGCCGGCGATTCGACAGGCCGGTCAACGGATCAGTCACCGCCAGTTGGTAGGTCCGATGTTCGCTCTCCTTGCGCTCGGTGACATCGGTCGACTGCGCGATGACGTACAGAGGCTCACCGTTCGCGTCACGCACGACCGACCGTGTCAGCGAGAACCAGCGCCAGGCGTCGCCGCTGTAGCGCTGACGAAGCTCCATCTGATGGATGTCGATCTCGCCGGCGAACAGTGCTGCCCGACCTGCAGCGGCCGCCGTGACGTCGTCAGGATGGGTGACGTCGTAGAAGTCGAGCTTCGACAACTGTTCGAGTGTGCACCCCGTGATCTGCATCGTGGCAGAGTTGGCCTTCAGGAGTCGGGGCGGGAATTCGTCGGCGCTCATCAACATCAGCCCGGTCGGTGCGTGGTCGAAGGCTGCGACGAACAGATCCGCCGCCTCTCGACGGGCGTGCTCGAGGGCGACGCGCTCGGTGATGTCGTCGACCGTGCCGAGCCACGAGACGATGATGTCACCGTCGAGTACCGGGACTACGCCGATCTCGGCTTGCACGATGCCTCCCTCCGGCCGCACGAACCGTACGACGACGTGGAAGCGCCGACGTGTGACGACCGCTTCCCGCCAACGAACCTGCATCTCCTCGACGTCGTCATGATGGAGCAAACGGCTCCAGCTCGAGCCCGACACATCCGCAAGGCTCTCGACCCCGACGATTTCGCAATACCGCTCGTTGACGAACGTGCACTGTCCGACCGGGTCCAGCTCGAAGATGCCAATCGGTGCAGCATCCACGAGCGTGCGCATCCATCGCTCGCTCGCTGCCAGAGCGAGGCGGTCGGCGCGTTCTCGGGTGACGTCGTAGAGCGTGATGTGAAATTCGTGGCGTGGGTCGTGTCCGTCGGACACCACCACGGTGCGCACCATGGCCTGGACCCACACGAACTGCCCGGCGACCGCCGTCCTTGCCCGTACCTCCAGCGGCTCGGCCGCAACGGTGGCCAGCGACTCCGCAAGCGCCACCACGAAACGCTCACGGTCCTCGGCCTCGATGACATCGAGAATGTCGACGCCGACGAGATCGTCAGGGCTTCGTTCGAGGATGGCGAGCACCGCCGGCGATGCGAAGACGATCCGATGGTCGTCGCTGACCCTGAGGAGGATGTCGGTCGAGTTCTCGGTCAGGAAGCGCCCGGTTGCCTCCGATTTCGCGAGTTCAGCGACGAGCTTTTCGCGCTCGGTCACGTCACGCGTCACCAGCAGGAGGGCACGGTCGTTGCCAGGCACTGTCGCAGGCGTCACCTCGACCCGCACCGGCGTGCCGTCGACGCGGTGCATCCACACCACGAGCGGGCCGTCGGTGACACCGGTTGCCAGGAAGCGACGCCCGAACTCCATCGATTCGGCGAACACCTCGGGCGTCTGGAAACGCGACATCGACATCCCCACGAATTCGTCGTCGGACGCCACGCCGTACAGTGCGATGGCCGCGTCGTTGCCGAACGTGAACACACCGTCCTCGACGACGATCACTGCATCAGGAATCACCCGCAGCAGATGGCGACGCCGATCCTCGGACTCTGTGAGCAGCGCCTTCGCCTCGAGCTCGGCCGTGAGATCGCGGAACGTTGCGATGAGTCCTCCGACCACCGGATCATCGGTGAAGTCGGTGATCGTGACACTCCCGGTGATGACCTCGGCCGAACTGTTGACCAGACGCATCTCGAAGGTCAACGTCGCCGTTCGATCCTGCTCGATGGTTCGAAGATGCTCGAGCACGCCCTCGAAGTCGTCAGGGTGGATCCAGCCGCTTGCCGGAATGAGTGCGAGTTCGTCGGGCGGATAGCCGAGCAGACGCTGCGCAGCGGTGTTGTCGAAACAGTGCCGTCCATCCGGTCCGATGATCATGACCGCATCGTCGAGCGCATCGAGCACGGTCCTGAGCCGGCGCTCGGCCTGTTGGGCTGCGATCATCGCCACGTCCTCCCGCGCGTCGTCGACCCAGCGGGAGCGGAAGTGATTCCGCAGCAGGGACCGCAACATTGCAGAGGTCACATCGGCAAATTGTCCGACATCTGAGCGCTCACGCAAGAAAATCTTCGCCCGTACGCCGCAGACGTACACGGCGGCAGGTGACCGTCAGTCGGCGTCGACCCCTGACGCAACGATCTCGGTGCGATCCGCGCCGACGATCTCGGCGACGCGACCCGGGAAGTCCTCACTCCGACCCGCTCGGATGGCCAGGTGAATCACACCGACGAGGGGAGTCAACACCACCGCTCCGAGGAGGCCCGCCATCGCCGCGCCGGTCAAGGCAGCCAGCAGCGTCACCCATGCGGGCACGTCGATTGCGTCACCGATGATCTTCGGTTGGATCACGTGATTCTCCACGAACTGGTAGGTCACATACACGACACCGGCGAAGAGCGCCGGGAGCGGTCCCGCCGTCAGCGCCAACACCACCAACGGAAACCCGCCCATGAAGCCGCCGATCTGCGGGACGAAGTTCCAGATGAACGCCCAGGCAGCGAGAACCGGCGCGAGGGTCAAGCCGAGAGCGATCGCCACGATCAACACCACGGACGCATTGATGCTCGCCACCACCATCGCACCGCCGAGGTAGCCGCTGACGGCTTCGTGCGACACTGTCGCCAGACGGACAGCTTGGCGTCGCTGACCCGCCGGCACGCGTCGTCGGGCAGCAGCGGCCAGCCGAGGGCCATCGACGAGGAGTGCAGCAGCCAGGAGCAGTGTCCACAAGAGGTCGATCACACGGTTGCCGACGGCGGGCAACCAGTCGGCGACATCTCCTGCACTGGCGAGGCGCTGAGGCAGATCCTGCAGTTGTGTGTCGAGCCAGACTGCAGCGTCACGCTCACTGAGCCAGTCGCCGATCACCGGCGAATTCTCGAGTTCACGCACGACCGTGGGGAGTTCGCTGCTGAACTCAGACGTCGTCGATGACGCGCTGAGTGCGCCAAGCAGCACGATGACGCCGACGATCGCGGTGCCCACGCTGATCACCAAGGCAACGGCGTGTCGACGGCTCAAGCGGCTGTGACGTTCGACGAAGGATGCCGGTCGGTCGAGGGCGACAGCGATCATCGTCGCCACCACCAGCCACACCATCGCCCGTGTGAGCGAACCCAACGCCATCGCCACCGCTACGACCGCCAGCGCAGCAGCGATGGTTTCGATCACTGCGCGCGACGACGGGAGCACCACGATGCTCGACCCACGTACCTCGAACAGCCTGGAGCGACGATCATCGCTCGCACGTTCGGGTCGCGGGAACGTTTGCGTCTGGGTGAGTCGGGCCATCACCATCGCCATGATCAGCACCATCACGACGACCCCGCCGGGACCCCCGAGGATCGTGCCGATCCCGATGGCCAGCACCCATCCGGTTGGAGGAATGACGAGCACCGGGTCCATGTAGGCCCTCCGTGCGACACGTACTGCGACCGCGAGTGCCACGGCCACGATCGTCATGACGATCCCGGTGCCTGGCGACGACGCCCAGGCGACGAGCACGAGAGGAGCGAGTCCGACCACGACTCCGACCACCGGCACGATCAGCCACGCTCCTGCCCAACATCCCAGCACGATCCCACCCGGAATCCCCAGGCCGAAAGCGACCACCGTTGCCAGGATTGAGGCAGCAACGGCGAGTCCGAGCGATCGCCGTGTCAAGCCACCGGCGCGTCGCACCATGTCGCCGATCACGTCGCGTACCTCCGCTCGGTCGTCTCGGGACCACCTCGACACGATCCAGTCGAAGACACCCAAGGCCCCTGCCTGCAGGAATGCAGCCAGCACGACCGCGACGAGGAGATTGACCACCTTGCTGCCGACACCCGTCGCCGAGTCTTCGCCGGCGACGATGGTGGTCGGGAACCGTTCGAACACGGCGGCGATGCTGTCGTCGGCGCGAGTGAGGCGGGCGAGGCGCTCCGGCAACGTTCCGGGGCGCAGGTCATCGAGACGATCGGTGAGTAGACCGGCCAGGCGCTCGGATTGTTGGGCGAGATCGTTCCACAGCAGAGCAGCAATCGAAAGGATCACGGCAAGGGTGAACAGCGCGGTCAGTGCATAGGAAGCGCCCGCACCGATGCGCCGGCTCATCGAACGCTGCAGCGGGGCGGTCATGACCGCCAAGGTCGCCGCCAACAAAATGAGCCCGATCGTGTCGGTGAGCCGCAGCACGAGCTGACCCAGGACGACGACCGCGAGGACGACGAGCCCGAGTCGAAAGGCCGACGCTGCGGCCGAGTGGGCCGAAGGCTCGACCACCGATTGATCACCCGATTCCATGCCCACCCGTCTCGTCAAGTCCGCAGAGCGAATAGCCAGTCGTCCCGACGGCCAAACGTAGTCCCTCGCGCCGTGCCCGGCCCAGTGAACAGTCCCCAACGGTTGGTACCGTTCGGCACCCGTGCTGTACCACCGTTGCGATCCGAGCGTTCCGTCCACCCGATCGACAGCGACCAAAGACTTAGCGGGTGCTGCATGAGTGGCGGACTGGTCGGCCTGTTGGACGATGTTGCCGCGCTGGCCAAGTTGGCTGCGGCATCGATCGACGACGTCGGCGCCGCAGCCGGGCGGGCAAGCATGAAAGCGGCCGGAGTCGTCGTGGATGACACTGCCGTGACTCCGGCGTACGTGCAAGGTCTTGCTGCGGAGCGTGAGCTGCCGATCATCAAGCGGATTGCGACCGGGTCACTGAAGAACAAGTTGCTCTTCATCCTGCCCGCCGCGTTGCTGCTCAGCGAGTTCGTGCCCGTGCTCGTCGAAGTCATCCTGATGTTCGGTGGAACCTTCCTCGCCTACGAGGGCGCGCACAAGATCCATCAACGGTTCGCCCACCACGACGAAGCGAAGACATTGCCTGCAGTGGCCGTCGACGAAGACCACGAGAGCACGGTGATCAAGGGCGCGATTCGCACCGATTTCATCCTGTCGGCCGAGATCATGGTCATCGCGCTCAAGGACGTCATCGACGAAGGGTTCGTGTCGCGGGCCATCATCTTGGCGGTCGTTGCGGTACTGATCACCGCAGCCGTCTACGGGATCGTGGCGCTGATCGTGAAGATGGACGACGTCGGGTTGCGGCTCGCATCGTCAGGTCGTCCACGCTCCGAGCGCATCGGCCGGGCCATGGTCACCGGGATGCCGAAGCTGTTGGCCATATTGTCGATCGTCGGCACTGCGGCGATGGTCTGGGTGGGCGGACACATCTTGCTCGTCGGAGCCTCCGAACTCGGGTGGGAGAGCCCGTACGACTTCGTTCACACGCTCGAGGATCCGTTCCACGACGTCGCCGTCGTCGGCGGAGTGCTGTCCTGGCTGATCAACACCGCAGCGTCAGCGGCGGTCGGCCTGATCGTCGGGTTCGCTGCGGTCTTCGCAGTGATCGGTGTCTCGCGCCTCCGGCGCGGCGGCGCACCGGCTGCTCACTGACGTTCGACCGAGAGCAGCCCGTGCCCGCAGCTTCCGGGGCGACTAACCGGAGCTTGCCGATGTCGCCTCGATCGCCTCAGAGGATCCGTTTCGGTCGTGGCCGACCTGGACCTTGCGAGGCTTGGCTTGTTCGGCGACGGGGATACGTACGGTCAGCACACCGTCGTGAAGATCAGCCTCGAGGCCCTCGAGATCGAGGCCATCACCGAGTTGGATCTGGCGACGGAAGTTCCCGCGGTAGCGCTCGGCGAAGTACGGCTGGTCGCCGTCCTGGCGCTGCCAGCTGCGTTCCGCCGCAATCGTCAGCACGTTGCGCTCGACGGTGATGTCCAGACTGTCGGTCTTCACCCCAGGAAGGTCGATGTGCACCCACACGTCGCTCCCGCGTCGGAACGCGTCCATGGGCATCACGCCTGCGGTGCCGGCGGTTGTGGTCTGGCGACCGGCGAAACGACTGAAGAGTGTGTCGAGGTCGCGGAACGGGTCGGTTTGGATCAGCATGTCGTGCACTCCTTCATGTCTCGGATGAGTCTCGAATGACTCTCGGATGGTGAGCCCGAGCTTCGGGCGCCACGAACTCTATTCGTCATTATGTTGAGTGTCAACCAGTCATGCCTGCGGGATTATGTTGACGTCTCCGTCGTTTGTTGTCACGATTCGCTGGATGGCAGATCGCACTGCAGTTCCGAGCGCAGCGTTCTCGGCGAAGCTCGTCGACGCCTGGCTTGCCGGTCATGCCTCGGAGCACACCCGGTCGGCGTACCGGATCGATCTCAACACGTTCGGACGGTGGTGCGCGCAGCGCACTGCGATTCCCCTCACCGTGGACACCGCCGACCTCGTGGCGTTCGGGACCGACCGCCTCGAAGCCGGCGACAGCGACGCAACGATGCGTCGACGCTGGTCGTCGCTGTCGTCGTTCTACCAGTACGCCGTCGACGCCGGGTCGCTGATCACCAACCCGGTCGACGGCATCAGCCGACCGGTTGACCGCGAGGTCGCCTTCGATGTCGACGTGCTGTCGGCGGCTGCGGTCGACGCCTACCTGGAGATGGCGACGGCGCTCGATCCCCGACTCGGCGCGCTGGTGTCGCTGATCGTGCTCGACGGCGTCAAACTCGGCGAGGCACTTGCTCTCGACACCGATGACATCAGGGGACGGCCTCCGAAGACATCTGCGACGATCCGTCGCAACGGCAAGACTCGAACCGTGGTGCTCAGCGATTTGACAGCACGAGCCGTTCGCCGATGCGTTGCGAAACGACGCGACCAACCGTTGTTCACCAGCGAACGACGAGCGCAACCGCAACCGCCGAAACGCCTCAGCCGATTCGGGGCCGACCACCTGATCCGTCAACTCCGTGGCAGCGACGACGAACGCGTCACCGCCAACGAGTTGCGCCGCTTCTACATCACGTCGAACCATCGATCTGGAGCAACGATCGAGGAACTTCGCAACAACGCCGGGCTCTCCGACAGCCGAGGTATCTTCCGGTACCTGGAAGGAAGTCGGTGACCGCCGCTCACTCGACACGCTGACGAATCGTCACGCCGCTACCCGCGCCGTGGGTCAGGTCGAGCTCGCCGTTCGGGTGAGGGATTCGAGGACTTCCCACAGGCGTGCCTCGCGGGCGGGATCGTACGATTCGGCCGACGCGCTGGTAATGCGGTCGATGTCGACGTAGCCGGCCCGCAGCTCGGGGTAACGAAGTCCCAGCGCCATCTCCGCCAGCACCCTGCCCGATCGTTGTGGCGTGCTGGTTCCCGGGATGGGCAGGTGCGGGAGCACGTGATGCCATGCGAATCGACGCAGCGCGTTCATGTCGCGGGCGAGGCCGGTGCCGGGCATGAGGCCCGGGTCGTGGATGTTGCAGCGCCAGCGCCCCTCGGAGCGTCGGTCGAACTCGTGACACAGATGATTGACGGCGAGCTTTGACGTCGCGTACGCGCGCTGGCCCGCTTGTTTGCCGGCGGAATTCTGGTCGACGCCAGGTCGCGCCAGGTCCGCTGGGTCCTCCCATCGAGGGTGCGCCACCAGCCGAGTGGACCGGTCGGCGGTGTGGGTTCCGCTACCGACCAACACAACGTTCGCACCTCGCGTGAGGCCGTCGCCGAGCTCCCGCATCAGCAGGAACGGCGCCACGACGTTGACCGCGAACGTGAGCTCGAGCCCATCGACGGTTCGATGGAGACGGTCGACGGTTTGGATTCCGGCGTTCAGCACCAGCGCATCGATCGTGCCGCATGCCCCAGTGCCGACCTTGTCGCGGACTTGTCGAGCGGCACTGCGAATCTCGCCGAGGTCTGCGAAGTCGACGGCGACACAGGTGACCGAGCTGACTCGCTCGCGGAGTTCTGAGGCTGCACCATCGAGTGCCGCACCGCCTCGTCCGAGCAACACGAGGTGACTCTGCGGGGCCCTTTCGGCGATCGCCCGGCACGCCTCGAGGCCGAGCCCGCGCGTCGGACCGGTCACCACGATGGTCGGGGCAGTCGATGTGATGTCAGCATCTGTCATGGCGACAATGATGCATGATGTCAGTTACTGACGCAACACGTACGCTTGGTGACATGAGTCGCTGGGAACCTGGCACGGCCGACCGGCTACGTCTCGCAGCCCTCGAGCTCTTCGTCGAGCGGGGCTACGACGCCACCACGGTCGACGACATCGTGGCGCGGGTCGGCGTGACGCAGCGGACCTTCTTCCGCCACTTCGCCGACAAGGAGGAGGTGCTGTTCGACGAGGACGCCGTGATGCAGGACATCCTGCTGGACGGAGCACAGGCCTACCTGCACCAACACGATCCGGGACCGGGCCGCGGTCTCGCCGCTGCCCGCGCCGCCACGGCAGCGCTCGCACGATCGTTCGAGAACGAACGCGAGCGGAACCGTGCTCGCTGGAACGTGCTCGCCCACATCCCCGCCCTGCACGGCAGGCAACTCGTGAAACAGGATCGATGGTGTGCGGCCCTGCAGCACACACTCGTCGACAACGGCGTGCCTCCAGCGGAAGCACCCGTCGCAGTGGCGGTCGCTGCATCGGCCCTGGCACTGGCCTACTCGCAGTGGGTCACCGCCGACCGGCCGCGACGACTGCTGCCACTGCTCACAGCCGCCGATGCGCAATTCGACTCGATTCTCTGACCGAACGACTCGATGCGCTGCCGTACGACATCTGGCTGACAGCGGAGTTCTCCCACGCGCTTCCGGTGGCGAACCAGCCCTGCTCGATGGTGGACTGGGCCCGTCGAGCTGCGCCTAGCATTGCGTCATGAAACGCACCAGCGTGTCGCACCTCAACTGCTCGGTGGCCCAGACGTTGGAGATCGTCGGCGAGTGGTGGACGCTGCTGGTGCTGCGCAACATCATGCTCGGCCAGCGCCGCTTCGAGGCGATCCAGGCCAACCTCGGCATCGCGCGGAACATCCTCAGCGATCGACTCGGAACGCTCGTCGAACACGACATCGTGTCGCGCGTCAAATACCAGGATGCACCCGAACGTTACGAGTACCGCCTCACCCGACGCGGTCGCGACCTGTTCCCCGTGATCGCCGCGCTGATGGTGTGGGGCGACGAGCACGAGGCACCCGATGGTCCACCACTGTTGTTCCGGCACGAGTGCGGATCCACGGCGGCACCGGTGTTGACGTGTGGGTCGTGTGGTGGACCGATCAGCCTCGACAACATTCGCGCGAAGCCGGGCCCCGGGTTCACGGACTCTGGCACCCGCCCCTGACACCATTGGGTTGCATCATGCAACCCACTCACGTACTGTTCGACCATGACCACAGTCGAGCGTCCGGCCACCACCGACTGGAAGCCCACGGCGTGCATCCTCTGCGAGTGCAACTGCGGTATCGAAGTGCGCGTGGCTGTCGACGGCCTCGGCTTCGAACGCGTCCGCGGCGACAAGGCACATCCGGCCAGTCAGGGCTACACGTGCGAGAAGGCGCTGCGCCTCGACCACTACCAACGCGGAACCCGACTGCGCAAGCCGCTGCGTCGCCGCGCCGACGGAACGTTCGAGGAGATCGACTGGGACACGGCGATCAGCGAGGTCGCCGAACGCTTCGCTGCGGTGCGTGACACCCACGGCGGCGAGACGATCTTCTACTACGGCGGCGGCGGCCAGGGCAACCACCTCGGCGGCAGCTACAGCGGTGCGACCCTGCGCGCCCTCGGCTCGAAGTTCAAGGCCAACGCGCTGTCGCAGGAGAAGACCGGCGAGTTCTGGGTGAACGCCAAGATGATCGGCGGCGGAGTACGCGCCGACTTCGAACACTGCGAGGTGGCGCTGTTCGTCGGCAAGAACCCATGGCAGAGCCACGGCATCCCCCGCGCTCGCACCACATTGAAGGAGATTGCCAACGATCCGGCACGTGCCATCATCGTGATCGATCCGCGGCGCAGTGAAACGGCGGAACTCGCCGTGTCGAACGGCCATGGCATCCACCTTCGGGTCAAGCCGGGGACCGACGCCTTCTGCCTGTCGGCGATGGTGGCCACGATGGTGCAGGAAGGGCTCGTCGACCGGGAGTTCATCACTGCGAACGTGGTCGGCTACGACGACATCGCCACCGAGTTCGAAGCGATCGACATCGCCCGCTACAGCACGCGTTGCGGTGTCGACGAGTCGTTGATTCGAGATGCCGCTCGGCGGATCGCCAGCGCCGCCAGTGTCGCCGTGTTCGAGGATCTCGGGATCCAGATGAACCGGCACTCGACGATGAACAGCTGGCTGGAGAAACTGCTCTGGGCGCTCACCGGCAACTTCGGGCGTGAAGGCACCCAGTACATGGCGTCGTCGATCATCTCGCTGATCCGCTCCGATCCGCCGACGGGTGAGTCGAAGCTGTCGCCGGTGGCGGGCGCCCGGATCATCAGCGGGCTCGTGCCGTGCAACGTGATCCCCGACGAGATCCTCACCGATCATCCGGCGCGCTATCGGGCGATGCTCGTCGAGAGCGGCAATCCCGCACACAGCCTCGCCGACAGCCAGCGGATGCGTGAGGCATTGGACTCGCTCGAGTTGCTGGTGGTGATCGACGTGTCGATGACCGAGACCGCGCGCCTCGCCGACTACGTGCTCCCCGCGCCGAGCCAGTTCGAGAAGTGGGAGGCGACGTTCTTCAACTTCGAGTTTCCCCACAACGTGTTCCAACTCCGCCGACCGGTGATCCCCGCCCCCGACGGGCCATTGCCCGAACCGGAGATCCACGCCCGCCTCGTGGAAGCGCTCGGTGCGATCACACCGGAACAACTGGCACCGCTGCGCGCTGCGGCCGAGCATGGCCGGGCCGAATTCGCGGCGGCATTCTTCGAGGCGACCACCAGCGATCCGTCGCTCGGGGCCTTCGCCCCGGTCGTGCTGTACCGCACGCTCGGCCCCACGCTGCCCGACGGCGCCGACTCCGCCGCACTGCTGTGGGGTGCCGCACACCGATGTGCGCTCGCCTTCGAATCCAGTGTCCGCGCCGCCGGATTCACCGGCGACGGACTCGAACTCGGCGAGAACCTGTTCGACGCCATCCTCGCCAGCCCGCACGGCGTGACCTTCAGCCACGACAGCTGGGACGAGGTGTGGCGTCGCGTGCGCACACCCGACGGCAAGATCAACGTGCACATCCCCGAACTGCTCGACGAACTCCGAACTCTCGAGCACGAACCAGCGTTGGTCACCGACGAGTTCCCGATGCTGCTCTCGGCCGGCGAACGACGTTCGTTCACCGCCAACACGATCATCCGCGATGCGGCCTGGCGCAAGCGCGACCCCGAGGGAGCTCTGCGGGTGAGCGCCGCCGACGCCACTGGGCTCGGTCTCGACGACGGCGGCCAGGTCCGGGTCGTCACGTCTCGGGGCAGCGCAACCGTGCACGTCGAGATCAGCGAGATGATGCAGCCAGGTCACGTCTCATTGCCGAACGGCATGGGTCTCGACGAGAACGGCTCACGAGCCGGGACCGCCCCGAACGAACTCACCGACAACGCCTTGCGTGACTCGATCGCCGGGACGCCGTGGCACAAGACCGTTCCAGCCCGACTGGAACCGGTCACCGCCTGACACGCTGCGCGGACGACGGCGCGAACTCAGCCGGTCATGTACCGTCGGCCTTGTGGAGGCACGAGCGGTGATCGTCGGTATCGACGTCGGCGGCACGTCCGACAATGTGACGGTCCTCGCCCACAACGGCACGTTCCTGATCGACCAACTCCTCGAGGTTCCGAGCCGGGTCCTCGAAGGTCCGCCGAGCGCGATCGCTGCGCTCCGCCAGGCCTACGAGCTCGGGCTCGCTGCGGCGGGTTGCGACCACGCCGACGTCGTCGCAGTCGGACTCGACACCCCCGGACCTGCCGGCGCAACCGGTGTGCTGTCCCGCAAGGGCAGCACCAACTTCTCGGGCCCTGACTGGTGGGCGTACGACATCCGCAGCGCGCTCGAGGCCGAACTCGGCAAGCCGGTCGTCTACACCAACGACGGCAACGCCGCCGCGATGTACGCCCACTACGAACACTTCGGTGCCGTGGCCATCGACCGATCGTCGGTGTCGGCCATCGTGGGCACGGGTCTCGGCGGCGGAGTGATCCATGACGGCAGGATCGTCGTCGGCGCTGCCGGTATGGGCGGCGAGCTCGGCCACGTGCACATCCCGGCCGACGGTATCGTCGAGGCCGGCCAGCCGATCCCGGTGTGCGCCTGCGGGTTCGTGTCGGACGTCGAGTCGTACGCGTCGCTGACCGGCATCAGGAACCACCTCCTGCCCTATTGGCTCGGCCTCTACCCGGACCACCCGCTGCACGGGGTCGACCCGGCGAGCGCCGCCAAGCAAGTGCGCGGCCTGGCCGAGCGCGACCGCGACCCGATGGCGATGGCGATCTTCGAGCAGCAGGCCAAAGCCCTCGGTCACCTGTTCACGGTGGCCGCCAACTTCTTCGATCCCGACGCATTCTTCGTCGGCGGTGGCGTGGTCGAGACCGCTCCCTGGTTCCGCACCTGGTTCCTCGAGACCGTACGCGAGCACACCACGCTGCGTCCCGAGCAGGCCGAGCGCAGCGAGTTCGCGCTGGTGCTCGACCTCGACATGGCTGGTGCCCGCGGCGCCGCGCTGGCAGCCCTGCGGACGGTCGGCTGACCGGATCCGCTACCGCGCAGCGACAGAAACAGCGAGTGGCTCTGCGATCCGGCGAGCGATGAGCGAAATGCCGGTATTTGGGCGGTTCGCTCATCGCTCCGGGTAGGCAATCCTGACCAAGGAGAGTGTGCGTGCCGCATTGCCGCTGGCCGCTGCGTTCTTGACCAGTGCAGCAGTTCGCTCGACTGTGATGCCAATCGCGACGCCGCCGAGCAACGTCGGGACGTATGCCGCCTCGATCCCGAGGACCTCGACGAGTGGCGGCCAGATCGTGAAGTGGGTGATGTAGATCCACATGCTGTACGAGGCGAGTAGCGCCAATGGTCGCACCGCAAGGCGCGGCACCGTGATCTCCCGGCACCACAGCAACACGAGCAAGCTGCACGCGATGAACGCCTCTCGAGGGGCGTACTGGAAGAAGTCGGGGACGACGAGCAGGACGATCGCTGCGGCGATGAGCCGCTTCGGCGTCGTATCGGAGCGGTGGACCAGCCAGCCGAGGGCGACCAGCCACGCGACGCCATGCGTGCGGAACCGCAGGTTGTACCAGTCCCCCATCCACGCCCACTCCATACGAAAGACGAGCATCACGGCGAGCACGGCAAGCGGGAACAGGTAGGAGAATCGCCGCTCTAGGCGCCGAACCGACGGCACCGCCAACAACAGCGACAACACCACGACGATGTGGATGAACACCTCGATGAACCAGAAGTGCCAGTGATCGAGCGCATGCGACGCTGGGCCGGTGTAGTTGTTGACGAAGAACAGCGTGCCGACGCCGTAGGTGGCGCCGAGCAGCGTCCCGATGCCGACCATGGCGATCGTGGGGACCGCAATTCTCGCAATCGTGCGGGCTGCAGAGTTCACCCGCTCGCGGACGGGCTCGATCGGCAGGAGGAAGCGGCTCAGGTTGTAGCCCACGACGGCGAGCAGCAGGTGGGCGCCACCTGGGAAGAACCACAGGTGCATGTGGGTGGCCACGACCAGGCAGATGGCAATCGCTCGAAGCGCGACCGTCGTGTCGATGGTGGCGAAAGCCCGACGCGGTCGCGGGCGCGGCTGCAGCGTGCCGATCGGTCGGAGGTGCCAGTCCGGCGGGAGTTGGCCGAGAACCGATTCGAGCCGAATGGAGCACTCGACGTAACTCAACGAATCACCACCGAGTGACACGAACGTGTCGTGTGGTGACACCGATGCCCGGCCGAGAACGATCCCGATGATGCCAGCTGCCGTGGGAGTCGTCGGGCAGTCACTGCGAGCGTCCGAGTTCGCAACGCTGGCCACCGCGGCGTAGTCGATCTTGCCGGATGCCGTTCGCGAGATCGACGTCGTCGTATCGATGACAATGTGGGACGTCGGCAGGTTCGTCCGCGCCCGAACCATCGATTCGATGGCGTTGCGATCGCCACCCGGAGCGGAGATCATGATGCTCTGGTCGTCGCCTGCCACCGCAACCTCGTCGGTGTCGAGCCTCGAACGTACCTCGGCTTCCACGGCGTCGAGATCGATGCGCAGGCCGAACGGCTTGACGAACCGCGAGTTGCGACCGACGATCTCGTACACCTCGCCAACAGCATGGAATCGAGCCAGATCACCGGTCCGTAATTCGTCGATGGTCTGCCCGAGCGCCAGATCCTCGTCCTGGTCGGCGTACCCCATCATCACGTTGGGGCCTCGGTACACGACCTCGCCCACCCCATCGGCCGTGCGGTTGTCGAGTCGGAACTCGCCGCCGTCGATCGGTCGCCCGATTGCGCTGGGGTATCGCGAGGCGAGCGACGGAGGCAGATACGCCATCCGGGCCGTGGCCTCCGTCTGGCCGTACATCACGAAGAACTCACATCCC
>JANPKU010000073.1:0-2481 GCA_031426215.1 Actinomycetes bacterium
ACCGGCGTCGTCGCATCCGCATCGTTGTTCCCATCAGCCTCCACCAAGAACGACGCCGACGCAGACACGCTGCCACCGAACTCCGCCTTCACCGCCCCATCAATCGTCGATCGGGCACGGATCACCGTGATGGCAAGCCCGCCAACACTCGTACCAAAGGCAGTCGTGGTTGCGACATTCGTGCCCGTCGCGTGCACGATGACCGTGGCGCCCGAAACGTTCCACGTGCCGCCGGTCACCTGCGCCAACACGTTGGCTGCGGAGGTAATCGAGGCGTTGGCGTCGGCACCACCCCCTGCGGCGAGACCCACTGCGATGGCGAGCGCGGTGGACACCGCCGTGTTGTGACCGAGCGCAGTGACGGATGCCGTCGAGCTGTTCGTTGTGGACTTGGTGACGTTGCCCGACGTGGTTGCCCGAACTCGTCCGGCGATCTCCGACTTCAGCACGCCGACTGCGATGCCGACAAGACCACCGGCTGCGGTGTCAGCGTCGGACGTGGCGTCATTGTCGCCGGTCGCACCGACGACGAAATCTCCCGCCGTGGTGACGTTTCCGCTCACGATCGAATCGACGACTGCGTCGGCGCCAATCTTGGCAGACGCACCCGAGACGGCGAGGCCGAGAAGGCCGGCGGCCACAGCGACCGAGATGGTGTCTGCGTCGGCGATGTTGACGCCGTTGGCACTGACCAACACGGACTGAGAAGCGGTGACGCTGGCATCGAGCTGAGCGACGACCGCACCGTCGATCTGGCTGTCCGAGATCATCACGGTGACCGCAGCAATGCCGATGGCACCTGCGACCCCGGTAGTCGATGCAGGAGCGTTGTTGCGGCCGTCGGCGGTGACCGAGATCGCGGCGCCCGGAACGTCCCATGTGCCGCCGGACACGAGTGCCTTGACGCTGGCGGCACTCGTGATCTTCGACGTCGCGGACGCCGCAGCGGCAGCGATGGCACCGACCTGCACAACCAACGCCTCGGACGGAGCGTCGTTGCGACCGAATGCATTGACGGTGACCCCGCTGGCGCCGCTGATGTTGCCACCGCTTTCGGCGAGCACCCCGCCCTTGATCTCCGACTTGATGATGCCGATACCAAGCGCAACGAAGCCGCCGCCAGCGATGTCGCTTCGGGTGATCGCATCGTTGTCGCCGGTCGCCGTGACGAGGATGGCACCGCTCGCACGGATGACGGCGTCGGACCCGATCTTGGCCTCGACGGGGGCGTTCTGGCCGACCGTCGCGACAGCTCCCGACCCAGAGCCTGAGAAGAGCCCGCCGACGGCGGCGCTCAACGTCTTGGCCTCGACGCGGTTGCCGCCGGTGGCTCGGACGGTGACGTTGCCGGCGAACCCGTCGGCAAGGTTCTGGTTGACGTCGCCGTCGAGACGAGCGTGCACTCTTCCGTCGCTCGTGGCGAGCGAAACCGCCACGGAAGCTGAACCGATGATGCCGCCGGAAACGATCGTGACGCGGGCGGTGGCCTCATTCCTCGAGGAGACGCCAGCGAGGTTCTGGTGCCTTGCCTCGATGAGAACATTGCCACTGGAAACGAGTTGTGCGGTCGAGCCGACGATGGCATCGAACCTCGCGGAATTGTCGATGGTTGCCACGGCAACCGCACCAGATGCTCCGAAGAGAGCGACGTTGGCGATGATTGCCTGGGCGTCGGCGACGTTCCGACCCAGCGACTTGACGGTGATCGACGTCGAACCGGAAATGTCGCCGTAAATACTGGCTTCGGTGGCACCCGTCACGGTGGCGATCGGGACGTAGGCGGCGATGGCGACTCCACCTGCCACGCCGCCCGGGGTGAACACCTTGGCGGTGTCATAGCCCTCGGCGATGACCGAAACTGCTCCTCCGACCCACGACATCGCAGCGGCCGCAGACATCGTGGCCAGCACGCTGCGGTCGTTGTTGGCGATCGCCACCGTGACCCCCACGGCGACGCCACCAACGGCGATGTTGAGACCGAGCACGTCGGCGGTGTGATCGCCCTTGGAATGAATGTTGATGCCACCGGCACCCACCGAACCGGTGGTTCCGGCAAAGGCGGTGGTGGAACCCGAGAGGTTGAGGATGGCAACAGCACCGGAGAGGGCGAAGCCGCCACCCTGCACGGAGACGGCGATCGAGTTCGCCTTGATGCGAGAATCGGCGTCGACATTCAGTCGGCCGACGACTCCGGTGCCACCGAGGTCTACCGTGCCGATGGGGCCGGGTCCGCTGGAGTCTCCGCCGATCCTGGCGAGCGTGTCGCCGCTGATGGTCGCAACGCCGATGCCGGCGCCGAGTGCGACGAGCCCGGCCGATACGCCGACCGTCACCGTTGTGATCTCGCGGTCAGCCGCTGCTTCGACATCGACACCGGTGGCGGCCGCCTTGATGGAGCCGCCGACGCCGACGACTGCTTTCTGATCGGCCCTGGTTGTGATGACGGCGACCTGAGCGCCGACGGCAACGACACCGCCGCCG
>JANPKU010000074.1:0-3646 GCA_031426215.1 Actinomycetes bacterium
CTTCCAGCACCTGTCGCTCGGGCCGGCGGTGGCGACGACGACTCCGCTGGTCCCGCCGGCCGTGCCGCCTCCGTCGACCCCACCGGTCTCGTCGACACCACCCGTCTCGTCGACACCACCGGTCGCCTCGACCCCACCGGGAGGAGTGACCGAGAGAGACGAGCCGACCTCGCCGGACGAGTGGAGCACGCGCGACGAGTTGACCTCGCCGGTCGCATCGATGAGACGGGACGCATCGACACCGCCACCAGTGGTTGCCTGCTTTCCCGTCATCGCCGGACTACCTCACGACGACGCTGCGAAGCCATCGGCGGACGACGACGCCACCGTACGTACGACCCCGCCAGCAGTGATCGTGCCGGTGCTCGGCGACGTGACGTCGGGGCCCGACTTGATCGCCCAGGCGTCCGCGACCACCGTGCTGCCGGAGATCCAAGAGGCGACACCCGCTGCGGCCGTCGTCGCGTTGCTGCCCTCGGTTCCTGCGCCGGTCCAGCGTGCAGTCGTGGCGCCGGCGTTCGAGTTCGATCCAGCGTCGGTCATCTCTCCAGTGTTCAAGCAGCCGCAGCACCGCAAGAAGCGTGGCCCGCTGAAGCTCTTCCTCACACTCGTCGTCCTCGGTGGTCTCGTCGCTGGTGGTGTGGTGTTCGGGCGGCCGTACCTCTTCCCGAGCGACGCAGACGATCCCGCCGCCCCGTATACCGAGGCGGTCGAAGTCGTGCGCGGATTCGAGTTCGCCGAACCGGTGGCGATCACCGCGGAGCCGACAGCGCAGTTCGAGCAACGGCTACACACGCAGCTGGCGCCGATCTCATCCGGCGAACTCGCCGAATGGAGGGCGCTCGGGCTGGCGAACGGAGACGTCGACGAAGCCACAGTGGCCGAGCAGCTCGCCGGTTGGCAGGACAGCCTGTATTCCACCGACGACCGTCAGGTGTATCGCGACATCGGCGTCACCGGTGCAGAACACGATGCCGAACTCGTCCAGACCATGGCTGCTGCGTCGCTCGACCAGGAGTTCGGCTGGTCGGCCGATCAGGCTGCCCGCACCCTCGATGCTGCCGCGGCGACCTCTGGCGAAGTGATCGCCCAGGCCCGCGAGGTGCAGGCCGATTCGGAGTTCTCCGGCGAGGTCGACGCGGTCCCAACTGATCAGGTTGGAGCACTCCCACCCGTCATCGGTTACCGATTGCTTGCTCCGCACCTCTTCGCCGAGTTCACGACGCCGCAGCAGGCCCCCAACCCGTTGCTCGACCTCGGCCCGCTCGGCCCCGGGCCGCTCGGTAGTGATGTGCCGGCGGTCGCAGGGGCACCGGCGATGGTCGAAGGTGACGTCGTGGTCGATTCGCCCGTTGCCAAGGACCGGTCGTTCTGGTTCCTCGTGTTCGGTGGGTTCCTCGACGGCCCCACGGCGTTCGCCGCAAGTGAGGCCATCGTCGAGAACTCCCTGACCCATGCAACGCGCGGGGCGACTGCGTGCGTCTATGCCACCTTCGCCGGTGGTGGCGTCGCACAGACCGACATCCTGAGGTCGGCGTTGGTCGCCTGGTCCGGGGCGGCACCGGCAGAGTTCGCCAGTGCGTTCACCGCCCTTCCGGACGGATCGTTGCAGCTGTCATCGTGCGATCCGGGCGTCGGGTTCACCGGATCGGTGCGCGGTGGCGTCGCCACGGAGTTGATGGCCTGGCGTGCCGTCGAACTCGCCACGTACGAAGCTGTCACGGCGGGCGGCGGCGACGAGACCGTGATCGCCAATGCCTGGGGCCTCATCGGTGCGTCGAACGCTCCCCTCGAGGTGGCGGCACTTCCGGCCGGGACGTCTCCGGGCACCATCGCCGCAGCGGCTCGTGATGCGGTGTCGGCGCTGTACGTCTCCACCGGCTGACGGGCCCACCGGCTGACGACCCCTGGGCCGATCAGTCGCGGAAGTTCTGGAACTGCAGCGGGATCCCGACGTCCTCGGCCTTGAGCATCGAGATGACGTCTTGCAGTGCGTCGCGCTTCTTGGCCGACACGCGGATCGACTCGCCCTGGGTCTGACTGGATGTGCCCTTGGCGGCCTTTTCCTTGATCAGCTTGTTGATCTCCTTGGCCTTGTCGGAAGAGATCCCCACCTTGATCGTGACCACCTGGCGTACCGTGTTCTGCGTGGCATCCTGGATGTCGCCGTAGTCGACACCTCGCAGTGACACGTTGCGCTTGACGAGCTTCTCCTCCAAGACGGTCCGGAGTGCCTCGAGACGGTCGCGACTCACGGTGGCGAGAGTGATCACCATCTCGTTCTGCTCGATCGTGGAACTGGTGTTCTTGAAGTCGAACCGATTGGCGATCTCACGCTGGGCCTGGTCGACCGCGTTGCGGACCTCCTGGGCGTCGACTTCGGACACGACATCGAACGTTGGCATGGCGATCAGGGTAACGACCGGTACGCTGCGTCCGCTCAACCAATGGGTCGGTGCCCGAGCGGCCAAAGGGAGCAGACTGTAAATCTGCCGGCATTGCCTTCGAAGGTTCAAATCCTTCCCGGCCCACCAATCACGAAACGCCGGTGCCCTGCACCGGCGTTTCGCCGTTCTGACGTCAGAGCATCAACTGCATCACGGCGACGTCGAGCCAACGGTTGAACTTGCGGCCGACTTCGCGTTCGACACCCACCAATTCGAAGCCACACGCCTCGTGCAACCGGCGCGATGCGATGCCCGAGGCCTCGATCCGGGCCATGACCGAGTGGAACCCCGAGTCGGCTGCAATCCCGATCACATGCTCCATCAGGGTGCGGCCGATCCCGAAGCGGGGATGATCGCGTGATACGTACACCGAGTCCTCCACGGTGGTCCGATACGCCGCTCGCTCCTTGTAGGGCGACAGCGACGCGAACCCGACGACGTCGCCGGCAATCGACGCCACCACGGCCGAGAACGCACCCGAACGCTGCGCGAGCCACCGGCGCTGCTCGTCGAGCGTGCGGGGCACGAGATCGAACGTGCTCGTGTGGTTCTTGACCTCGACGTTGTAGATCGAGACGATCGCCGCGGCGTCGTCGGGGGTTGCGAGGCGCACGAGAACGGCCCGATCCTCCCCTCGACGTGCGGGATCAGGCGGGCTCGTCGACACGTCGACCGAGAGTAGTGGGGCACGCCGCATTTCCCGCGGTGGTTGTCCCTACGGCGCCGGTACACTCCTCGCCTGGTCGCGGCCCCGCCGTGCCCCGAAGGGTGCCCTGGGTACCGCACAAACGGTGCTTGCACCCGTCAAAGAACGCCCTCTTAGCTCAGTCGGTAGAGCACAGCCATGGTAAGGCTGGGGTCGTGGGTTCGATTCCCACAGAGGGCTCGACCAAGTGGTCGAGCAGACCGCTCGGTCACGAGCCAAACCCCTGGCGGCGTAGCTCAGTTGGTCAGAGCATCCGGCTCATAATCGGAAGGTCATCGGTTCAAGTCCGATCGCCGCTACCAGACAAGTCATCAGCAAGTCCGTCAAGGACATCACCTCAGGAGTCAGAGGAAGTAATGAGCAAGAAGAAGTTCGAGCGTAATAAGCCGCATGTGAATATTGGCACGATGGGTCATATTGACCATGGGAAGACGACGTTGACGGCGGCGATTTCGAAGACGTTGTCTGAGCGTGGGTTGGCTGAGTTCACGGA
>JANPKU010000075.1:0-1973 GCA_031426215.1 Actinomycetes bacterium
GGCACGGCCCGAGCCAGCGCGTTGCGCGTGGACGCAGCCGACACGTCGGGCGGCCTGTCAGGGCGCAGATCGATGCTCCTGTGTTGTCAAGGGGCTGTGGCGCAGTTGGTCGGACACGACAGAGATGGGCCACTCGAGCGAGGGCAAGCTCCTAGTTACTTCGCCCTGAAGAAGTCCTGGTGAGGGTGCTCGCGTTGAGGGTGTGAGGATGAAAAGATGGCTCCAACCCGTACTGGTCCTACGGATTGGAGCCATCGATGTTGCGAACGGTAGGCGATCAGCCGACGTTGTGGGAATCACTGTTGCCGCCGGAGGCGCTGGTGATGCCGGCCGAGCTTGTGCGGGTCGATCGGCTCCTCGACGATGAGCGGTTCTTCGCCGTGTACGCGCCGTTCTTCCACGCGTCGTTGGGGCGGCCGTCGATCCCGATCGAGACGTATCTGCGGTTGATGTTCTTGAAGTATCGGTATCGGCTCGGGTTCGAGACGTTGTGTCGCGAGGTGACGGACTCGATCACGTGGCAGCGGTTCTGTCGGATCCCGCTCGGTGGTCGGGTGCCGCATCCGACGACGTTGATGAAGATCACGACCCGCTGCGGGCACGCCGCGATCAGCGATCTGAACGAGGCGTTGCTCGCGAAGGCGGTCGAGGCCAAGGTGCTCAAGACGAACCGGTTGCGGGCGGACACGACGGTGGTCGAGGCCAACGTCGCGTATCCGTCGGACTCGTCGTTGTTGGCGAAGGGTGTGGCGCGGATGGCTCGCTCGGTCGCCAGATTGAAGGCGGCGGGGTTGGCGTCGCGTACGAAGTTCGCGAACCGGACCCGCAGCGTGCAGACCAGAGCGCGGTCGATCAACGCGAACCTGCGACGCCGCAGCGACGACAAGCTGGTTGAGGTGCGCCGGATCAACGGTGAACTCGCTGCGATCGCCGCGCGTGCGGTTCGTCAGGCCGAGCGGGTGGTCCGCAACGCTCGCCGGACGCTCGCGTCGAGCGACCAGCCGTCGGGGCGGAGCCGTGTGGAGGTCAACCGGTTGGAACAACTCGCCGAGCGGACCCGCAAGATCGCCGAGCAGTGTCGGCAACGACTCGACGGGACCACACCCGATGGCGCGACCCGGGTCGTGTCGCTGCACGATCCCGATGCTCGTCCGATCGTGAAGGGTCGCCTCGGCCGCCCGGTCGAGTTCGGCTACAAGGCGCAGATCGTTGACAACGAAGACGGCATCATCGTCGATCACAACATCGAAGCCGGTAATCCGCCCGACGCCCCACAACTCGTCCCGGCGATCGAACGTGTCAAGCGACGAGCCGGTCGCGCGCCGCGGGCGGTGACCGCCGATCGCGGCTACGGCGACAAAGACGTCGAGGACGACCTACGCGAACTCGGCGTTCGCTACCCGGCGATCCCCACCAAGGGCAAACCCAACGCCCAGCGTCGACAGATCGAGCAACGCCGAGCGTTCCGCAAGCTCGTCAGGTGGCGAACCGGAAGCGAGGGACGGATCAACTGCGCCAAACGCGACTTCGGGCTCAACCGCACCCGCTACACCGGCATCGACGGAGCCAGAACCTGGTGCGGGCACGGCATCTTCAACCACAACCTGATCAAGATCGCAGCCCTCACCGACACCAACTGACCGACCGACACGAACCACTCACAACGAAAATTCGCCACCGGCCCGAGAGCCGCCGAACGAGCATCACGGCACCCCAGCGCCACCTACTTCTTCAGGGCGAAGTAACTAGGAGCTTGCCCTCGCTCGAGTGGCCCATCTCTGTCGTGTCCGACCAACTGCGCCACAGCCCCTTGACAACACAGGAGCATCGATCTGTGCGCGTACGGGCGCCCCGAAGGGCCGGCTGGGCGACATCCAGATCACGAGCAGTGGGACCGACCCCAACACGTGAAGGATCTGCATAGTGACGACGGCCGGCTCGGCCTCCGGCAGCCCAGCAAGGCCGGCCAGGGG
>JANPKU010000076.1:0-1673 GCA_031426215.1 Actinomycetes bacterium
CGACGCTGTGGTGGGCGATCGTCGCCAGCTGGCCACCGGCACCGACCGCGGCAACGAGGTCCTCGCCCAAGCGGCCGCCCGTCTCGATCTGCCGTTCGCGGCGAACTGCACCGAGTTGCTGGGCTCGCTCGACGCCGATTCGATCGAGACGACTCGGGTCCGTTGGGGCGGCTCGCTCCTCGAACGCGCCGCGCTCAGCGCCTCGGTCAAGCTGGCGACGATCGCCCACCACAGCGTCGACGCCACACCGGCCGAGGTGCCCGGTGCCGCTGCGCCCAGCGCACTGGTCGTCGACCTCGACCCGTCGCTCGCCCGGTCCGTGGTGCGAGACCGCGTCGAGCACGAGGCCGGTGTCACCTTGTCGACCGCTTCGATCGTGGTCGGCGGTGGACGCGGCGTCGGCTCGGCCGACGGCTTCGCTCCGCTGCAGGAGTTGGCCGACGAGCTGGGCGGGGTCGTCGGGTGCTCGCGCGCCGTCACCAACAACGGGTGGCGAAACCACGCCGACCAGGTCGGCCAGACCGGCACCCGCATCGCGCCCGATGTGTATCTGGCGTGCGGCATCTCTGGTGCGATCCAGCACTGGGTCGGTGCCATGGCGAGCAAGACCATCATCGCCATCAACACGGACCCACAGGCCAACATGGTCACCAAGGCCGGCTACGCCGTCATCGGCGACCTGCACCAGGTCGTCCCTGCGATCACAGCCGAGATCCGCCGTCGCCGCGGCTGACCAAGACGCTGGGTGCCGTCGTCGGGTGGCGTCTGCCGCGCCCGGTGGTACCAACATCGTGAGGTGCTGTAATATCTATGACACTTGTGACAGGAACCGGGGAGTCGAGATGACAGCTGAGGGAGAGACCCGTGGTCGTCGAGCGCGGGGTGAGCGTCGCCAGATCGCGAGTGTGCCCGAGCAGCGACCGTTCGCCCAGCCCCGACTCCTCCACGGCCCCACCGAGATCATCTCGGCCGATCAGGTCGAGGTGATCCACCACGCCTCCCTGCGGATCCTCCGCGACCTCGGCATGAAGGTACTCGACCCCGAGACCCGTGCGATCTACCAGAGTGCGGGAGCGACCGTCGACGGCGAGATGGTGCGGTTCGACCCGGCGATGGTCGAGGAGTTGATCGTCACCGCCCCCGCCGAGTTCACCCTCCACTCGTGGAACCCCGAGCGGTCGCTCCACATCGGCGGCGACTGGCTCTCGTTCGGCACCGTCGGCAGCGCGCCCAACAGCGCCGACCTCGACGGTGGCCGCCGCACCGGCAACCGGCACGACTTCCAGAACTTCTGCCGGCTCGCCCACATGCTGACGAGTATCCACTTCATGGGCGGCTATCCGGTCGAGCCGGTCGACGTGCATCCGTCGGTGCGGCACCTGCACGCCAGCTTCGACATGATCACGCTGAGCGACCGGGCCTTACCCGTGTATTCGCTCGGCCGTGATCGCAACCTCGACGTGATCGAGATGGCCCGCATCGCCCGCGGCCTCACGCCCGAACAGCTCGACGCCGAGCCGAGCCTGTTCACGATCGTCAACACCAACTCGCCACTCACCCTCGACGTCCCGATGTCGCACGGCATCATCGAGATGGCCAAGGCGAACCAGGTCACCTGCGTCACCCCCTTCACACTGGCCGGTGCGATGGCCCCGATCACGTTGGCCGGAGCG
>JANPKU010000077.1:0-13264 GCA_031426215.1 Actinomycetes bacterium
CAGGATCACCGAGCAGTGCGATCGCGAGGCCGACGACGTCATCGAGGTCGAGGAACTCAACCGGTTCGCTCACTCGCCGAGCCGACGCAAGGCGTCGCTGTGGGTGTCCATGATCAGATCAGCGGCGCGTGCGACTCGGTCTCGGTGATCGCTGCGGGCGACGAACTCGCGCACGGCTCTCCGTGCTGCCTCTTGCATAGAGATTCCCTCGGCGGCGGCGCGGGCTTTCAGTCCTTCTTGCTCACGGTCGGTGAGCCGCAGCGTCATAGCCATCACGGCATGGTATCAGTTCGATACCATGCCAGCTCCGGGAGGAGAGCAACGGCATCGGGCTCGGGATTACCGGGCGCTCGGCTTGGGCTTCGTTACCGAGTGGCCGGTTGTGTCCGGACCTCGGGTAACGGCGCTCGGGTTATGTGCGGTCTTCGACCGGTGGGGGTTCAGTCCTACAGGCGGCTTCACTCGACGATGAGCCCGGTTCGGAATGCCCAGATCACCACTTGTGTGCGATCTCGCAGGCCGAGCTTGTTGAGGATGCTGGTCAGGTGGCTCTTGACCGTCGCCTCGCTGAGATAGAGCCGGGCGGCGATCTCGGCGTTGCTCAGACCGTCTGCGAGTGCTGTGACGACTTCTCGCTCCCGATCGGTGATCGTCGCCGCGCGGGGATCGGGCGCCATCGGCGGTGCCCGTCGCGCGGCTCGTGCGACGACGCGTCTCGTCACCGACGGTGCAAGGACGGCGTCGCCGGCCGCCGCAGCTCGGATCGCACTTGACAACTCGGCGGCGCTGGCATCTTTGAGGAGGAACCCGCTCGCGCCGGCATCGAGGGCGTCGAAGACGAAGTCGTCGAGGTCGAAGGTGGTCAACACGAGAATCGCCGTCGGTTCAGGCCGGCTCATCGCCATCCGAGTTGCTTCGATGCCATCCATTGCCGGCATGCGAACGTCCATCAGCACGACGTCGGGTCGAGCAGCCTCGATCAGATCGAGGGCCTCGTATCCGTTGGTCGCCTCGCCAACGACGGCGATGTCGTCGAAGCGTTCGAGCATCATCCGTACGCCGGAACGGACCAGTTCCTGGTCGTCGACGAGAACGACTCGAATCACGTCGTTCCCGCAACGTCGGCGCCTCGGCGCTCCCGGAGCAACGCCTCGACGCGCCACCCGCCGCTGGGCAGTGGGCCAGCGTCTATATGCCCGTCACACACACGGGCGCGTTCACGCATGCCGTCGAGCCCGCGACCGGCGTGCGTGGTGCCGGGCAGAACAGCGACGCCTGCTCCGTCGTCGGTGATCCGTAAGGCGATGGCCTTGTCGACGAACGCGATCCTCACTCGGATCGTGGTGGCAGCACCGTGACGTCGTGCGTTCGTGATGGACTCCTGCACGATCCGAAACGCGGCGAGGCCGAGGACCGACGGGACCTCACGGCGGTCGCCGACCCATTCAACGCTGATTTGTACGTCGTCGTAATCGACGACGAGCGCATCGATGTCGCTCAATCCGGGTGGTGTCCTCGATGCGTCATCCTCGCTGCGTGCGAGTAGGTCGAGCGAGCGTCGCAGATCGGCCATCGCTTCGCTCCCTGTGCGCTCGATGCGCCCGAGTACCGAATCGACCAGTGCTGGATTCGACGCCGCCAAACCGTACGCACCACGCGCCTGCAAGGTCATCGCAGTCACCGAGTGAGCAATGATGTCGTGCAACTCACGCGCTATGTGGGCACGCTCCTCGCTTGCCGCCAGCGTCCGTTCGCTCTCGCGCGCTGACTCGGCCTGTGCCTCGCGTTCCCGCAGTGCGGTGCGCTCGCGTCGCCGAGAGGCAACCGTCAGGCCCACAGCCACCGCCGTGACACCGATCAGCAGATCGCCGATCGCATCCGATAATGCCTCACGATCGCGCCCGCCAAACAACCGTACGACGGGGATGAGCACCACGACGAAGACGGTGACTCGCCGGGTCCTCGAATCAATCGTCGTGGTGTAGATCACGAGCCCGGCCAAGAGCATGAGCCCCTGTTCCGCGTCCGTGAACGCCGCCTGAATCGCCATGGCTACCGTCGCAAGGGCCAGTGCGAGACCGGGCCGCACCCGCCGAACAGCGACGGCGACCGCCATCACGATCACCGACGCAATCGTCTGCCATCCCAGCGAGCTACCGTCTCGTCCGCTGTCGGGCGCAACGATCAATACCATCGCCCCCGCCGTACCAACTGCGACATCGGTGACAACGACATGGTGGGCCGACCACGAAGACAGCCATCGCATCGCCGGCATGCGTGTCATCCTCTCACCTGAAGGCTCCGGCTGAACGGCCGTGCCTACGAAGGCACGACTCCTGCCATGACGGCTCGTTGGAGTTCGGCGGCCAAGGAATCCACGGGAGCCCGATCGTCGGAGCCGGTTGCAGTGAGCACCAAACCGGATGTCGGGTCCACGAGCAGCATCGCGCTGTAGCCGGGGATCTCGCCGTAGTTGCCGTAGCCGACGAAGCCGCCCCCTTCGATGAGTTCCCAGTTCGCGATGCCCAAACCGTATGGGAAGTCGGCGGTCGTGGCGAGCATGTCGGCGAACGTTTCAGCGCTGAGCAGATCGCCGTCGAGCAACGCCCGTCCGAAGGCGAGCAGGTCGCCGGGCGTGGCGGAGATCGACCCGGCGGAGCCAGCCGACGTCTCGATCGCCAGGTACGAGTCGAGATCAGCGGTGTCGACGATCGTGCCGTCGCCGACGTCGATGACCCCGTCCACTACGTCGTGCCCCTCGCTCGTCGCGTCGGTCGAGAGCAATCCGGCCGGCGCCAGCACGAGCTGGTTGACTGCCTCGCGTACCGACAGGCCGGTGATTGCTTCGAGGACCAATCCGGCGCCGACGTAGTTGGTGTTCGAGTAGGAGAAGGTGCCGGGCTGGACATCCCCGGCATCCACGAGTGAGAAGACGTCCGCTGCAGTCCACATGCGGCCCTGGTCGGTCGACACCGATTCGAACCACGTCGGGTTGGCGAGGTAGTCGGGAAGGCCTGAGGTGTGGGTGAGCAGCTGGCGTGTGGTTAGCAGGTCCGCTTCGGGTACGGCGTCGGTGTAGGTGGCGACCGTCACGTCGAGGTCGAGGCGGCCCTCGTCGACGAGACGAAGCAGGGCGACTGCGGTGTAGGTCTTCGTGACGCTGCCCAGCCGGAACCAGTCGTCGATGGTCACCGGTCCGCGATCACGGTCACCGGACACGGCGATAATGGGCTCGGAGCCGGCACGGAAGATTCCGACCGAAAATGCGCTCGCAGCCCTCTGGGGATGGTCTGCGACCCACGTGGCGAGTACCACCCTTGCGATTGTCGAATCGTCGACTGGCGGTGCGCTCGACACGCCGGAATCTGTGGTCACAGAAACCGGTGGCGCGCTGGTCGGGCGGGTCGTCATCGTCGAGTCGTCGGTGCCGCTCGAACATGCGGGGGCGGCGAGCAAGAAGCAGAGGAGCGCGCCGAGCGCGCCGTGTCGAGGTGTGGTCATGGGTCAATCGTGTGCAACGGCGCGCAGCAACGCATCCGTCCTGAGTCGAGACCTCGTCCGACAATCGTCGGGCCCAGTCCCATGATCGAGCAGACGTCATAAATCGACCCAGGTAGCCGGTGCTGATACCACCTGCTGGCACTAGCGAGGTGCCGCTCGACGGCGTCCTAGAATCCGAAGTGCTCGGTGGGGCGGAGCGATGTAGCTGCGTCTTCGCAGTCCGGTACAACCTTTGACTCGGGTACGCAGCTTGGGCGGGATTCAGTCGGAGGTGGCGTGGGCTTCGCAGTCTGGAAAGGGAAGCGGCGTATCGTGCGTCAGCTTCGCGACTCGGCCAAACGGATCGAGCATCAGTCGCCAGACAGACCCCTTCCCCAAGAGCCACTCGTCGTCATCGTGCTCGGTGTCGATGTCGACTCGGTCGGCTCAGAGTCGTTCGAGGAGCGGCTTCATGAGTTCGCCGTGCGTGCAAACAATCGTGCCGGTCTTGAGGTGTTGGTCACTGAGCAGTGGCTCGATGGAGCCGTCAGGTAGGAGTTCGCTCGTGGTTTCGATCTCCAACTGCAGTTGTGCGGCGAGTGGCTTGAGAGTGTCCACACAGCGCTTGGTGGGGCTGGCCACGAGGCGTTGGAAGGACTGATCGGCCAGAGCGTCGGCCAGCGCTGCGGCCTGTCGGTTCCCGCCTGGATCAAGGGGCCGCCGACTGTCATCTCCAGTCCACGTTGCTTGTCGCCCGCACACGCATGACGCACAATCGTCAGGTTCGTCCATCTATGCGGTGGTCGGCGCCCCGCCGGTAGCTGCTCCGCTGGTGTGCCCACATGCGAATCCTGTCAGCTCCAGCAGGTTGAAGCTGTCAACTTCGAATTCATAAGCATCCTGCCAGGCCAAACAATCGAGTAGTCCGGCTGGTTGGTTCGACACAACCGCGTTCACACGCATGCGCGGATGGGTGTCCAAGCTGCTTGGAGGGCTGCAGCGTCATGCGTAATCCGCCTCTGATACAAGGTATAAACGCCGCAACGAACGGCTCCGAAACGGTTGGCGGACCGTCATGACGCAGACTTCCGACGACTACTGGTATCCGGCGGCACCCGCTAGAGAATGCACAGGCACAAGACTCGCCGGCGCCGGCTGCGAGCGGGAGATGCCAACGAACTTCGGCAAGAGAGTGTGGACTGAAAACGCTGTGGTGACACCTTCGGTCGGGGGCGCCCACCTTTGAACCCTCATGCGGCCGAACACCTCGCCCCGACATGACATACGGACGCGAGTTCGTCTTCAAGTTTGGTGCTCATTCCGCCGATGACGCCGAGTGGCCTCGGGCCATTGCAGCAAACCAGACTCGGGAAAATCTGTCGGACTTACGGCTTCCAGACGCCGCGTGGGCTCACGATCGATGGCAGACCTCAGCCGCGGCTGAGAATCGATGATGAAACCGCATCTTGAGCTCGCTCCCTTGCGGGGTGCGTCATGGCGCCGCAAGGTCGCGCACCTCGAATACCGGGTACCGGTCGGCTACGGCGACGAAGTCGGCCAATGGGGACCCGACGGCAACGGGAATGTGTGGGCGGCCGCCGGGGGCGACTTTGACGTAACGGGCCAGGATCGGAGCTCGTCGTTCGACCGGAACCTCGGTGAGACGGACTCGCCGGCGCCGTCGTCGGCGGAGTACGGCGTGACCGTTGTTGGCGCGCACGTTGGCGACCCAGTTGCACTCGCCGAGCATCGACACGAGGTACCAGCGTCCATCGACGTCGGCCATGCCGAGTGGCAGTGAGGTGATCTTGCCGGAGACGCGACCGGGCACCTCGAGGGTCACCCAGCGGCGCGGGAAGACGCCAGCTGCGAACAGTCGCCCCCAGAACCGGGCGAACCAGCGAGCATCGGTGTTCGCGCGGCCTCCGGCGTACATCTCGCGGGCACGTTCGTCCGAGATTGGCCACCTCGGCATACGACATCATCTCCTCTGTTGTTTCGGCGCTCACCACTTCAGCGATCCAACCCGGTGACGGTGCCCACTATGACGCGACCGCACCGCCAGATTCGAACGACTCCCCTCCAGTTCTGGGAACGCGTGCTGGGAGGGTCAGAAGAGCCGTGGGTCGGACGGACGTGGCCGCGTGTTGGTCTCTCTTTACGGGGCGTCGCGGAGGTGTGCCGAGCAACTGTTGTGCGTGTTGCACCTCCGGCAGTGTTGCGTCGAAGATCCGGACCTGCATGGACCGGTCGCCGTGTCGGGTAGCGATGCCGCTTCGCCGTTTGGCCAGGGAGACGAGTTCGCCGCTTGCGCTGGTTGTGCGATCGAGGAATGTGAGCACCGCCAGGAGGTCAGGCTCGTCGAGATTCCATTGGTCTCGATCGGACATGTTGCGTATCTCGGCTTCGATACGTGCGCCGGAGTGGTATGCCACGAGCGGCGCCACGTCGTCGAGCCCGAGTGAGTCGAGCAGCCTCGCTCCAGCGAAACCGTGTGGTTCGGTGTCGTCTGGGTCGAGTGCTTTGCCGACGTCGTGGAGTAGGGCTGCCAGTTCAAGCCGATCCGACATCGCCGGCTCCAGCCATCCCATGCCGAGAGCGCGGAGCATCACGGCGCGCCGCCAGACCGTGTGCACGTGACAAAACCGGTTCGGTGTGGAGTCGAACGCTTCAGCGAGCCACTTCAACCAACTGGACGGTTTGCGCAGGGGCCCGGTCAGCTCGGGGAACTCGTACGTTTTCGCCACCTGCGGCACAGCATCAAGGCTACGGCCCTTGATCGGTTCCGCGGAATTCGGGTTCGCGGAGTTGCCGCTTCTGTCATGGCGACGGGGCGCGGTCCCATGCTTGCAGGCGACGTAGGAGGCTGCGCTTCTTGTGCTGGTGATGTTGCATCCGAGTGAGGATCGAGTCGAGCGTGTGGATCGCGTCGGTGATGTGAGGTCCCTTGTTTAGCATCACGCACTCGGCGCGCTCGGACATTGCGGCGTCGGTGATCTCTGCGCGCGACGGCTGACCGGTCCGAGCGAGGGTGTCGAGGACCTGCGTGGCCCAGATGACCGGGACGTGGGCGGCTTCGCAGGCCCATAGGATTTCTTCTTGCACTTCGGCGAGTCGCTCGAAGCCGACCTCGACCGCAAGATCACCTCGGGCGATCATGACGCCGACCTTGCGGTTGCGCATCGCGGTGAGCAGCAGTTCGGGGAGGTGCTCGAACGCACCGAGGTTCTCGATCTTGAGCACGATGCCGACGTCTCCGGCGTTGCGGCGTTCGAGTTCTTTGTGGAGTTGTTCGACATCGTCGGTGTGACGGACGAACGACAGGTTGACCATGTCGGCGTGGAGGGCGACGAAGTCGAGGTCGTCGAGATCCTTGGCGGTGAGCGCATCGAGTCGAAGGTCGGTGTCGGGGAAGTTGATGCCCTTGGCGGCCTTCAGCTTGGCTCCGCCCGGGCGGACGTCGGTGACACGCACATCGATCTCATCGCACGTCACCCGCACAATGACCCCACCGATCTTGCCGTCATCGAACCACACCCGCTCACCGGGCTTGGCCTGCTCGAAAGCCTCGGGCAGCGTGCACCCAATCCGGTGCTCGCTCCCAGCCGCGGTTGGTTCCGCGGGTTCGAGCGTGCGGGTGAGGGTCACGTGATCACCGGCGTCGACGCGATGGGCCAGCTCGACCTCGGGCAGTTCGCCGACACAGACCGCGTCGCCGTCGGCGTCGCCGGTCGTGCAGACGAGCTTCAGTCCCGAGCTCACATACGCGGTCTGCGTTGCGGTCACCATGCAACCGTCGGCCCGGGCCTCCACGACCACCCAGCGCCGTGTCGCGTTCCGGCTGTCGACCAACTCGAGTTGATCGCCCGGCTGGCGACGCTCGAGCCAACCGGCGTCATCGACCGGCACGACCGTGACCCGGTGCGGCACGGCAACGGGGGCGTCGTTGGCCGTGAGCCACACCAGCGCTGGAGTGGTGACATGTCCGAGCCGGTCGCGTCGCGGTGAGATCCTCACGACACGGGGACCTGGATGGAGCGGACCGGTGCGCAGCTTCGGGCCGGCGAGGTCCATTGCAATGCGGGGTCGGTGGTCGTTGGGACGTCGTGTCGAGCGCACGTGGTCGATCATGCGAGTCCAGGCTTCTGGGCCGTCGTGCGCACAGTTGACACGCGCTATGTCCATGCCGCTGGCGGTCATCTGCGAGACCAGATCCGGGTCGTCGGCTGCCCCGGTCGGGAGGGTGACCATGATTCTCGTGCCCCGCTCCCCGGGCGGTGCGCCGAGCAGTGCCATGGCGTTGGCTGCAAGAAACTTGTGCCCCTCGGTGAGCGCCACACCGGCCGTGCGTGGCGGCGGTTCGTGGCCGTTCAGCCGAGCGAGCACCGACACGACCTCCTCAATCGTTGCAAGGGTGTGCGCTTCGGACCTGCCGAGCGAAGACAACCCGGCGGTGGCCAGACGCGCCTGGAGATCGCGGACATCGTGTTGGCGGAGCTCGAGGTAGTGAACCAGGTTCGCAGCCGAACGGCGGTGCGTCGCATGGGTGGCCGCGATGTCGTCGGCCCGTGCCGCCTCCGCATCCAGCATTGCGTCACGCGCCGTCCGGACATCGGTTTCGAGAGCCTCGAGCTCGCGACGCTTGTTCGCAACGGCCGGCACCGTCACAGGCTACGAAAGCCCAGATGAACGCGGGTTGAACACGACCTGAACTCGCTGCTACGCGATGAAGTCGGAAGAAGGTGGCACGAACGAGGCAGAGCCGGGCAGGAGCGCACCCCGATTGAGTCGCTTACCGACCTCGGAGTCGTCTTCGGTTTCGCCGATGGCCAGGCGGTTTACTACTCGTACTCCGTTCTCTACTTTGCCTTTCATGACGTGAACGGGCGAATCAAATGTTGGCTGAGGAACGGTGACTCTGGACGACCTTGCTTGACTTGTCGTAAACGGTCACCAGCGATGCGTTCCGGAAGGGAACCTCCACAGAGACCAACTTCGGCGAGACGCTCCAGGAAAGCCCATCGGAGGCGTCGAGACCGTCCGTTGGTCCGCGACCCCTCAGCGGACAACGCCGGTCCACCGGTGGGTCTCTGTGCCCGGAGATCAGATGCCGATCCTCAACCGGACGGGACGGCGTGGGCGGTGGGCGCCCACTGGGTAGCTGCGGGCTATCGATCGACGACGCATCGCCCGCCGAAGCAGCCTCCGAGATCGGATCCGCCCAGAGACCGATCGTCACCGAACTACCGCGTCACTCTCAGTGCCCACTTTGCAGGAGCTGCTCGCGCAGGATCGTTCGTCCCGTTGAAGGTTGCGCTCGAACGCAGCGGTCTCGACATCGTGATCGTCGGCCTCGACGACTTCGTGCTGCTCGCGCCAACCGGTACGGCGTTCGCATCGACCGGTGCGGACATCGGGTTCGAGTACCCGACCTTGATGAACAACCCTCGGTTGCTGGAGGCGATCATGCGACACCACATCGTCGCCCTTCGGTACGTTCTCGCCATGCCACTGCGAGTGACCGACGGATTCGAGCGCAGCGATGGGTGACCCCAACGGTTTCTCGTGGACTCGACGGAGGAGCGGCGAGGTCATCATCGAACACGACGGTCGACGAGCAGCGGTCTTCCGAGGCCGTGCAGCTGAGAAGTTCCTCGATGATGTGAGCCTGGGTAACGAGCAGGAACTCATGGCGAGGGCGGCCGGGGAATTACAAACGCGGGAACGAACGAGACAGTCGGAACCATCCACGAAATCGCTGAACAGGACCTATGCACCGTTGGGGACACTTCGGCTGGGAAGATCGATCGATCCTTCTATGTCTGTCAAGCGGTGATTCTTGGTCGATTCGCAGACTGCGCGCCGCATCTCAGCGTTCGAGGTCACGGGCAGGCTGGCTCCGCGATGATGCGATCATCACGTCGCCTTGTGATCCTCAGGCGTTCACTCGCGCGTGGTCGTCGTGATGGTCGAAGAGATCGTCGACTGCCTCGAACCGGCGATCACGGCCAGGGCCGCGATAGCCGTGCTCGTCGCAAACGGCCGACCATGCAGCATTTGGGGGCATCCCATCCGCTCGAATCCTGTTCTCGTTGAAGTGAATCCGGCCGCAAGACATGCGGTTGCCTCCGTAGCTCTCTGCTGGTGCCGACGGGAAGTATGTCTTGGAGTTCATCCACCGTTCAAGTTTTGTTAGCTGAGATCGAACTTCGTTCGGCGTCACGGAGTCTTCTGGGCGAGCGCACAGCTTAGGTAAAACATGTGTCGCCGATCCCAGCGGGTTCGGTCCGTCGGGGCCACCACGTCTTGAAGTCTCGGAGCTGGACGGTGATCGGCGAGCGAGTCGTTCGGCAGATGTCAACCCGGCACAAACGGCGAGACGGCGGTCGACCGTCCCTGATCGCCGGCTCGTCGCCCAACGTCGTCTCGTTGAGTCGGTCCGTTGTCGGGTGCCGACCGCACGCTGGCGCTGCCGAGGTCGGGAACTTCGAGATTGCCGATGATTCTGTCGAGTCGAGTACGAAGTAGCGGTCAACCAGGTACAGATAGCAGCCTCCCGACGTGATCGGACGGATTCTGGCTTCGCCGTCAGGCAGGAAAGCGGATCCGTCTCCCCGTCCCAGCACACAGTTAGTGGCGTTTGATGGAGTTACCCGTCTCTGCCCCGCGTTGCTGGCGACCGGGGTGCGTTGATCCTGGAGCCAGAAACGCTGCGTTGCCGAAGTGCCGGTTGGCCTCACACGCCGAGGGTTGGGGTCGCTGAAAGGACGTCCCCTCGGACGCCTGGGCTCATCCATCAGCGATGGGCCGTGTCGAGACGTGGCGGCGCGCATAATCGTCCCCTCGGAGCGCAGTCTGCGTTGAGGTACCCCAGGCGCCGTCAGCGCGTCTTCGGCCCGCCCTTGACGGGCTTGGGTCCGCCGGTGCCGGGCGACACGGGGGACGGCGCCTGACGGAATGGGCCGGTCACGACGTAGGTGATGCCAGGTCCGAGTCCGCCCTTGCGGGGGTTGCCGAATTCCTGCTCAGCGGTGTTGAGAAGGGTTGAATCGAACACCGTCCCGAGGAACTGCCCGCCACGATCGGAGTTGAGGTAGAGGCGGGTGCCCGATGGATCGAAGGCGGCACCCGAAAGCTCTGATTCGTTCTGGCCGACCAGTTGGAGGAAGGGGGCGACCACGTTGTCGGGGGTGATGACGACCAATTGCATGTCGCCGCCGTCCTCGCAGACGAAGATCTCGTTGGCCCCGCTGACGACGAGGTTGTCGACGCCGGTGAGGGGCGGGCTGGAGAAGTCGGCGGCGTCGTAGAGCACGGTGATGGTGTTGCGGGCGATGTCGTGATCCCACACCCGGTCGTTCGATTTCGTGGTGAAGTACACGTGGCCCTCGTCGTAGAACGCTCCCTCGGCGCCGGCGAACTGGTCGGTGCCGGTGGGGCGTCCCTGGCTCAACGGGAGGTTGGCAGCGACGGGCCGGGCGGGGTCGATTGGCACCCACTTCACTTTGCCGGGCCCGTTCGGGAGCGTGGCCGCTTCGAGCCGTCCGGACGAGAGGTTGGGGTAGGCGTTGGGCACGAAGCGGTAGTAGCCGCCGCCACCATCGATGAGGTCGTCCTCGGTCATGTACAGCCGTCTCCCGTTGGGATCAACGACCGCCGCCTCGTGAGAGAATGTACCGAGCGCAGGTCGCACCTCACCGTTGCCGGGCCCGTCGACCCTGCACTCGTAGACCTGTCCGAGCGGCTGCTCTTCGCAGGAAAGCCAGGTGCCCCACGGCGTGACACCGCCCGCACAGTTCGCACTCGTGCCGGCCAGGATCCGGTAGGCGCCGACGATGCGCCCCTCCTGATCGAACCGGATGGCGGACGCTCCGCCACCGGCCGGGCTGAACACCTCGCTGTTGCAGGCATAGGCATAGCCGCCGTCCGGGAGGGGCACGATGCCAGAGCCGTCGGGGAAGGGGTGCCAGACGTACGGCTGGGTCGTCGAGACCGGCAGTCCACTCCGGGCGACCACCTCGGAGCGGAAGCCGGCGGGGAGCCGGAACCCGTTCGAGTCCTGCTCGAGCAGCGCTCCGTAGGGCGAGGGTCCCGGTTGGGCCGGTGCCGCGTAGGCGCGGTGCCAGAACGTCGGGCCGAGGGCGAGGGCGCTGCCCGCCGCCACCGAGCCTGCGAGGAATCGTCGTCGGTCCATGTCAGATCACCTTTGTTCGTACGGGGGTCACGAAGTTGGACCCGAAGTCGGTTTTCCAGATCGGTCCGGGCACCGTTGTGGCGTTCGGGTCTTCCCGGTCGGTGATGTACGTCCACTCGCACTCGATGCGTTCATTGGTGATGTCGAGCACGGCGAAGCCGTGGGAGTCGAACTCGAGTTCCTTGACGTGGCGGTTGCTCGTCTTGAACAGCTCTTCGACTGCGAGTGATGTGGTCCTCGGCGGCGATCCGGTGATGTCGTCGAGGTTGTCGGAGGTGATCGATGTGGTCACGAGCTCGACCGCCACCGACGGTGAGCCGCCGAGCGCACCGCTCGGGTCCAGCGGGTTGTAGGTGCCGGCGTCGAGGGGGACGTCGCAGGCCCATGTGGAGTGGATGTCGCCGGTACAGAACGTCACCCCGTCGATGCCCTCGTCAACGATGTGTTGGAGGAGTTCCCGGCGGTCGGCGGTGTAGCCGTCCCACTGGTCGACGTTGTACGGCAGACCGTCCTGGGGCAAGGGGCCGTCGAGGAGATCGGCGAGCGCCTGGCGCACTTGCCCGGCGGGCAGCCCGCCGACGACATCTGGCAGCGGAGGGAACACGACCGGTGTGATCATGACCGGGTTCCCGACCAGCTTCCAACGAGCCTTGCTGACCGCGAGGCCGGACTTGAGCCAGTCGAGTTGGGCCCGCCCGGTGATCGTCCGGTCGGGATCGTCGACCCGGTCGACCTCCAAGGGGAACACGACCTGCTCATCGCGGTCTCGTCGAAGGTCGAGGACGATCAGGTCGGCAAGGCTCCCATAGCTGAACGACCGGTACAGCTGCGTGGATCCGGCGCTGACCGGACGCACCGGCATCCACTCGAAGTAGGCCTTGAGCGCAGCGTCGCGCCGGGCCTGCCAGTCCCCTTCGGGCTGGTAGTCGTCGTCGCCGTGGTTCTCGGCGCCGCCCTGCCATGCGTCGTTGGCTGACTCGTGGTCGTCCCAGGTCACCACGAACGGGAGCCGCTGGTGCAGCAGGCGCAGGTCGGGGTCGGTCTTGTACTGGGCGTGGCGTCGTCGGTAGTGGTCAAGCGTGACCATCTCGACGCCGGGGTCGTGTGCGCGCCCGATTGCGGGGCCGGGTCCGTAGAGGTCGGCGCCGTTGCCGTACTCGTAGATGTAGTCCCCGACGTGGAGGATGAGGTCGATGTCGGGCTGGTTCGCGAGGTGGCGGTAGGCAGAGAAGTAGCCGCCGGTCCAGTTCGAGCAGGAGACCAGACCGATGCGGATCCGGTCCAGCGCTTGGGTTGCGCCGGGTGCGGTCTTCGTGCGTCCGATCGGAGATGCCTTGCCGCCCACCGTGAAGCGGTACCAGTAGGTCGTCGACGGCCGCAGACCGGCGACGTCGACCTTCACCGTGTGATCCGTCGCCGCCGACGTCGTGACCGTTCCCCGGTGCAGCACGCGGCGCAGTTTCGGGTCGGTCCCGATCTCCCACGTCACCTTGGAGGTGCCCGGTCGGGGGTCGCAGCGCGTCCAGAGGATGACACGGTCGGCGAGCGGGTCGCCGCTCGCCACGCCCCAGCGGAATGGCGGCTCGGCGA